>NZ_JBKHUI010000004.1:0-331403 GCF_046569695.1 Kluyvera sp. 142486
AACGGCCACATCTGGCCCTGAAGTACAAAACGCCCGATGACGTTCATCAGGCGTTTTATCGACAGAAAACTGTCAACCTATATCAGGACTAGTCACTTACCAGACGGGAAGTTCATCCTGTAGGAACGGATTATGCTGACGTTCATAGCCGATTGTCGACATCGGCCCATGCCCGGCAATAAACTTCACGTCATCACCCAGCGGCAGCAGCTTGCGCTTGATAGCGTCAATCAGCTGCGCGTGGTCACCGCGCGGGAAGTCACTGCGCCCTACGCCGCCTTTAAACAGCACATCGCCGGAAATCAGCAACCGCGCATCATTATCAAAGAAAACCACATGACCTGGCGTGTGCCCTGGGCAGTGCAGTACCTGCAGCTTCACGTTGCCCACGCTGACGGTATCGCCTTCATTTAGCCAGCGATCCGGCGTCAGCGGCTGGCAGTCGTCCAGACCAAACATTCGACTTTGTGCCGGCAGCCCCTGCAACCAGAACTCATCTTCTTTTTCCGGCCCAATCACCGGCACACCGTAGTACTGTGCCAGTTCCGCCGCCGCACCCACATGATCAAGATGACCATGGGTCAGCAAAATTTGCTGCAACGTCACGCCAGCCTCGGCAACTTTCTGTTTAATGGTCTCAGCATCACCACCTGGATCGACCAGCGCCGCCAGTTTAGTTTGCTCACACCAGATCAACGAACAGTTCTGCGCGAACGCAGTGACCGGAATAATACGATAATTCATGCTGCTCCTGTTTATACTCAGCACCGTTCAGATACATCAGCGCATCTGAACTGTCGGGCGTAGAGTTACCAGTGCCGAACCGGACCGGTATCAATATGCACAAAGTTGCTACGTGGGTAATATCCTACACCACCTGCGCGCATAGATAACGCTGCTTTGCGTATATTACTTAATGAAATACCTTCAATATGGAAATCCATTGCCTGACCTTTAGTGTGGTAGCTCTTTTTCGCTACCCCACTGCTGTGCGCTCGCAGCTCATTATTGGTATCAAGGGAACGATACCCGGAGATTAATTGCACAGGCTTATTTGTTCCTAATAATCCCTGAAGGCGATAGAGCTGATCAAACAATGAAGGATCGATGCTCTTTATTTTATTCGCGCGATAGTCACGGAAAAAATGGTTTAGTTTTGCTAATTCATCCTGAATATAGCCTCGGCCGTCAAAAAACTCGGCTTTTAGCAACTCGCCCGTATGTAGATTACTCAACGTTAAAATACGTGGACGAGGGGTCGAGAGGGTCGCAAGTGCAGGCGTGGGTAAGATGGCGGCAGCGCCCAGCGCAACCCCACCTAACGCCAGCAGTTTGCGGCGATTAGCGTCAAATTTGTCCATGATAATCAGGTCTACAGTCAGTAAATGTGATCGAAATATATGCACTTCTGGCGCACGTATTGCACCTTACCGGGCATCAAAGCCAGCGTCAAGGCGGCCTGTAGCGCAGAACCACCAGCCCCAGACATTCGGGACTGGTATCTACGCTTTTTATTCGACCACTACATTACCTGAACTACTTCATTTATCTGATTAATTGTTCCGCTTTTGGCAAAATTTGTGCGCCGGATCGCGCCGTGACATCGTAATTGTAAATATCTGTTCGATATTGTGTCTGACCATCAGCGCCAACAAAGGCGGTTAGATAATAGAGATTAACCGGAATATTCTGCCGGATATTAACGTATCTCGTATTACCTTCCTTCAGCGCATCAGATATACGAGCGTCATTCCAGCCTGCATCTTGTAACAGCATATTTGCTAAATCAGAGGCTTTATTTACCCGCACGCATCCCGAACTTAAAGCCCGCGCATCTTTCTGGAACAGATTATGGTTAGGCGTATCATGCAGATAAATCGCGTCTGAGCTTGGCATATTAAACTTATAGCGGCCCAATGAGTTATGGTCGCCCGGCGCCTGCTGGAAACGGAACGGTAAATTCGACGGCGTGATCGTTGACCAATCCACGCGCCACGGATCGATAGTTTCTTTACTGTTCCATCCACGCAGCACGGTATAGTTGTGGCGCTCCAGATACCCAGGGTCATTACGCAGCTTTGGCAGAATGTCGTTGCGCGCGAGCGTTGGCGGTACGTTCCACGGCGGGTTGACCACCACGTTATTTAGCGCGCTGCTCATCATCGGCGTTTTACGATCCGGGCGCCCCACGATAACGCGTGAAGCCAGCGCTTCGCTGCCGTTGAGATAATAGACCAGCGAATACGCAGGAATGTTGACCATAATTCCGGTAGAGACTTTCCCCGGCAGCAGGCGCAAACGTTGAATATTCAGCGCCAGCACACCTGCACGTTCTGCGGAAGAGACGTTGAGCCAATCGCGCGTTGAAGCGCCGATCACCCCATCAGCCCCTAAGCCCTGCGCCGCCTGGAAACGCTTAACCGCATCTACCAACTGACGATCGTAGGCCGCAGGTGCGCTCTTCGCTGCTTTTTTCGTTTTGCCGACGTCATCCCCCGGTAGCGGGATCGCCGGACTGGTATCCAGCACGCCGTTACGCTGCAGAATTTCACGCAGTGCAGGCACGTCGCTGCTCCACTGGCCTGGCCGTAGCGCCGTCGTGGAGGTCAATTTCGGCCATGGGCGGGTATCCCCCACCAGCGCCAGCAGCGCCTGATGCATCACCGCATACTGCGGATGCTTCGGTGCCAGAGCGGTAATAAACGGCACCAGTGAACCGTTATCCAGCGCCATCTGCCACTTATTCATCACTGACAGCGGCGGCGTCGCCAGGGTATAAGGTTTATCGCTGTACAGCCAGCGGTTGCCCTGAACCGGAATGCCGCTAATAAAGTGCAAATAGCCCATCAGCGCATCGGAGAGCACAACGTCGCGAGCCATACCGCTGACGTTGGGATTAGTGAGCAGTTCAACCCATTGGGTAAACTGCGGCTGGAAACCGGCGATAGCCACTTCCGCAAGTTGCTGCTGGAAGGCACGGACCGCATCGCGGTTATCCCACATCGGTTTCATCTCGCGAGCGGCGTAGAGCGTCACCAGCGGGTTCATATAGACGGGTTGATAGCCGGCAGGCAGTATCGACTGGATCTCAGCACGGCTTTTCGCCGCCGCGCCGTCCGCCAGTGGCTGAGTGCCGACAAGGTTTGCCATCACGGGCGATTGCGCACCCGGTTGGAGCAGTACCGGAGAAGGTTCTGCAGGCAGTGCGCTACTATCAGACGGCACGAGTTCTGGCTCGCCCGCAGCAGCGGTAAACAGTGGAGCAAACGTCATTGCCAGACACAAACTCACCGCTGACAACCGACGACCATTTTCTTTTTTCAGCAACATCCCTTGCCCCCTGTTAAATATACAAAGACCCGTAACGTGGGCTCACCTTCAGTATATAAAGACAAAAACTTTTTTGCCCGGTGAAATGTAAAGAAGTCTAAAGATAATAACGCGCTATAGGCTAAATACGGATAACAAAAAAGGCGACATAAATGTCGCCTTAAATTCTGTTTTCGGATTTAGTGCCATTTCCCGGAGTCGCTTCGCTCGTCCGGGCTATATGCTACGATGCGTCGGCAGTACCTGGCAGCGTTTCCGGCAACTGGGCAGCGAAGCCGCGCAGACCCACCACGTGTACGTGCTCATGGTTATTCACCACTTTACGTACCAGCTTGTAGGTGGTGCCTTTCTCTGGGCTGATATTTTCCGGCGCCGCGATAATAAGCTGCATCTCCAGACGTTCGCAGAGTTCGAACAGCGTAGCGATAGAGCGGGCATCCAGACGTGCGGCTTCATCAAGGAACAGCAGACGGCACGGAGAGAGGTCTTTACCACGCAGACGACGCGCTTCATCTTCCCAGCTCTGTACCACCATTACCAGAATCGACATCCCGGTACCGATAGCCTCACCGGTCGACAGCGCACCGGATTCCGCACGCAGCCAGCCGTCGGACCCACGGTTAACCTCAACTTCCATCTCCAGGTAGCTACGGTAGTCGAGCAGCTCTTCACCGATGGTCTGCGGCGTACGCTGCCCCATATCGATTTGCGGATTCAGACGCTGATACAGCTTCGCCAGCGCTTCCGAGAAGGTCAGGCGATTGCTGTTGAACAGATCCTGATGCTGTTCGTGCTGTTCAGAGAGCACGTCCAGCAGCATCGAGTGAGTCTCACGCACGTTAACGTTCAGACGCACGCTGTTGACCTGACCGAACGACACGCTCTGCAGGCCCTGGTTCAGCTGGCGGATACGGTTCTGCTCGCGCTGAATGGTTTTGCGGATAATGTTCGCCACGCTTCGGGAGCTGATCGCCAGCTTCTGTTCGCGATTGGTCAGCTCTTCCGTCAGGCGGCTCAGCTCGATTTCCATCTGTTCGATGGCTTCGACCGGGTCGTCGGTGCGGATGATATCCTGGCGAATACGCTCGCGCAGGTGCTGGTAAACGGCGACGAAGAACTGGATCTTACGTTCCGGACGTTTCGGATCTTCAGACATGCGCAGCACATCGCGCAGGTGTTCGTTATCCGCCACGGCCAGACGCAGCGCACCCAGCGCCTTATCCGACATAGAGCGTAGATCGTCGGCGGAGAGATAGGCCAACTCGCGACGGTGTAGACGGCGTTCAACGTTGTTGTCTTTCACCAGACGCATCACCGCACACCAACCCGCTTTCGCACTCACCACCTGTTCGCGCATTTCGAGATAATCGCGTTCCAGCTTGCGCAGCTTACGGGTCAGGTTATCCATCTCTGCTTCGCAGAAGGTCAACGCTTTTTCCAGCTGATTGCGGCGCGCACGGTTGTTGCTCAACTGTGCATGCAGTTCGTCGCGGCGAATTCGTGCACGCTCTTCAGCACCCGCGTCGGCGCGCACGCCAATGTCTTTCAGTTCTTTATAGAGATCGTTCAGCAGCTCTTTCTTGGTGTCGTAGGAGCTTTTCAGTGACGCCAGAACCTGGCTGTACTGGCTGACCTGTGCGGCGTGGGTACGCAGCGCTTCACGGGCGCGGCTACGCTCGCTTTCCGACTGCGCCAGACGTTCACGCAGTTTTTCGTTTAGATCGCTGTTGCCGGAGAGCATTTCTGCTGAGTCGGAGTAGCCAAAGTGCGCGCGACGTTGCACCACTTCCGCCAGGGCAAACGCCTGCTGACGCGCTTCGCGCTGCACCTGCTGTGACCAGGCATAATCTTCTTTCAGCTGTTCAAACTGCTCCGGATCGTTCTGCAGAACAGCAACGATCGGCTCCAGTTTGGCCAGTTGGTTGCCGTGCTGCTGAATGAAGCGCGCGGCTTCCTGAGCTTCGTCCAGACGCTCCTGGATTTCTTCAACGCGGTCGGCCAGCGTTTCGTCGGCCAGCAGGCTCAGACGCGGTAGCAGGCGGTTAAGCTGGGCCACGCCCTCTTTTGCCTGCTCGTACTGTGCCTGCTGTTGTTGGTTGTCGCTTTCGTGGCTGCTGAGTGCACGCTCCAGCTCGTTGCGACGGGTGTTCAGTTTGCGGATTTCCGCTTCCGGATCGTCCTCAAACGCTACCGATAAATGGCTGCCGATAAAGCGGCTGAACGCCTGGTGCAGACGCTGGGTTTTCTGTACGTCGAACGACAGGGTCGCAAACCGTTCGGACAGCCCTTCACGCTCAGCGTGCAGACTCTCAATGCGGCTTTCGCGCGCTGCGCGGCCAAACAGCGGTAGCGATGGGAAGCGGGAATAACGCCACTGGCGGTCGGAGGTTTTTACCACCACCGCTTTTTCCAGTTCATCGACGTTGAATACGCTGTCATCGAAGGATTGCGGGTCCCCTTCAATCAGGTAGAGATCTTCCGGGCAATCTTCCAGTCCTTCAAGATACTCGGCGATCTGCGACAGATCCGGCACCACGATGGCGTGACGAGACGGCCCGTACAGCGCGGAGAAGTACGGCGCATCATCGAGGCTGACGTCATCATAAATCTCGGACAGCAGCACGCCGCCAAAACGTTCCGCCAGCGTATTCAGACGCGGGTCTTCAGAACCGCCAGGCTGGCTAAGACGTTCAATTTCGTCATCCACGGCACGTTTACGCGCGCCAACTTCGTCACGTTCGACGATGGCTTCACGTTCACGTTCCAGCAGTTGTTGCAGGTATTCGGTGACGTCCTGGCTGGACTCAAACTGCTCGCCGCTCTGCTCACATAGCTGGTTTAAGCTGTTTTGCGCCGCCAGCCATACCGGCGCGCGGTGCATCAGCGATGAGATACGCGACTGCAGCTGTTCCTGCTCCTGACGCAGCGCCATGCGCTGTTCACGGGCATCGCTCACGCAATCGCTCAGGGCGGCGATACGTGCTTCCAGCTCATAATGCAGCTTTTCGAGTTCGTCGATACCGTATTGTTTACCCTGACGTTTGCAGAAGTCAGCCAGCAAGCGCTCGGCTTCCTGCTGCTCGCGCAGACGCTGTTCCAGCTCGTTCAAACGGCTGCGCAGCGGCTGCGCCTGCTCCGCGAGATGACGCTGGTTAACGCCATCGCGCAGCAATTCGCGCGCCACTTCCCAGGCTTCGTTACGTGCCAGCGGGCCGTTGATTGCTTCAACAATCTGGAACGCTTGTTCAAACTGGCTGTGCGCCGTCTGCGACACGCTCATTTTCTGTTCGAGCGTCAGCAGTTTTTCGGTCGCTTCCTGCTCTTTGGCCTGGAAGGTTTCCAGCCATTCATCCGCGCTTTCCGGCGTTAAGTCCGGCAAATGACACAGCGCTTTTGCACGCTCCAGCGCCTGCAGCGCCTGAGTGTACTGAATAGCGCGTGTCTGCTGAACGTCCAGCGCCTGCTGGTAGTCAGCAAGCTGGCTTTTCAGCTCATCCACTTCCAGCTCGGCGGCTTCAGCGCGCGCTTCGTTCTCTTCCTGCTGCTCGGCGGCTTCGGCGACCACTTCGTTCTGTTCTTCCAGACGAATTTGCAGCTCATCTAAGTCCGCTTCATAGCGTTCAATTTTTTCCTGCTGGCGCAGAGCGGTCTGCACCAGGTTCAGATGGTCGCTGGCGGCCTGATGATCGGCTTCCAGATCCCCTTCTGCCCCGTTGTGCTCCTGCAGTTCACGGGCCATATCGACGTGCTTGTACTGCTCGGCCGCCAGTTGGGAGCGAGAAGTGAACAGTTCGCGGCGATATTCCAGCGCTTTATCAAGATGCACACGTCGCTCATTGGCGTGACGCATGTAGTCCGCGGCCACGTAGTCGGTCGCTTCAGAAATCAGGTGCTTAAACAGGTCGCGATCAGACTGGGTGACGCGAATCGCTTCCAGCGTCATGCGGTTTTCGCGCAGCGCCGCTTCCATATCCTGGAACGCTTTGCGTACACCGCTGTTTTCCGGCAGCAGGTAGTCACGCAGTGAACGCGTAATGGCGCTGGATATACCGCCGTACAGCGACGCTTCAATCAGACGGTAGAATTTACTACGGTCGGACGCAGAGCGCAGACGGCGTGCGACGATGCCCAGATCGAACATCAGCGCATGGTAGTCGGTAATCGAGTTGAACTGCTTGAACTGTACGCCTTCAATGGTATCGAGTTTATCTTTCAGCTCCTGCAGGCTCAGCACGCGCGCCTGACGCTCGTTCATCGTTTCGGTCAGCAGCTGCGTCGGCTGGATGGAGGTCGGCAGGCCCTGAATAGCAAAGGGTTTAATGTCGACTTTACGGTCGCGCCCGGCAACCTGCTGCAGACGTACGCCGACGACCACGCGCTGGTGACGTGAGTTCATGACGTCCAGCACCGAGTAACAGACGCCTGCTTTCAGCTTACCGTGCAGTCCTTTATCGCGAGAGCCGCTGGTGGCCCCGGCTTCCGTGGTGTTACGGAAGTGCAGCAGGGTTAAGTCTGGAATCAGCGCCGTGACGAAGGCTGCCATGGTGGTCGATTTACCGGCACCGTTACCGCCCGAGAGCGTGGTCACCAGTTCATCTAAATCAAAGGTACGGGCAAAGAACCCGTTCCAGTTAATCAGCGTTAGCGAACGAAATTTACCGCGATCGATCATTACTCTTCCTCCCCGCTATCCTGCTGATTGTCGTCGTTCTCGTCATTGAGCTGCAGATGGTTTTCGATAGCCATCGCTTCGCCATCGCGGATCATGCGCAACTGCGCTTCCCGCGCGTCATCGCCGGAGCGAACGTCAGCGCCGAAGCGGAACACCGATTCGGTAATGCGGAATTTGCTGCTATCGTGCCCCATAAACCACACCATCCCGAGACGGCGCAGGCGGTTGAGCGAGGAACGCACCTTTTCCTGCAGCTTCTGACGGTCAAGGTCAGAGCCGGTGGAGCGGTTGTTGACCAGCTTCAGCAGTTTGGCTTCGTCAGCCAATGCCAGCAGTTCGTCATACAGCTCTTGCTGGGTGAAGATACCTTCGTTAGCCAGACGTTCCGGGCTGAGATAGAGGTAGCAAAGAATTTTGCCAACCATCATGTCCAGTTCGGATAAGACCGAGCGCGGAATCAGCGTGGTGGAGCGCGGACGCAGGTAGAAGAACCCTTCCGGCGCACGGATCAACTCCACGTTATAGCGAGCATAAAACTCTTCCAGATACTCCTGGAAATCCATCAAAAAGGCGTGGTTGTCTAGTTCATCCAGACCGATGTGACGACCAGCGCGCAGCGCGCTATCCAGCGCAGGGAAAAGGGGGTTGGCCAGGGCCTGTGCCAGTTTAACCGGCATCACTTGTTCAATATTTATCGATGACATGCGCCTGTACCTTGGCTCCGTAATCATTAATCGACTGCCATTTAGCCGGCAGTCCGGTGAAATCTGCTTGCGCCACGCCCAAACGTACCGCCTGGTCTACCACAATCCTCGCCACGTCGAAGTGACGCGCGCGCGGGTACTGCACCAGGTACTCTTTCACCACCAGGCCGAGGTCCAGTGGCAGCTGTTTGGTTCGATAGATAGCCAACTGTTCTTCAATTAGCGCGGCGAGCTGTTCGCGAATTTCGTTAAATTCTTCGTACTCTAAATCCGGCGGAAGTTCCCCGGTGACCTCTTCATCGCGCAGCGTCATCTCTTCATCACGCATGTCCAGCAAACGATCGGCACTGGCATAAGTGAGCGCCCACGGCGCGTCGAAGTAAGACTGCACCGACTGGCGCAGGCGCTGAGCAAAGACGCGGTTTTTATCCATGTCGATAGCGGTACGGATAAATTTATGCACGTGGCGGTCGTAGCCAATCCACAGGTCAATCGCCTGCTGGCCCCAGCTCACGATGCGGTCAAGCTTGCTTTGCAGATCGAACACCAGTCGGTCGACAAAGTGCAGGTCGTTATGGCTCAGCGTGGCATCCTGAATGCGCAGCAAGTTGGCCTGTAGCTTATCGCCCGCTGCATCCAGCGTATCCTGGAGTTCGCGCAGAGTGCCGGACGTTTCAGAGAGCAGCAGTTCACAGCTGGAGATCGCCGCGCGCCAGTCTTTGTTCAGCAACTGCGCGATGTCGTCTTTCACCGACTGCTGCTGTTCATCCATGATGCGCTGCGTCAGATCGATACTGTCAAAAATCTCCGCCACCGAGTACTTCAGCGGTGCGTAGACGTTACGGTGCCAGTGGAACTCATCGCCGCCCTCGTCGGCAGAATCCGCCGCGCGCTTCAATTCGCTAGCGACAATCGACAGCTGCATGGAGAGGCGCAGGGTAGAGAATTCGCGCTGGCGAATATAGTAGTCGGTAATGCCAATCCCCAGCGGGGTCAGACGATAGATGGCGTTCCCTTCCGTGATTTCGCTGGTAAAGCGGTTCAGCAGACGTTGGCGAACCAGGTCGTTAATCGCGTTATTGGCGCGAGTGCCGATGGTTTCACTGGTTTGCTCAAACGCATCACTGACGTGACGGAACGCATCCACCAGCTCGCCTTCCGTCATTTCACCTTCCAGTCGTTCACCGTTCAGCGTTGCAATAGCCAGCAAAAACGAGAGCCTATCGACGGGTAGCGAAATGGCGAAATCATTTTTCCTGGCCCAGGCAACCAGTTCGGGGACTGTCTGGGAAAATTCACTCATCGTTTATCCTTGTTTCTGTCTGCGGCTTCAGCGCGGTGACATGAATATAGCGCCCCAGGCTAATATACGGTTCCTGACGGCAATAGCGCGTTTCAAGCTCCAGCAAAATCTCAAAGCTGTTCTTTTGCATCTGCTTATCGCGCAGGTAATCATGAAACACCCGCACGCCGGTTTTCCCGTTAATTTGCCAGCCCATCTCTTCCAGCCAGCCATAGACCAGCTGCGGGTCGCGCGGGTAGTTCGGCGACAGCGTGCGTCTTTTCTTTTTCGGCATGCCTAACACCACGTAATCGAAGTTGCCGACCACCATGTTACGCATCAACAGGCCGTTTGCATTGTAGAACATTAATGATAATGCGCCGCCCGGGCGCAGCACCGACCACAACGTTTTGAGCACATCCTGCGGTTCGGCCACCCACTCCAGCACAGCGTGAAACAATATCAGATCAACCGGGCTTTCCAAATGCTCCGCCACATCCTGGACCGCGCATTGTACGAAATGCATGTTGTGGCTCACACCTTTCTCGCTAGCGGCCTGAGTTGCCCGATCGATCATTTCAGCGGAAAGATCGCACAGAGTGACATGGTGTCCGCGCTCCGCCATTTTGATGGCCGTCTGGCCTTCACCACCGCCGGCATCCAGGATACGCAGCGGCTGCGGCCCCATTTTCGCCAGCAGGGCGTCAAGATCTTGCCACAGAATAGCCTGGCGCAGCTGTCCCTTCGTGGTACCGTATATATTGCGGGAAAACTTATCCGCAATGTCATCGAAATTGCGATCCTTCACAGGACATCCTCACATCGCCAGTGGCAAAGGGGCTATTTTGTCACACCCACGGCGATAATGAAGCTATCTGGTGTAATATCGCTGCATTCATACGGTCGGATGGTTAAAAAAGGTACGGTGCCGGATGCTTTTTACGCTGAAAAAGTATATCGGCGGCATGATGCTGCCGCTGCCCCTGCTTCTATTGTTGATAGGTTTGGGAATAATCCTGGTCTGGTTCACTCGCTTTCAAAAATTGGGGAAAGCCGGTATTACCCTGGGATGGTTAGCCCTACTGCTGCTCAGCCTGCAGCCCGTAGCCGATGGGCTGCTTAAACCGATTGAGGATAAGTATCCCACCTGGCGCGGCGAACAACCGGTGCAGTACGTGGTCGTGCTTGGCGGTGGATACACCTGGAACCCGGAATGGGCACCAAGTTCGAACCTGATTAATAACAGCCTGCCGCGACTAACGGAAGGCATGCGCCTGTGGCAGGCCAATCCGGGTTCGAAAATCATCTTTACCGGCGCTCGGGCCCAAACCAATACGGTGAGTACCGCAGAGGCGGGAGCTCGAGTGGCTGAAAGTCTGGGCGTACCGCGCAGTGAGATTATCGTGCTGGATACGCCGAAAGATACCGAAGAAGAAGCTAGCGCCGTGAAGGCCGCGATCGGCGACGCCCCTTTCCTGCTGGTCACATCAGCATCTCATCTGCCTCGCGCCATGATTTTCTTCCAGCATGCCGGGTTACACCCGCTGCCTGCTCCAGCCAACCAGTTAGCCATTACGTCACCGCTCAACCCGTGGGAGCGTATCATCCCTTCCCCGGTCTGGCTGATGCACAGCGACCGGGTCGGATATGAAACGCTGGGGAGAGTCTGGCAGTGGCTGAAAGGGGATTCAGGCGAGCCAGGGGCGCAGTGACGTTGCAGCAAGGTCAAAGTTGGCGCGGTTGAATTTGCCAGTGTTGACCAGCTTTTCCACCTCGTCCCATAAAAGATAGAGCCAGCGCCGCCAGAGAAATGCTTCGGCGACCGGCGCGCGCTGGAGATAGTGCCACAGCAACTGTTCCGCCTGCCCGCTGTCGTGCAGGCGGAACAGTTCATATTCCCGTGGCGCCCAGAGAATCGCCCCCGGCCCTACCATCGCCAGCAGCTGATCGCTGCGCGAATCTTTCAGCATACTGCGTAGCGTCAGGTGCCCATGCACCAGCACGCAGTTATCGCTAAAGCCGTCAAACAACGCGTCCAGACATTCGCGAGTGCGGAACAGCAGCCGCTTATCCTGCATCGTCAGGCCGGTATTCTGATAGAGATTGAGCGTACCCCATAGCACTTCAATACGCTGGCGATACCAGTGCGGCCAGCTATTTTCCTGCGTGCCGTCAACAAAGCCAACGCACCCTGAGCTGTCAACCCGATGCCACGCCAACAGTGCTTCAACGATTTGATCTTTCAGCGCATCCCACCGCTGAGGGTTACGGGTTGGCGCTTCCACCGGCACACCGCGCAGACGCTCAAGCAGCAGCACGTCCGGCCCTGGATGCTCTTCATGGGTCATGACCCCGTACACCACCGGCATGCGTACGGTACCGCTGCGCGCCAGCATAGAGATTTTCCACGCCAGTTGACGCGCCACGCCTGGAGATGAAAAGCTCCGCGCCACCAACGGCATCGGGTTCCCCTCGGCATCATAAAGCGACCACAGCGCGGTGTCCGTCTGCTCGTTGATACATTCCACGCGGCTGAGCGATTCGCCCAGCAGGTGGCTGAGTTCTGCACGTAGCTGTTCCATGTCGATTACCCCTATAAAAGCCATTGCTTTCATAATGAGCATATGAAAAGTGAATTTCACCAGACAAGATCAAAATTGCAACCGAAAGTCAGGAAATACTCAGGCGAGAATAGCCCCCGCGATCGGGGGCGACAGGATTACTTCAGTTCGGCGCGTACGCGCGCCAGGTCTTCTGGCGTATCAACGCCCGTTCCCGGCACTTCTTTCGCCACGGCAACGTGAATTTTTTCGCCGTACCACAGCACGCGCAGCTGTTCGAGCATTTCAATATGCTCCAGCGGACTTGGCGCCCAGTTCACGTAGCGGCGAATAAACCCGGCACGGTAGCCGTAAATACCAATGTGGCGCAGCAGCGTATCACCAATGTCCTCCCGGCTTTTGGCAAAACGATCGCGATCCCACGGTATGGTGGCGCGGGAGAAGTAAAGCGCATAGCCGTCCTTGTCCATCACCACTTTCACCGCATTCGGGTTAAAGGCTTCTTCTGCATCATGAATTGGCACCGCCAGGGTTGCCATGCCGGAGTGGCTGGCCGCCAGATTTTCCGCTACCTGACGGATAATCACCGCCGGGATCATCGGCTCGTCGCCCTGGACGTTAACGATAACGGTGTCATCGCTAAAGCCGCATTTCTCAACCACTTCCGCCAGACGTTCAGTTCCGGACTGATGATCGGCACGGGTCATGCAAACTTCACCACCCGCAGCTTCCACGGCTTTTGCTACTTCAGCATGATCGGTCGCCACGATGATGCGATCGGCTCCGGATTCGCGCGCGCGTTCCAGCACGTGCACAATCATCGGCTTACCGTTGATATCCTGCAACGGTTTACCCGGCAGGCGCGTAGAGGCAAAACGCGCCGGAATAATCACGACAAAGCTCATGGGCGATTCTCTTCAGCAGCTAAAGCGCGGGCTTCGTTTTCCAGCAATACGGGGATACCGTCACGCAGGGGAAACGCCAGATTATCAAGTTTGCAAATCAGTTCTTGCTTGTCCTGGCTGTAATAGAGTTTGCCGTTGCAAACCGGGCAGGCAATAATTTCAAGTAGACGGTGATCCATGGTTCCTCCTGATGGGCCGTATCGAAAACCAGTGCAGCATATCATAGAGCGCTACCGGCCTGCGTCAATCTCCCAACCCTGTCGTTGTTCATTAAAGAGTTTTTCAGCAACTGTACCAAGCCTCACCCGCGTCGCCCCCTGCCAGCGTGCAAAATCGTTAATCGCCAGCATCAATCCCTTTTCAAGCTGCTGGCTGACGCGTACGCCCGCTTCCAGGTACAGGGCAAAAATCTCCAGCACGCCGTCAGCACGATGCATTTTGCTGTCCATGCGCCCAACTATCTCTCCGCGATGCAGCAACGGCAGCACGAAGTAGCCGTACTGGCGTTTCGGCGCAGGTGTGTAGCACTCAAGGCGGTAGGTAAAGTTGAAGAACTGTTCTGCGCGTTTGCGATCCCATACCACGGGATCAAACGGTGAAAGCACCGCGCTGTGTGTGGCATTGAGCTTACCTTCCAGCGCTCGCATCAACTCCGGTAACAGACTATGGTGAACCCACATTTCGCCAAGTTGGTCGACGTTAACCGCAACCACCAACTGCCGTTCCTGCCAACCTGCCAGCAGCGCTGCTAAATCTGGTCGACGCAGGCGATAGTAGTCCGCCAGCCACTCGGGGCGAAAAATCCCCAGACTGCGGGCGCTGTTTTCCAACATCACGGCCTCAGCCTGCGACTGCGGCAGCGCCTGTTTCTTATCATCCCAGTGCGGCATAACGCGTTCGGTCAGATCGTAGACTCGCTGGAAGTTACGCCGCGCAATAACCATCACCTCCCCGGCGGTAAACAGCCCTTCGAGATGGCGCTTGTGCGGCTTCCACTCCCACCATCCACTCTCCCCTTTACGCGGATGGGTAAAATCGGCAGAGCGAACCGGACCGTTTTCGGCAATATGGGATTTCAGAGCCGCGATATCGTCGGCATGTTCGTCCATCCAGCTTTGATGGTACTTCCAACCCATGTTATGCGGCGACAACATGCGGTGACGAACCAGCGGAAAGTCGCTGCGCGGCAGGAAGCAGGCTTCGTGCGCCCAGTACTCCATCAACTCACCGCGAGACAGCGCGTCATCAAGCCAGGTTGATGGGTAGGCGCCAAGGCGGCTGAACAGCACCAGATAGGGGCTGCGCGCCACCACGTTGATGGTGTCTATCTGCAACAGAGACATTTGCCGGATGGCCGGAAGGATATCGCCCGCTTTGGGCTGACGGCGCGGGCGAGTAAGCAATCCCTGAGCCGCAAGGTGAAGATGGCGCGCGCCACGAAGGGTAAGATGCAATTCAGACATGCGGGCTCCCCAGACGATCGCCCGCCGCCGTTTAGCGTCGAGCGAGGGTAATCAGTTCCTGAAGCAGCGTCTGCGCGCGATCGCCGGATAGTACGGCATCGACCGGCAGATACCACCAGTTTTCCTGCGCAAAGTGGCGGCATTTGACCGCGTCTTTTTCCGTCATGATAAGCGTTTGCCCCGGCGCAACCAGCGCCTGAACATCTGCTTCGGTTAGCGCCTGATGATCCGCTAACGCAACCGTACGCACCGGATTCACGCCACAGGCGTTCAGCGTGGCAAAAAAGCGCGGGGGATGACCAATACCGGCCATCGCCACCACATTTTGCAGGTTCGAGACGGGCTGGCGTTCGCCGGTCAGCAGATTAATGGCATCGCCGGGCTGCAGCGTCATCGGGATCTCCCCCGGCTGCGCGTTGCCGCCGTTTACGATGCGGGCATCCACCGTTTCCAGCCTTGACGCCCGCTCACGCATTGGCCCCGCGGGCAGCCACCAGCCGTTGCCAAAGCGGCGCACGCCGTCGATAACCACAATCTCTTTATCACGTGCCAGACGGTAGTGTTGCAGGCCATCGTCGGTGACGATCAGTTGCAGGTCATGAGCCGCCAGCAGCGCTTTCACCGCATCGACTCTCACCGGGGAGACCGCCACGGGCGCGCCGGTACGCTGGAAAATCAACACAGGTTCATCGCCCGCCTGCGCCGTGGTGGTTTCAGCGGTTAATAGCAGCGGATAACGCTCCGCTTTACCGCCATAGCCGCGCGACACCACGCCAACGCGAATACCCTGACGCTGGAGTTGCTCCACCAGCCAGATAACCACCGGCGTTTTGCCATTGCCGCCCGCCGTGAGGTTTCCCACCACGACCACCGGACACGGCGCACGCCAGGATTTCTTAATCCCTAGCTGGTAGCACAGGCGGATGATGCCGCTCACCAGGCCGTATAGCCAGGAGAGCGGCAGCAGTAAACGCCAAAGCGGCGATTCGCCCGACCAGATTTTCGCTATCATTCGCCAAACTGCATTTTGTGCAGCTGCGCGTAAACGCCGCGCTGCGCAAGCAGATCGGTATGGCTGCCGCGCTCAACAATACGACCATCTTCAACCACGATAATCTCGTCAGCTTGTTCTATGGTCGACAGACGGTGGGCAATCACCAGCGACGTGCGATTTTTCTGCAATTCGTCGAGGGCTGCCTGAATCGCACGTTCGGACTCGGTATCCAGCGCTGAGGTCGCTTCATCGAGGATCAGGATTGGGCTATTGCGCAGCAGCGCGCGCGCAATGGCGATACGCTGACGCTGGCCGCCGGAAAGCAGCACGCCGTTTTCACCGATGATGGTATCGAGGCCGTTATCCATCTTATTGATAAAGTCCATCGCATAGGCCATGCGAGCGGCTTCTTCAACCTGCTCACGGCTGAACTCGTCGGTACGAGCATAGGCAATGTTGTTCGCCACCGTGTCGTTGAACAAGTGCACGTTCTGCGATACTAGTGCGACCTGGTTACGCAGAGAAGTCAGCTTATACTCGCGCAGGTCGTGACCATCGAGCAGAATTTCACCTTCATCAATGTCGTAGAAGCGGGTCAGCAGGCTTGCGATGGTCGATTTACCCGAGCCTGAACGCCCTACCAGCGCGACCGTTTTTCCTTCAGGAATGGCGAGGTTGATATTCTTCAGCGCAGGCGTTTCACGACCAGGATAGGTGAAAGTCACGTTGCGGAATTCAACGTTGCCTTTCGCACGTTCAACGTCCAGCTTGCCTTCGTCTTTTTCCTGCTCGCTATCAAGGATAGAGAACAGCGTCTGGCAGGCAGCCATCCCGCGCTGGAACTGCGCGTTGACGTTGGTTAACGATTTCAGTGGACGCATCAGGGCAATCATGGAGGAGAAGACCACGGTGATGGTACCGGCCGTCAGAGTTTCCATCACACTCGGGAAGCTCGCAGCATACAGCACGAACGCCAGCGCCAGTGATGCAATCAGCTGAATAATTGGGTCAGAGATTGAGGACGCTGAAACCAACTTCATACCCTGCAAACGCATCTTGTTGCTGACTTTATCGAAGCGGTTGGTTTCCACCTGCTGGCCACCGAACATCAGCACTTCTTTATGCCCTTTCAGCATCTGTTCAGCGCTGGTGGTTACCTGGCCCATGGTGTTCTGCATGTTTTTACTGATGTTACGGAAGCGTTTAGAGACAATGCGTATAGCGAACGAAACAATAGGCGCCAGAATGATAAGAATAATCGACAGTTGCCAGCTGTAGTAAAACATCATGATGAACAGGCCAATGATAGATGCCCCTTCACGCACTACGGTAATCAGCGCGTTTGATGAAGAGGATGCAACCTGTTCGGAATCGTAAGTAATACGCGACAGCAGCGTACCGGTCGACTGCTTATCGAAGAAAGAGACCGGCATTCCCATCATATGACCGAATAACCGGCGACGCATGGTCATCACGACCTTGCCGGAAACCCAGGAAATACAGTAACTGGAGATGTAGCTGGTGATACCACGCAGGATCATCAAGCCAATAACAACCAGCGGCATCCACAGCAGCACTGAGCGATCCGTTTTACCAAAACCATCATCCAGTAACGGTTTAAGAAGCGATAGCATGAAGGTATCGCTGGCTGCGTTAAGGATTAACGCAACGCCCGCCACGAGTAGCCCTGCTTTGTACGGTGCAATAGTCGGCCAGAGCCGGCGGAAGGTCTGCCACGTGGAGAGATCTTTGTCGTTCTGCATTCAAAAAACCAGCTTGTGTTGAAATAGCCGCATATTCTACCCGTTATCGTGAGTCTCGCCAAACCACTGATGATACCAACGAGGTAAAAGTTGATCTCGTAGGCCTTCGATGCGCCAGCCATTCGCACTGAATGTCACGGTTATCTGCCCCTGATGCGGGGTATCAAACCAGCCATATTGGCGCTGGAGATAGCGAGCCCTCACCTTTGCAGAAGGCAGTCGCCACGCGTTATAGCGGGATGCGGAAGCCAAAGCGGCAGCGCCGCCCACCCGTTGTATCAGTGCCATACCCGAGGAAGTCGAGCTGCCATGATGTGGAACCTGAATAATTGTAGACGCAAAAGGCTGCCAGAAACGGCTAATCATGGCCATTTCTGCCGATAATTCAATATCTCCCGTTAGCAGAATGCTGTTCTTCCCATCATCTATCCTGACCACACACGACCCGTTGTTACCTTTGGAGGGCTGCCCCGGCAGCGGCCATAGAGCCTGAAAGGTGAGTCCCTGCCAATGCCAGCGCTCGCCGCGAGCGCAGGGTTGATGGCCTACCCATCCCAACGGACTTTTGATCCACGTCTGCGGCCAGACTTTTTGTATTGATAGCAATCCACCGCGGTGATCCAGATGATCGTGGCTGAGAATGATTCCCTGCGGCGTCAGTTGATGCCAGCGTAACCAGGGAATAATCAACTGCTCACCGCTATCGCCCTCCGGCCATGCCAGGCCAGTATCATAGAGTAGCGCTTTATCCCCCCGAGAAATAACCATCGCTAGCCCCTGCCCTACGTCCAGCATAGAGACCTGCCAGCGATCTGGCGGCGTTTTTCGCCAGACGGGAAAAGAGAGCAGCACGCACATTGAGAGTACTAACGCGGGATACCGAATCCAGCCGTGTAGCCGCCACAACGCCAATGCCACCCACGGTAGCAGAGAAACACCTAACCATGCGCTCCCGATATTCCACCACCCCGCAGGTAGCATACGCAGATAGCTAAACACCGCCGACATGACCTCATCAGCTGCATGCCAGGCCACCATTTCCACTGAGCTCGGCCCGCATAGATGCATCAACATGGCAAAGAGAATCAGCGGGACCGCCACAAACGTCACCACCGGCACCGCAATCAGGTTTGCAAAAAGCGACGTTATGCTGACGCCGTGAAAAAGCAGAATCTGCAGCGGTGCCAGCAGCAGCATAAGCCCCAGTTGCAGGTGAATAAGGCCCACCAACGGGCGCAGCATGCGCGGATAGGCTTCAGTTGGCAGCGGTGCCCATTGGTACCAGAAGATGAGCGTGGCGACAGCAAATGCCGACAGCCATAAACTATCGGAAAGCACCGCCAGCGGGTCGATAAACACCATTGCCGCCAGGCAGCAAAGCCACACCTCCCACCCCGTCCAGCGTCGACCACTCAGACGTAAGGCGCACCAGATCAGCGCCGCCACAACGGTGCGTAGCGCTGGCGGCTGCATTCCAGTCAGCCACGCATAGGCAAACCCGCTCGCCAGCGAGATGATTAACGGCAATCGCCAGTTGATAAGCCAACCGGGCAGGAAAAACTGGATACCGCGAATAAACAGCCAACCAAGCGATGCTCCCAGCGCGATATGCAGCCCGGATATCGCCATAAGGTGTGATGTTCCGGTCTCCTGCATGAGCATTTTGATCTCCGGCGATACTGACAGCCGCTCGCCCATACCCAGCGCCAGCATCACCTCCCGCCAACGAAAACCCTCCAGCGTCGTTTGCAGCGAAGCAAGATACCGAGCACGCAGGTTACAGCGGCTATCCAGTACCTGCGCCGTCACCATACGGCCAGTTAACGGGCGGTGTTGCGAAAAGGCGTAGCGTTGGCCGTCAAATCCACCGTCGTTAAGTTGCCCATGCACCGCCCGGGCGCGAATCGTCATACGCCAGCGCTGCCCCACGCAAGGCTGTTGCGGCAAATAATTGCCATACAGTGTAATAAGGGGGCTGGGATACAGGTGTTGCCCGCCAAGGTGCGTTATCTTCCCCTGATGCGTCGTTTGCCCATCGCTCTGCGTCAGGACAATCTCAACCTGCCGGTTTTTACCTGGGATCGTCTCAGCGGGCCATTGTACCTGCCATGCCGACAGTACACCCCAACAAAACATCAGACCGGTAATGCTTACAGCTCTCCCAGACGCCACACAAAGGCCCAGCGCTATCAACGCCGCAATGGCGATATAGATAACGTTAAGAGAGGGTAAATTTGGCAGGACGGTCAGCGGCAAAATACCGGCTAACGTGCAGCAGGCAAGCCCAGGTAAACGCATCAACACCTCCTTGTTTACTGGAGTGTCGCGCGTACAGGCCTCCCTGTCGCATGGCAATTATCCCGACTGCGAGGCGTGTTCAGAGGAATGTTCAGGACATGCAGAAGTGACAATAAATATGCGGGAGAGATTCCAGATATCCATTCGAAGCCAAACTGGAGACATGAAAAAAGCACCCGCAGGTGCTTTTCTCTCAACCAAGTTTATCGTCAGACGGCGAAAGAAACTCAATCGTAAATATTGGCGCGATCGCGCAGTTCTTTACCCGGCTTAAAGTGCGGCACGTACTTGCCTTCCAGTTCCACTTTGTCGCCAGTCTTCGGGTTACGCCCGGTACGTGGTGCTCTGTAGTGCAGAGAGAAGCTGCCGAAACCGCGGATTTCAATACGCTCACCCTGTGCAAGGGTAGAAGCCATATGCTCCAGCATCTCTTTCACCGCATCTTCCACTGCCTTAGCAGGGATATGGGATTGCTGGCTGGCAAGTCTTTCAATCAATTCTGACTTGGTCATGATTCCTCCGGTTTCCTTTCAAGGAAAATTAGCTAACAGCCTATTAAACAAGGGCGGCCGTAGCCGCCCTTTGTGCTAGATTACAGGCCGAAACCTGTAATCTGTCAAGTAAACTCATCACATTTCAGGTTGTTAAACCCGAATGCGTAAGATTACTCGCCTTTAGCTGCTTTGAATGCTTCAGCCATTGCGTTGGAGAAATTGCCTTCTTCCTGTTTGTTGTTAACAGTAGCGATTGCATCTTTCTCGTCAGCTTCGTCTTTAGCACGTACGGACAGGCTAATTGCGCGGTTTTTACGATCAACACCGGTGAATTTAGCTTCAACGTCGTCGCCAACGCTCAGAACCAGAGTTGCATCTTCAACGCGGTCACGGGATGCTTCAGAAGCACGCAGGTAACCTTCAACGCCGTCGGCCAGTTCTACGGTTGCGCCTTTAGCGTCAACTGCAGTGACTTTACCGTTAACGATAGCGCCTTTCTTGTTCAGAGCAACCCAGTTGTTGAACGGATCTTCTGCGAGCTGTTTAACGCCCAGGGAGATACGTTCACGTTCTGCGTCAACCTGCAGAACAACTGCAGCGATTTCGTCGCCTTTTTTGTATTCACGAACTGCTTCTTCGCCTGCAACGTTCCAGGAGATGTCAGACAGGTGAACCAGGCCGTCGATGCCGCCGTCCAGGCCGATGAAGATACCGAAGTCAGTGATAGACTTGATTTTACCTTCAACACGGTCGCCCTTGTTGTGGGTTTCCGCGAACTGCTGCCATGGGTTGTTTTTGCACTGCTTCAGACCCAGGGAGATACGACGACGTTCTTCGTCGATATCCAGAACCATAACTTCCACTACGTCACCAACGTTAACAACTTTGGATGGGTGGATGTTTTTGTTGGTCCAATCCATTTCGGAAACGTGAACCAGGCCTTCAACGCCTTCTTCGATTTCAACGAAGCAGCCGTAGTCGGTCAGGTTGGTCACGCGACCAGTCAGTTTGGTACCTTCTGGATAACGCTTAGCGATAGCTACCCATGGATCTTCGCCCAGCTGTTTCAGGCCCAGAGAAACACGAGTACGCTCGCGGTCGAACTTCAGCACTTTAACAGTGATTTCGTCGCCAACGTTTACGATTTCGCTTGGGTGCTTAACGCGTTTCCAAGCCATATCGGTGATGTGCAGCAGGCCGTCAACGCCGCCCAGATCAACGAATGCACCGTAGTCAGTGAGGTTCTTAACGATACCTTTAACTTCCATGCCTTCCTGCAGGTTTTCCAGCAGCTGATCGCGCTCTGCGCTGTTTTCGGATTCGATAACGGCACGACGAGAAACAACAACGTTGTTACGCTTCTGGTCCAGCTTGATTACTTTGAACTCAAGCTCTTTGCCTTCCAGGTGCAGAGTATCACGCACTGGACGAACGTCTACCAGGGAACCTGGCAGGAACGCACGAATACCGTTCAGCTCAACAGTGAAGCCACCTTTAACTTTGCCGTTGATAACACCAACTACAGTTTCAGCTTCTTCGTAAGCTTTTTCCAGCGTGATCCAAGCTTCGTGACGTTTAGCTTTCTCACGGGACAGCAGGGTTTCACCGAAGCCGTCTTCTACTGCATCCAGAGCAACGTCAACTTCGTCACCAACCTGGATTTCCAGCTCGCCCTGGGCGTTTTTGAACTGCTCTGCCGGAATGGCGGACTCAGATTTCAGACCGGCGTCAACCAGTACGATATCTTTGTCGATAGCAACAACAACACCACGAACGATGGAACCCGGGCGGGTTTCGATTTCTTTTAAGGATTCTTCAAACAGTTGAGCAAAAGATTCAGTCATGTTTAATCTTCAGGTTAATATTAACGTCCACCTGACACCATGTCGGATGGGGTTGTTTCACATACCCGCTGTCAATCCATTGCAGCGGGGGTACTGCAAATTCGGTCGCGTTTTACGCGATTGCCAGTTTCTGGCGCGCATAGTCTAACGCTTTTTCAATTACTTGCTCAATGCTTAAGGTGGTGGAATCCAACACTAAAGCATCGGCGGCAGGAACCAGTGGCGCAACAGCACGATTACGATCGCGGTCATCACGCTCCTTTATCTCTGCCAAAAGGCGCTCAAAGTTAACACTAAAGCCCTTTTCCTGCAACTGTAGCATGCGGCGGTGTGCGCGTTCTTCCGATGAGGCATCAAGGAAAATTTTCACCGGCGCATCCGGGAACACCACGGTCCCCATATCGCGGCCATCTGCAATCAGGCCAGGCGCTTCACGGAAACCGCGCTGACGGCGCAACAGCGCCTCGCGCACGCGTGGAAACGCGGCCACTTGCGAAGCCGCATTGGCCACTTCCTGAGTGCGAATTTCGCCGCTAACGTCTTCACCTTCCAGAATGACTTCCAGCGTGCCGTCCGTAGAGACGAAGCGTACGTCCAGATGCACGGCCAGTGGTACTAACGCGTCTTCAGAAGCAACGTCCACATGATGGTGCAGCGCGGCCAAAGCCAGCACGCGATAGATTGCGCCTGAGTCCAGCAAATGCCATTGCAATGCTTCTGCCATTGCTTTGCACAGCGTGCCTTTACCCGCGCCACTTGGGCCGTCAATGGTAATTACCGGGGCAATTGCCGTCATCTCTTTCTCCTTAACAAAAGGCATATATAACGTAAACGCCGCGCATTATACGCATCTCTGGGCCGGACGGTTACCTTTGTCTGCGAATTCCAGAATTAGCCCCATGAAGTACAGGAGAATAGATAAGTATAGAGGGCTGACGCCGGAGGAGGTTTAAAACTGACACGGATTTACTTTTCGCCCATAGGAATGAACGAAAACGCCGGCATTCCACCGGCGTTTATACAGACAAAACTGACTATCACGCTAACGTACTGATGCGCGCCAACTGTTCGAAATAGTCCGGGAAGGTTTTCGCCGTACATTTCGGGTCAAGAATGGTGACCGGCGTATCCGACAGCGCCACCAGCGAGAAGCACATCGCCATACGGTGATCGTTGTAGGTGCCAATCTCGGCAAAATTCAGCGCTGCTGGTGGCGTAACGCGAATGTAGTCTTCGCCCTCTTCCACTTCCGCTCCCACTTTACGCAGTTCGGTCGCCATCGCGAACAGGCGGTCAGTCTCTTTCACGCGCCAGTTGTAGATATTGCGCAGCGTGGTTGTCCCTTTCGCAAACAGCGCTGCCGTCGCGATAGTCATCGCCGCATCAGGAATGTGGTTCATATCCATATCGATAGCGTTCAACTCGCCACGGGTACAAGCGATGAAATCGTCGCCCCAGGTGATGGTTGCGCCCATTTTTTCCAGCACATCAGCAAAGCGAATGTCGCCCTGCACACTATAGCGGCCAATCCCCGTCACCTTCACGGTACCGCCTTTAATGGCGCCCGCGGCGAGGAAGTAGGACGCAGACGAGGCATCGCCTTCGACCAGATACTGGCCCGGAGAAACGTACTGCTGGCCGCCACGCACGATAAAGCGCTGGTAGTTCTGGTTTTCTACTTCAACACCAAACGTTTTCATCAGATGCAGCGTGATGTCGATATACGGTTTGGAGACAAGGTCACCTTTAATGGTGATAGTCGTATCCTGCGGTGCCAGCGGCGCCGTCATCAGCAGCGCGGTCAGGAACTGGCTGGAGACGCTGCCGTCTACCTCAACGCTGCCACCGTTAAAACCGCCTTTCAGGCGCAGCGGCGGATAGTTTTCCTGCTCCAGATACTCAATCTGCGCGCCGCCCTGACGCAGAGCGTCAACCAGGTGACCAATCGGGCGCTCTTTCATACGCGGTTCGCCGGTCAGGACGATATTGTTTGTGCCAAGACACAGCGCTGCCGCCAACGGACGCATTGCGGTACCGGCGTTGCCCAGGAACAGTTCCAGATCGCCAGAGGCCTGCAGCGGGCCGGCGTTGCCGGTCACTTCACAGCGGGTGCGGTCATCAGACAGGGTGTATTGAATTCCCAGCGCCTTCAACGCGTTCAGCATGTGGCGGACATCATCGCTGTCCAGCAGGTTAGTCAGAACGGTCGTGCCGCGCGCTAAAGCCGCCAGCAGCAAAGCGCGGTTAGACACGCTTTTAGAACCAGGCAGGTTAATCGTGCCATCGACGCGCGCGATAGGTTGTAACGTCAGGGATTCCATGAAACTCAACTCTCAAAAAACAGAAGTAAAAACCCCACGGGCAGGCCGTGGGGATGAATAAAAAATCAGATTAACCGTGACGACGTTCGAAATCCTGCATGAATTCCGTCAGCGTCTGTACGCCTGCCAGCGGCATGGCGTTATAGATAGAAGCACGCATCCCGCCCACCACGCGGTGGCCTTTCAGCGCATGCAGACCCGCCGCAAAGGACTCTTCGAGGAACAATTTGTCCAGCGCGCTGTCCGCCAGCTGGAACGGCACGTTCATACGTGAACGGTTGGTGCTTGCCACGTCGTTACGATAGAAATCGCTGCCATCAATGGTGTTATACAGAAGATCGGCCTTCTGCTGATTAATGCGGTCCATTGCAGCAACGCCGCCCTGCTCTTTCAGCCATTTGAAGACCAGCCCCGCCAGATACCAGGCGAAAGTCGGCGGCGTGTTGAACATGGAGTCGTTATCGTTCAGCACGGTGTAGTCGAGAATAGATGGGCAAGCAACATGCGCTTTACCCAGCAGGTCTTCACGCACGATAACCAGCGTTAAGCCCGCCGGGCCGATGTTTTTCTGCGCGCCAGCGTAAATAACGCCATAACGGCTTACGTCGATTGGGCGAGAAAGAATAGTTGAGGAGAAATCGGCGGCAACAATCACGTCTTTACCAAAGTCTGGCGTCTCTTCGATGGCAATGCCGTCGATAGTTTCGTTCGGGCAGTAGTGCAGATAAGCCGCGTTGTCAGAGAGCTGCCAGTCGCGCATCGGTTTCACCGCGCGCTTGCCGTCAACGGTCACTTTGGCGTCAATGACGTTCGGGGTGCAATATTTTTTCGCTTCTTTAACCGCGCTTGCCGCCCAGTAGCCTGCGTCAACGTAGTCCGCCGTGGTTTTGTCGCCAAGAATATTCAACGGTACGCCCGCGAACTGGCCGCGACCGCCGCCGTGACAGAACAGCACTTTATAGTTGGAAGGGATGTTAAGCAGGTCGCGGAAATCCTTTTCTGCTTCTTCCGCCACACGGATAAACTCTTTACCGCGGTGGCTAACTTCCATTACCGACGTACCTAAGCCGTTCCAGTCGCACAGTTCTTTCTGCGCCAGTTTAAGAACATCTGCCGGTAACATTGCCGGACCTGAACTAAAATTAAAGACCTGAGCCATTTTCCCTCACCACGCTAAAAGCCATAAGTAATAACTGTGGATATTGGTTTTATCATTCAGTGACACGCGCCGCAATGTCTAAAACTTTTGCCCCGCAAAATGCGGCACCCATCACACAATACATTCTGCCATCCTGACGCAGCTAAACCGACAAAATTCCTGTCAGGCAATGCGTTTAGCCCGACTAACCTTCATCCATATCGGATTCATGCAGCGCGGACATAATTGATGATCGCCCGCCTGCATACTGACGATATAGCTACATTTTACACAGGCGTATTGACCGGGCCCTGGCACGACGTTAAATCGCTGAGTCAAACTGTCCGGTAAAATACACAATCCCGGTTTAACATCTTCATCGTCGTAATAGAACACGCTTATCTGCCCGTTAGTTTCCATAATGGCTAAGCGAATCTGACCCAACTGCTCGATACTGCTAAGCCGCAGCTCCATAAAAAAATCGAGCTCGGTCATATTCGCTTTACGCACGTTTTCCCAGGCTAACTGCCCTTCTTCTACGATGACAATAGCTTTACCCTCCAGCAGATCCTGGATTTTTCCACTTTTTGCCATCAGCCACATCACCAGACGGTAAAGTAAGGCAAGGGACACAAAAACCGCAAAGACAGGCAGCATCGGCACATCGTCATAAAATGCCACGTCTCCCGCCGCCGAGCCGAGCGTCAGAATTATCAGAACTTCAAACAGCGACATCTGGCGAACGCCGCGTCGTCCGGTCATTTTGAGGAATAAAAAGACTAATACGAAAGTGAATAAGCTTCTGATTACCACTTCAGCCAAAAATTCAGGTGGAACTTTATCAAACGCCATCCTTTGGAGATCAAACACTTTCATTTTTATGCCTTAATAAAAGGTTATTTTCTATAAGCATAGCGCCACCTTTTATTTTCGCCGGAGATAGCACCTGTCACGCAAAACCCGTATCATTGCGCGCTTTCCGTACGACAAAAGAGATTGCTATGACGCAAACCTATATTCCCGGCAAAGATGCCGCACTGGAAGATTCCATCGCTCGCTTCCAGCAAAAGCTGCTCGACCTGGGCTTCGATATTGAAGAAGCCTCCTGGCTGAACCCGGTTCCTAACGTCTGGTCGGTGCATATTCGTGATAAGGCATGCTCTCTGTGCTTTACCAACGGTAAAGGCGCAACTAAAAAAGCCGCGCTGGCCTCCGCGCTGGGCGAGTATTTTGAACGTCTATCCACCAACTACTTCTTCGCCGACTTCTGGCTGGGTGACAAAATCGCTAACGACCCGTTCGTTCACTATCCGAACGAAAAATGGTTCCCGTTAACCGACGACGACGAAGTGCCAGAAGGCCTGCTCGATGCTCGCCTGCGTGCGTTCTACGATCCTGACGATCAGTTGACCGCCAGCATGCTGGTCGACCTGCAGTCCGGCAACGACGATCGCGGCGTATGCGGCCTGCCGTTTACCCGTCAGTCCGACGGTGAAACCATCTATATTCCAATGAACATCGTGGCTAACCTGTACGTTTCTAACGGCATGTCGGCGGGTAATACCCGTAATGAAGCCCGCGTCCAGGGGCTGTCGGAAGTCTTCGAACGCTACGTGAAAAACCGTATCATCGCAGAAAGCATCAGCCTGCCGGAAATTCCGGCCGACGTGCTGGCACGCTACCCAGGCGTGGTTGAGTCCATCAAAACGCTGGAAGCGGAAGGTTTCCCAATTTTCGCTTACGACGGTTCATTAGGCGGTAAATATCCGGTTATCTGCGTGGTGCTGTTCAACCCAGCCAACGGTACCTGCTTCGCCTCCTTCGGCGCGCACCCTGATTTCGGCGTAGCGCTGGAGCGTACGGTTACCGAACTGCTGCAGGGCCGCGGCCTGAAAGATCTCGATGTGTTCACCCCACCGACCTTCGACGACGAAGAAGTGGCAGAACACACTAACCTTGAAACCCACTTCATCGACTCCAGCGGTCTGATCTCCTGGGACATGTTCAAACAGGACGCCGACTATCCGTTTGCCGACTGGAACTTCTCAGGCACCACCGAAGAAGAGTTCGCCACGCTGATGGCTATCTTCAAAGAAGAAGATAAAGAAGTATACATCGCCGACTACGAGCATCTGAGCGTTTACGCTTGCCGTATCATCGTACCGGGCATGTCCGATATCTATCCGGCAGAAGATCTGTGGCTCGCCAACAATAATATGGGCAGCCACCTGCGCGACACCATTCTCTCCCTGCCGGGCAGCGAATGGGAAAAAGAAGAGTACCTGAATCTTATCGAACAGATGGATGATGAAGGCCTGGATGATTTCACCCGCGTACGCGAGCTGCTGGGCCTGGCCACCGGTCCAAATAACGGCTGGTCGACCCTGCGCGTTGGTGAACTAAAAGCCATGCTGGCACTGGCGGGCGGCGACCTCGAGCAGGCGCTGATCTGGACCGAGTGGACCATGGAGTTCAATGCTTCTGTGTTCAGCGCAGAGCGTGCTAACTACTACCGTTGTCTGCAAACGCTGCTACTGCTGTCTCAGGAAGAAGAACGTGAACCTCTGCAGTACCTGAACGCTTTCGTCCGCATGTACGGTGCCGATGCCGTAGAAGCGGCCAGCGCAGCACTGAGCGGTGAAGAGGCCTTCTATGGCCTGCAGCCTGCTGATGGCTCCCTGGAAGCCTTCCCTGCGCATCAGTCGCTTCTGCAGGCCTACGAGAAGCTGCAGCGCGCGAAAGCGGCTTTCTGGGCTAAGTAGGATCTTTCCCACAGAAAAAGTAGGTTTAACGTACAGTCTACGCTATATTACGGGGCCAATTATTGGCCCCTATTTTTATTTTCACGCTCTGCCTCATAGAACTGTGAAAATAAAGTTAAACATAAGTAAACACGATATTTAGTAGCTTACATTTATTGTGAATTTACATAATGATTACTCCATTTTAATTAACTCATAAAATGAAGGGTAAAGAAAAAATTCAACTGAATTTGCAAATCTTAAAATTTATTTTTATTATTAGATTCAATAAATTACCCTGAGTTCGTTGAAAAACCATTCGTTCTTCAGGCCTATAAGCCAGGCGAGATATGATCTATATCAAATTCTCATCTATAATGCTTTGTTAGTATCTCGTCGCCGATTAAATAAAAAGAGAGAGTTAGTGTGAAAGCTGACAACCCTTTTGATCTACTCCTTCCTGCTGCGATGGCCAAAGTTGCCGAAGAAGCAGGTGTCTATAAAGCAACCAAGCATCCGCTGAAAACCTTTTATCTGGCGATTACTGCGGGCGTCTTTATCTCGATTGCTTTTGTTTTTTACATTACCGCAACCACGGGTACCGCTGGTATGCCATTCGGCATCGCGAAACTCATTGGTGGTATTTGCTTCTCCCTGGGCTTAATTCTTTGCGTGATTTGTGGCGCAGACCTCTTTACCTCTACCGTGCTGATCGTGGTGGCGAAAGCTAGCGGCCGCATAACCTGGGGTCAATTGGCGAAAAACTGGCTCAACGTCTATGTTGGTAACCTGATTGGCTGCTTGCTCTTTGTGCTGCTGATGTGGCTGTCCGGCGAGTACATGACGGCCAACGGCGGATGGGGGCTAAACGTCCTGCAAACCGCTGACCACAAAATGCACCATACATTTATCGAAGCCGTCGCTCTCGGCATCCTGGCGAACCTGATGGTCTGTCTGGCGGTGTGGATGAGCTACTCTGGCCGCAGCCTGATGGATAAAGCCATGATTATGGTTTTACCGGTTGCTATGTTCGTTGCCAGCGGTTTTGAGCACAGTATCGCAAACATGTTTATGATCCCGATGGGTATCGTAATACGCGATTTTGCTAGCCCGGAATTCTGGACCGCTATCGGTTCTACTCCGGAAAGTTTCTCTCACCTGACCGTGATGCACTTCATCACCGATAACCTGATTCCTGTCACCATCGGGAACATCATCGGCGGCGGTTTGTTGGTCGGGTTGACATACTGGGTCATTTACCTGCGTGGCGGTGACCGTCATTAATTGACGATTGCTCCAGGCAGTAAATAAAAAGTCCACTTAAGAAGGTAGGTGTTACATGTCCGAACTTAATGAAAAGTTAGCCGCAGCCTGGGAAGGTTTTACCAAAGGTGATTGGCAGAATGAAGTAAACTTACGTGACTTCATCCAGAAAAACTACACTCCATATGAGGGTGACGAGTCCTTCCTGGCTGGCGCTACTGAAGCGACCACCAAGCTGTGGGACAGCGTTATGGAAGGCGTTAAACTGGAAAACCGCACCCATGCGCCAGTTGACTTTGACACCGCCGTAGCTTCAACCATCACTTCCCACGACGCTGGCTACATTAATAAGTCGCTGGAAAAAATCGTTGGTCTGCAGACTGAAGCCCCACTGAAACGTGCTCTTATCCCGTTCGGTGGCATCAAAATGATCGAAGGTTCCTGCAAAGCGTATGATCGCGAACTGGATCCAATGATCAAAAAAATCTTCACCGAATACCGCAAAACCCATAACCAGGGCGTATTCGATGTTTACACCAAAGACATTCTGAACTGCCGTAAATCTGGCGTTCTGACTGGTCTGCCAGATGCTTACGGCCGTGGTCGTATCATCGGTGACTACCGTCGCATCGCGGTGTACGGTATCGACTTCCTGATGAAAGACAAATACGCACAGTTCCTGTCTCTGCAGTCTGACCTGGAAAACGGCGTAAACCTGGAAGCGACTATCCGTCTGCGTGAAGAAATCTCTGAACAGCACCGTGCGCTGGGTCAGATCAAAGAGATGGCTGCTAAATACGGCTACGACATCTCTGGTCCGGCTACCAACGCTCAGGAAGCTATCCAGTGGACTTACTTCGGCTACCTGGCTGCGGTTAAATCTCAGAACGGCGCTGCAATGTCCTTCGGTCGTACTTCCAGCTTCCTGGATATCTACATCGAACGTGACCTGAAAGCAGGCAAAATCACTGAGCAAGACGCTCAGGAAATGATTGACCACCTGGTCATGAAACTGCGTATGGTTCGCTTCCTGCGTACCCCTGAGTATGATGAACTGTTCTCCGGTGACCCAATCTGGGCGACTGAATCTATCGCAGGTATGGGCGTTGATGGCCGTACTCTGGTTACCAAAAACAGCTTCCGTTTCCTGAATACCCTGTACACCATGGGTCCTTCTCCAGAACCGAACATCACCGTTCTGTGGTCTGAGAAACTGCCACTGGCGTTCAAAAAATATGCCGCTAAAGTGTCCATCGACACCTCTTCTCTGCAGTACGAGAACGATGACCTGATGCGTCCTGACTTTAACAACGATGACTACGCTATCGCTTGCTGCGTAAGCCCAATGATCGTTGGTAAACAAATGCAGTTCTTCGGTGCACGTGCAAACCTGGCGAAAACCATGTTGTACGCCATCAACGGCGGCGTTGATGAAAAACTGAAAATGCAGGTTGGTCCTAAAACTGAGCCAATGAAAGGCGACGTTCTGAGCTACGACGAAGTTATGGATCGTATGGACCACTTCATGGATTGGCTGGCTAAACAGTACGTCACCGCGCTGAACGTCATCCACTACATGCACGACAAGTACAGCTACGAAGCTTCTCTGATGGCGCTGCACGACCGTGACGTTATCCGCACCATGGCGTGTGGTATCGCTGGTCTGTCCGTTGCTGCTGACTCCCTGTCTGCAATCAAATATGCGAAAGTTAAACCGATTCGTGATGAAAACGGTCTGGCTGTTGACTTCGAAATCGAAGGCGAATACCCGCAGTTTGGTAACAACGACGCTCGCGTCGATGACATGGCGGTTGACCTGGTAGAACGTTTCATGAAGAAAATTCAGAAACTGACTACTTACCGTAACGCTATCCCGACTCAGTCTGTTCTGACCATCACCTCTAACGTGGTTTATGGTAAGAAAACTGGTAACACCCCAGACGGTCGTCGCGCTGGCGCGCCATTCGGCCCAGGTGCTAACCCAATGCACGGTCGTGACCAGAAAGGTGCTGTTGCCTCTCTGACCTCCGTTGCTAAACTGCCGTTTGCTTACGCTAAAGATGGTATCTCTTACACCTTCTCTATCGTTCCTAACGCTCTGGGTAAAGACGACGATGTTCGTAAAACCAACCTTGCAGGTCTGATGGATGGTTACTTCCACCACGAAGCGTCTATCGAAGGCGGTCAGCACCTGAACGTTAACGTTATGAACCGCGAAATGCTGCTCGATGCGATGGAAAACCCTGAGAAATATCCTCAGCTGACTATCCGTGTATCTGGCTACGCAGTACGTTTTAACTCCCTGACTAAAGAACAGCAGCAGGACGTTATTACCCGTACTTTCACTCAATCTATCTAATAGATTTGACTGAAATCGCGATTAAAAACGCGTAAAATGAAGGCTCCACCTCGGTGGGGCCTTTCTTATAATCAACACTCGCTGAGTGGATTTTGCTTGCTGACTTCTATACTGAAGTTAACAAGCAAAATAAACTCGACGCGGCTTTATAACCGTGCTCGCAAACCTGGCTGTAAAGCCGGGAAGAACTGGAGATAACACCGCAATGTCTGTAATTGGTCGTATTCACTCCTTTGAGTCCTGTGGCACCGTTGATGGCCCAGGCATCCGTTTTATTACCTTCTTCCAGGGCTGCCTGATGCGCTGCCTGTATTGCCACAACCGTGATACCTGGGACACCCACGGCGGTAAAGAGATCACCGTTGAAGAGTTGATGAAAGAAGTGGTGACCTACCGCCACTTTATGAATGCATCCGGCGGCGGCGTGACCGCGTCCGGCGGTGAAGCTATTCTGCAGGCCGAGTTTGTGCGCGACTGGTTCCGCGCTTGTCACAAAGAAGGTATTCATACCTGTCTCGATACCAACGGTTTCGTCCGTCGTTACGATCCGGTGATTGATGAGCTGCTGGAGGTTACCGACCTCGTCATGCTCGATCTTAAACAGATGAACGACGACATTCACCAGAACCTGGTCGGCGTCTCCAACCATCGTACACTGGAGTTTGCCCAGTATCTGTCGAAGAAAAACATTAACGTTTGGATCCGCTACGTCGTGGTACCTGGCTGGTCAGACGATGACGACTCAGCACATCGACTCGGCGAGTTTACCCGCGATATGGGCAACGTTGAGAAAATCGAGCTACTGCCTTATCACGAGTTGGGTAAACACAAGTGGGTGGCGATGGGCGAAGAGTACAAGCTGGACGGCGTGCACCCGCCGAAGAAAGAGACCATGGAACGCGTGAAAGGCATCCTCGAGCAGTATGGTCACAAGGTGATGTACTAACTCCCCTGCTCGCCCCGGCGTTGCTTACGCTCGGCCGGGCTACAGATTTGTCAGATGTAAGGCCCGGCCGAGCGCAAGCGACGCCGGGTTCTTTTTGGTTATGACATAAAATATTCCGACAGCTTGTTCGTCACACTCTCAATCGAGAAAATGCGCTTCTGGTGCGCCTTCCGGCACTGGCTATAGCGTTCGTCCTGTCCTTCCAGCTCGCTTAACAGGCGATCCGCCACCATCATGGCTCCGGCGATCTCTGCAAACCCTGATTCCCCCTCTCCCTGTAACGCAACGGCCGCCTGCAAATTCCAGTCAGACAGTCGGTTCAACGGTGCAAATGCTCCTCGGGTTAGCGATAAGATTTTGATTCCCTGCTTCTTCGCCAACGCCAGTACCTGAATCATATCAGCGGAGGTCTGTTCAGTATGAATAACGATAATCCCCGTCTTGTCGCCATCCGCAAGCGGTGAAATGACCGAGGGATATGAGCGGTCGATAAAGTTAGCAATTTTCCCCATTTGCGCCAGATTCATCTGCAAAAACTGAGCTACCGGTACTGCGGTACCCACCGCGTAAATAGCGATATTGCTAAGCTGATTCAGCCATATGGCTACCGAATGTAGCTCGATGCTATCAACGATCGCATTACTGTCACGGATGCTGGCGATAACCGCAGAGGTCTCTTCACCCATATCATCACCCGAACGCGCAGCTCCCTGCTCTAACGCCAGCGCGGTTCTGAAGTCTGAAAACCCCTTAAACCCAAACGCTCGACAAAAACGCGTAATGCTGCCTTCACTGGTATCAATTGAATCTGCCAGCTCGGAAATCGTGTGTCTCATCACGAAATCAGGATTCTCTGTGATAAAACGCCCAACTTTTTCAAGGATAGGGCTTAATCCAGACGCCTCATTTCTTATGTTTATCAATAAATTACAATCTATCTGGCTCATTTTTCGCCTTTTTGCACAAAATGCAAATTCAGTCACATTCTTCGGTTTGCTTTGTGATAATAATTTTTATCGAAGTAATGATAATAAAAAATAATTATTTTCACAAATAGGAGAACGTCTCATGAAAGGTCTTATCGTCTGTCGTACCGGTATGGGTAGCTCATTGATGCTTAAAATCAAAGCCCAAAAAATCATTGATAAACATGGTTGGGACATCGATCTTGAGCACGATGTCTTGTCCGGGCTTGCCACCTGGCAAGGTATTGATTTTGTTATCACCATGCGCGACCTCACCGATGAAATTGAAGCGGCCGGGTTCAGGGCAATCGGCATCACCGATTTGATGAACAGCGAAGAAATGGAATCTGCGCTCACCAGCGTCGTTCAAAACAACTAACCTCTCGGGGGAAATATGGATCTCCTAAAGTTCATTGTATTCGACATTCTGGGCGTAACCCCACTTTTAGTTGGCTTTATTGCACTCATCGGGCTACTGATCCAGCGTAAACCGATTGAAAAGGTACTCTCTGGTACCTTTAAAACTATCGTCGGCTTCCTGGTCTTTGCCGGTGGCGCCGGGTTGGCCGTATCATCGCTGGGCAATTTTCAAACCTTGTTCAGCGACGGTTTCGGTCTCAAAGGCGTAATGCCGCTAGCCGAAGCATTAACCGGCCTGGCGCAAACCAAATTTGCGATGTGCGTTTCGCTAATTATGGTTCTTGGCTTCGGCTGGAATCTATTCTTTGCCCGTTTTACACCGTTTAAGTACATTTTCCTGACCGGGCAACACAACCTGTATCTTTCCGCGCTGCTCACCGTCACGCTTAAAGCGCTGGGCTATGGCGATCTCACGACAATCGCCGTCGGATCCATTTTACTCGGCATGGCGGCCTGCTTGTATCCGGCTATCGCCCAACCGTGGATGCGCAAGATAACCGGTAATGACGAAATCGCCATGGGGCATTACGTCACTCTGGCTTATGCAGCGTCCGGATGGATTGGCTCGAAGGTGGGAGATCCGAGACAATCCACGGAAAAGCTCAACCTCCCAGGCTGGCTGGGAATCTTCAAAGACTATATCGTCTCGGTCTCGATTTCTGTCAGTATCTTCTACTACATTGCAGCCCTGGCCGCCGGGAAAACCGCAGTTACCGCCGCCGCAGGCGGCATGCACTGGCTGGTTTATCCACTGTATCAATCACTGACCTTCACCGCATCGCTATACATAATCATTACCGGCGTTCGACTTCTGCTGTCGGAGATCGTACCGGCATTCCTTGGTATCTCAGAAAAATTTATCCCTAATGCTAAACCGGCTCTCGACTGTCCGGTGGTCTTCCCCTACGCACCTACGGCCACAGTGCTGGGATTTATCTCCTCGTTCGTCGGCGGCCTGGTCGTTATGGGCTTCCTCGCCCTCCTCGGCCAAACGGTGATTATTCCCGTCGCTATCCCTTACTTCTTCATCGGCGCCACAGCGGCAGTATTTGGCAATGCTTCCGGCGGCTGGAAAGGGGCCATTGCTGGCAGTTTTATCACCGGGATCCTGATAGGGATTGGCCCTGCGCTTATCTATCCAATCATGGAGTCCGTAGGGCTATCGGGGACCAGCTTCCCTGAAACCGACTTTGTCGCCTTGGGTCTGGTTGTCTACTACATCGGCAAAATGCTGCCATAAAAGGAAAATCTATGAATATCGAGCAACTGAAGTCTCATGCATTGAGCGCGCGCCGTGACATTGTCAGCATGATTTATGAGTCGGGTATTGGTCACCCCGGAGGCGCCCTTTCCATCATTGATATCCTGACATGGATCTACAATGAAGAAGTAGATTTATCCGCAATGCCGCGCGCCCGGGTCGTAATGAGTAAAGGCCATGCCGTAGCCGCGCAATACGCCATGCTCTACCAGAAAGGGAAAATAGACCGTAGCGAATTCAGTACGTTCCGTCAGATTAACTCTCGTTTACAGGGCCACCCCAGCATCAAATCGCTGCCCGAAGTCGATGCCACAACCGGGCTATTAGGCCAGGGATTGTCCATCGCTTTCGGGATGGCTGCGGCCAAAAGACAGCGCGGTGAAACTCAACGTGTCTTCGCCATTCTTGGTGACGGTGAAATGCATGAAGGACAAATCTGGGAGACGTTACAGCAGGCGGGGCATATGAAGATAGACAACCTGGTGGCAATTATCGACTACAACGGCTTCTCTTCGCACGACCCGGTGAATCAGGTCATCAACCTGGAACCCCTTGCAGATAAAGTTCGCCATTTCGGTTGGCACGTCCTGGAACTGCAAAATGGCAACGATATGCATCAGGTTGCCGACACGCTGATGCTATCCCGCCATCTTAAAGGAAAACCCATCGCCATTATCGCCCACACCACTAAAGGCTGCGGCGTGAGCTACATGGAAAACAACGGCGACTGGCATTCCAAAACCCCAACAACCGAGCAGTATCAGCAGGCAATGGAGGAGTTGCAATGATGAAAGCACCCCGCGATGAAATCGGTCATGCTCTGATCGCCCTGAAGCAAAAAGGCTACCCGATTGTCGCCATCGATAGCGATTTAGCCAGCTCCACGCGCACCGACCAATTTGAAACGGCCTATCCCGATGCATTCTTTGAAATGGGCATTGCCGAAGGCTCAGCCATGAGCTTCGCCATTGGTCAGGCGCTGGAAGGCAACATCCCCTTTTACGTGAATTTCGCGATGTTCGTGACCGGAACAGCATGGACCCAGCTGCGACAGGCCTGCTACGCCAAAGCAAACATTAAGCTCGTGGGCAGCCACCCGGGTATGGATGATGGCCCAGACGGCGCATCGCACCACGCGCTAGAAGATCTGGCGCTGACGCGTGTCCTTCCCGGCCTGACGATTTTAACCCCAGCGGATGCCGAAGAGGTTGCGGAGGCATTTGAACAGGCGGTGAGCATCAAAGGGCCGGTCTACATCCGCGTAGCGCGTGAACCCATGCCAGTACGAGATAAGTCTGTCGTCCCGCGGGTGAGAGATATCGCCGCTATTGCTGATAGTGGCAATGACTTTGCGATTATCTTTGAAGGGACCGTACTTGAACAGGCCACCGAGGGGTATGAAAAGCTCCTTGCCAGCGGGAAAAAAGGGAAACTGATCCACGTGGCCACGCTGAAGCCGTTCAATCAACAGGCTCTCTATGCGCTGATTGAAGGGTGCCCAGTAATCGCCTCACTGGAGAATCATACGGTCAACGGTGGGCTTGGCGGGCAGATAGCCGAAACGCTGGCGCAAGTTGCCCATCCCGCCCGCCTGACTCGTCTGGGAACACAAGATACCTTCACTGAGTCCGGGAACAGTCGGCAGTTAAAGACAAAATACGGAATTTCCGGCGACGCGCTGTACCGCGCGCTCAGCTAACAAGGACCCAGCCACCCATAGCATCGGGTGGCTTTACCATCAGGAGACTCATTATGGGTAATGCGCTCTTTGCCGCTCGACAGTTCACCGCTCGAAAACTCGATTGGCGCAGTGCCGTTAAGCTTGCTTGCCAACCGCTGGAAGAGCAAGGCGATATCAGCGCTAGCTATGCGCAAGCTATCATCAGTACTACCGAGCAAAGCGGCCCCTGGTACATTCTTAGTCCTGAATTTGCGCTGCCGCATGCTCGTCCAGAAGAAGGGGTGTTAAGCCAGCAGAGTCGTCTGTCGCTACTTTGCTGCGCCGAAGCCGTAGCCTTTCCCGGCCACCCTGACGTACGATTGATTGTGGTGCTGGCCGCAGCGAACGGCGACCAGCATATTCAGACCATCCAGCGACTGGTCTGCTGGCTAGATGAGGATAACCATTTAGACCATCTGGCTAGCGTCAGCAGCCAGCAGCAGTTCGCCTTGCTGACCGCCAACCGATAACCGCCCAGGGGATCGTTCTCCTTTGATCCCCTTTGCTCGCTCTAACGTTGTTTGCGTGCCAGCAGCGGGAAGATCAGCCCTAATCCCACCAGCACAAACGGCGTGGCGACGTTAAGCGACAGCTGGAAAGCCCACTCAGGCGTAAAGGCGGCCATCTTCGGGAAGATACCGGTCAGACAGGCAAACGCGGTAAACAGGAAGCACCATACGCCAACGGTCAGCGCAAGCTTCCGGTTGCGGATAAAGACATACTCCGACTGGTATTTCTGCCCCAGACGAATCACCGCAATAAACGCCACGAACACCCACAGATAGCGCAGCGGCATCACTACTGAGTTCAGGTTCAACAGCCATTTGTAGAGATCGTTCATATCACCGATGCCGAGCGTCGGCAGCATAATCAGCAGCGCCACCAGCACCAGCGTTAACAAGTAGCCATTGACTGGCGTACCCGATGCATTGGTTTTGCAGAGCTTCTGCGGGATATAGCGACTGTCGGCATCGCTGAGCAGTACCTTCAACGGTGCATCAATCGAGAACACCAGCGCGGCAATCTGTCCCAGAGTGTTCGCGATGGCGTAAATCACCATCAGGGTGTTGCCCATATGGTAGTAATCGCCCAGTTTCTGGAATGCGTAATACTGGCCGTTCGCCATCAGGTCGTTAGGAATATTGTTTGAGTCGAACATCATCCCCATCGCCAACGATCCGAGGATGGCGCACACGGCAACCATCACCGCCAGGAAGATCATCCCACGCGGGAACTCTTTGCCTGGATTACGGGTGTTATTGACGTAAGGCGAGATTTTTTCCGCGCCGCCCACGGCAAATACCAGCATCGAGATAGTGGTGATATAGGTGAAGTCAAAGTGCGGGATAAAGGTTTGCCAGGTGATGTTGGTGGTGGCAATTTTCACCTCAGTAATAGCGGGGGCCGTGACCGCCATCACCACGTACAGCAGCGACATCACGAACATGGCGATTCCGGCAATCGATCCTACCAGCTTCAGCGATTTCATCCCTCGGGATGCTACCCACATGAAGAAGACGAAAAGCACCAGCGTGAAGCCCTGGAGCGCCACCACGCCATACTCGGTGATAAGCGAGCCATTTCCCTTTATCGCCCAACCGAGCGCAATCAGGATGGCCTGAGGCTTCTGCGCGAGATAGGGAATATGGACGACCCAGTAAGTCCAGGCAGCCAGATAGGCCAGCCCCGGACCCATCGTATTTTTAATCCAGGTACTGACGCCCCCCTTACCGTCTTTAAAGGTCGAACCAAGCTGACCGACGATAAGCGCATAGGGCGTGAAATAGAGCGCGAAGATAAATAACCATGAGAAAACAACCACCAGCCCCTGGTTGGCGTAGTTGTTGACGACGTTGCCGAAACCCCAAACCGTAATAAACGACATCAGCGCGATGTTATACCACCGCAGCTGCTTTTCTTGTTCGCTTGCCATAAATTCCGTTCCTTGAATGTTATTATTCGCGAGTGCGATTTTTTTCGACGGAGATTATGCGAGTACTATTCCAAAATGGATAACGTAGACGTGCAAAATTCCAACATCTCGCACATTTAATCGGGTTTATTTTCTGGAAGTCAGAGGAATATAGGCTCGCCCTCACCTACGCAAAAGCAGCACAGCATCACTGAGTATAGTGATGCTGGAAGATTGGCGCGTTACGTTGCCACAACGCGCCTACAGGATCAGGCGTGGGCCACCGGCGTAGGATGATGCCCGGCTTTGCGCAGCAGCATCATCAGATAGACGAACGATACCCCGGCAATCATGATAAACAGCAGGTTATCAGAGTAGTTTTGCATCAGCATCGCCGTCAGCGACGGCCCAACCAGGCTACCAATGGTATAGCTCAGCAGCAGCGCCTGATTCATGGAGACCAGCTGATGATGCTCCACTTTCTCACACGCCCAGGCCATCGCTACCGGATACAGCGTGAATCCCGCTGCGCCGAGGATAAATAGCGCCGGTGCCATCGCGGCCTGACTCAGCATACCCAGGCAGCCGACAATCACCACAAAGACCTGCACGCGCAGTACCATCAGGCGGCCATAGCGGTCTGCCAGACGGCCAATCGGCCACTGCCCCAGAATGCCGGCGCTGACCATCACCGCCATCCAGAATCCAATCCCGGAGTCACTGACGCCGCGGTGATTCAGGTACAGCGGCATCAGGCCATAGAGTGAGCCCAGCACGATACCGGAAATAATGCAGCCATTTACACCCAGACGTGCCTGACGCAGTTTGAACATCGGCCAGACGCGTGTGCTTGCGTCCTGCGCGTCCTCCTGCTGGTTCAGGATTCGGGTAAACAGCAGCGGTAAAATACCCGCCAGCACCACGCCGGTCATCAGCGGAAGAATGGTCGCCATGTCCGTCGGCAGGCGGCTAACGATAATCTGCCCCAGCACGGTACCGATGTAATACATCATCATATAGGCCGCCAGCAGACGGCCACGGTTGCGCGAAGTGCCGCTACACATCAGCGCACTCTCCACCACCACCCAAATCATGGCGCAGCCAACGCCCGCGATAAAGCGCCAGAACATCCAGCTCCAGAAACCCACCATAAAGCCCAGCCCAACGCAGCCCGCGGCGAAAATCAGCGACGCAATGTAGTAGCTGAAATTAAAGCCAAGGCGCTTAATCAGTCGCCCAGTGAGCATGGTACCCACCAGGTTGCCGGTAAAATAGGACGAGCTGACCACTCCCACCTGCCAGGTTGGCAAGTTTTCATGGGCGAGCCAGAGCGGGACGAGCGTGTTTAATACCGCGATCGCCAGCGTCAATAAGAGTAAGCCACAGAGCAACAATAGCACTGGGCGAGTATAGGTGGACATGGGTTCAAACCGTGAGGATAGACAGATTTCGTGCGCATCATGCCACCGCCAAAAACATTGTCAATCCACCTGATTTCAGCGATTCAGGGCTTTATGACTCAACGATTGACGTTTCTTATTCAACGCATCGATAAGCATCGTTTAAGTTATCTTATTATTTTGTTTTTATTGAAAAATAGGAGAAACAATCGAGGAAGGTTCAGTTGAAAAAATTCATGGACAAAAAGTGCCAGGGCACGTGGCCCTGGCAGCTTATTTTGCTTAACTAGCGACCGCCATACCGACGGTCATGTGCAGGCCATAGAAAACACCGCGACCCAGCATCTCCCCCACCAGCACCAACACAAACGCCAGACTCAGCAACGGCAACGCAGGCTGGTAGCCTTTGAGCTGCGGCGCCACCCAGCAAACCAGCGCCAGGGCGATGGCGACAATACGCCACGCCATCAGCGAGCCATAGTCAGGCACCAGGGCCGAAGCCTGCTGAATTGAGCTTTGAATCGACGCCAACTCTACGCCCTGCATCGTGGTGACAATCACGCTCACCACCAGTGCCGCCAGGCTGATAACCGGAAGCAGACGCATGCCCCAACCTTCAACGCCTGCCCAGCGCAGCAGCAGATAACCGAGCAGCGGGCCGCCGATGAACAGCGTCAGGAAGAAGCTCAGCGGCGTCCAGATGGTGTACCAGGTGGGTACGGTATCAATGGTGTTATAGACGCGCACCATCATCCAGACAAACATCACACCCAGTACCGCCGTCACCACCAGCCATACGCTGCGCAGCGCGCAGGAAAGCTTATTGGTGACCGCCAGCAGCCAGCCGATACCGCCGACGGCAAAGAAGATTGCGCCACTGGCAATTTCGTTACTCAGCGAGGAGGCACCTACGCGGTTCAGCGAGTTAAAGGCACGCATCGGTGAACCGAGGTGCATGGTCGAAGCGATAAAGCCAATGCCCATCAGCACCCACAGCGCAAACATACTCAGCACTATGCGCTGCTGCTTTTCACGAGGCAGTTGCCCTTTCATCAATGCCAGCGCCAGAACGATAAATCCGCCCGCCACACATTGCCCAAATACCGTGAAGATCATCAACGGCCATTCATGCCATCCACTTCCCATCTCACACCTCCTTCGGATTGGCCAGATAGCCAGTGGTATCGCCGCACGGACGTGCATTGGCGTTGGGTTTAATCACAATGCTGGGTTTGGTGAAGTGCGCGGACGGCAGCGGCGCCACCGCCGCCAGTTGCCCGTACTTCTGACGCAACGCTTCGATAGGACCAAAGTCCAGTGCACGCAGCGGACAGGATTCCACGCAAATCGGCTTTTTGCCTTCCGCCACACGCTCATGACAGCCGTCGCATTTGGTCATATGACCTTTGGCTTCGTTGTACTGCGGCGCACCGTACGGGCAGGCCATATGGCAGTAACGACAGCCTATGCAGACATCTTCGTTAACCACCACAAAGCCGTCTTCGCGTTTGTGCATCGCGCCGCTTGGGCACACTTTGGTACAGGCCGGATCTTCACAGTGGTTACAGGCGATGGACAGATAGTAAGCAAAGACGTTCTGATTCCAGACGCCGTTGTCCTCCTGCCAGTCGCCGCCTGCGTATTCGTAAATACGACGGAAGCTAACATCAGGAGTTAAGTCTTTGTAATCTTTACAGGCCAGCTCACAGGTTTTACAACCGGTGCAACGAGCGGAGTCAATAAAAAAGCCATATTGGGTAGTCATCGGTTACTCCTTACACCTTCTCAACCTGGACAAGGTTCGTGTGCGATGGGTTGCCTTTCGCCAGCGGCGACGGACGTTGGGTGGTCAGCACGTTAATGCTCCCTGCCTGGTCGATACCTTTAGCATCCGGGTTGTACCAAGCCCCCTCACCCAGCGCGACGATGCCCGGCATCATGCGCGGCGTTACCTTAGCTTCAATATGCACTTCTCCACGGTCATTAAAGATACGCACGCGATCGCCATTGGCGATACCGCGTTTCTTCGCATCCAGTGGGTTGATCCACATCTCCTGACGACAGGCAGCTTTCAGTACATCAACGTTGCCGTAGGTTGAGTGAACGCGAGCTTTGTAGTGGAAACCGGTCAGCTGCAGCGGGAATTTCTCGGCCAGCGGATCGTTGTAGTTCTCAAAACCAGGGGTGTAGATCGGTAACGGATCGATAACATCGCCTTCAGGCAGCTCCCAGGTCGCGGCAATTTTTGCCAGCTCCTGCGAGTAGATCTCAATTTTCCCTGACGGCGTGGTCAACGGGTTAGCCTGCGGATCTTCGCGGAAGGCTTTGTAGGCCACGTGATGCCCTTCCGGATCACGCTGCTTGAAGATGCCCTGTTTACGGAAGGTATCGAAGTCAGGCAGTTCCGGCACGGCCTGACGAGAAAGCTCATGCAGATGCCGCATCCACCCTTCCTGCGTCCGCCCTTCGGTGAACTGCTGCTCTACGCCCATACGTTTCGCCAGCTCGGTGGTCATCTCATAGATCGTTTTGCACTCAAAGCGCGGTTTGATGACCTGATCGGTAAAGATAACGTAGGACATGTTGCCGCAGGAGGCATCCAGCGCGAAATCCATCTGTTCAGACGCGGTGCAGTCTGGCAGCAGGATATCGGCATATTTTGCCGACGACGTCATGTGGCAGTCAATCACCACAATCATTTCGCATTTCTTATCGTCCTGCAGAATTTCATGAGTACGGTTGATTTCAGAGTGCTGGTTAATCAGGCAGTTGCCAGCGTAGTTCCAGATCATTTTGATCGGTACATCCAGCTTGTCTTTGCCACGAACGCCATCACGCAGCGCCGTCATTTCCGGCCCACGGACGATCGCATCAGTCCACATAAACATAGAAATGCTGGTCTGTACCGGGTTTTCCAGCGTTGGCATACGCTCAAACGGCACCTCATAGGAGCCTTCACGCGCACCGCTATTGCCACCGTTGATCCCGACGTTACCGGTCAGAATCGACAGCATGGAGATAGCACGGGTGGCAATTTCGCCGTTAGCATGACGCTGCGGACCCCAACCCTGGGAGATATAGGCTGGTTTCGCTAGCGCAATTTCGCGCGCCAGCTTAACGATACGCTCCGCTGGAATACCGGTAATGGTGGATGCCCACTCCGGCGTTTTCGCCGTGGTATCGCTGCCCTGCCCAAGAATATAGGCTTTGTAGTGACCGTTGGCAGGAGCGCCTTCCGGGAGCGTTTTTTCATCGTAGCCGACACAGTATTTGTCGAGGAATGGCTGATCGACCAGGTTTTCGGTGATCATCACCCACGCCAGCGCCGAAACCAGGGCCGCATCGGTGCCCGGGCGGATTGGGATCCACTCATCTTCGCGCCCGGCACCGGTATCGGTATAACGCGGGTCAACGATAATCATGCGCGCATTAGATTTCTGACGCGCCTGCTCCAGATAGTAGGTCACCCCGCCGCCGCTCATACGCGTTTCGCCAGGGTTATTACCAAACAGCACGACCAGCTTACTGTTTTCGATATCTGACGGACTGTTACCGTCCGCCCAACCGCCGTAGGTGTAGTTCAGGCCCGCGGCAATCTGTGCGGAAGAGTAGTCACCGTAGTGGTTCAGATAGCCACCGCAGCAGTTCATCAGACGTGCAACCAGCGTTTTACCCGGCGGCCAGGAGCGAGTCAGCGTACCACCGAGGGTACCGGTACCGTAGTTAAGATAGATAGATTCATTACCGTAATCTTTGATCAGGCGTTTCATATTGTCGGCAATGGTATCAAAGGCTTCTTCCCAGCTGATGCGCTCGAATTTGCCTTCACCGCGTTTGCCTACCCGCTTCATCGGGTACTTCAGACGGTCCGGGTTATAAACGCGACGACGCATGGATCGACCGCGCAGACAGGCACGAACCTGATGCAGGCCATCGTAGTTATCATCGCCGGTGTTATCCGTTTCGACGTATTTAATCTCGCCATCGACAACATGCATGCGCAGCGGGCAGCGGCTTCCACAGTTTACCGTACACGCACTCCAGGTCACGCGCTCTACCGCCGTGGTTGGCGCAATCGCCTCTGCGGCGTGCGCAATACGGCTGAAGGGAAGCGTAAACGCACTGCTGGCCATCGCCAGTCCGCCTATGGCCGTGGTTTTCATCAAACCACGACGGCTGACCTCAGTTGCCAGTAAAGCATCGGGGGTTTCAGTTTTCATGGACTCTCACTTCGTTGCTAACATTGAAAACATGATTCGTTATATAGTTACTTATATAACGAAATGCTATTATTGTAGTTTTATATGCTGGTGTTACCTGGAAGGGAGTATTAAACGTTCTGCCGGGAGAGGTATTGTTCAGTATCAATGCGGATATAAAAAAAGCGCCTTGCGGCGCTTTTTTGTGGAACAGGAAGGATTAACCGATGTATTCCAGACCGTTCATGTAAGGGCGCAGTACCTCAGGTACTTCAATGCGACCATCTGCCTGCTGGTAGTTTTCCAGCACAGCAACCAGCGTACGACCAACTGCCAGGCCAGACCCGTTCAGGGTGTGAACCAAACGTGTTTTCTTGTCGGATTTGCTGCGGCAGCGAGCCTGCATGCGGCGCGCCTGGAAGTCCCAGACGTTAGAGCAAGAAGAGATCTCACGATAGGTGTTCTGCGCTGGAACCCAGACTTCGAGGTCATAGGTTTTGCAGGCGCCGAAGCCCATATCACCAGTACACAGGATAATTTTACGATACGGCAGGCCCAGCAGTTGCAGGACTTTCTCCGCGTGGCCGGTCATCTCTTCCAGTGCTTCCATGGAATCTTCTGGACGAACGATCTGCACCATCTCAACTTTGTCGAACTGGTGCATACGAATCAGACCACGTGTATCACGGCCGTAGGAACCCGCTTCAGAGCGGAAGCACGGCGTGTGCGCGGTCATTTTGATCGGCAGATCGTCTTCGTCGATGATTTCATCGCGCACCAGGTTGGTCAGCGGCACTTCTGCCGTTGGGATCAGCGCGTAGTTGCTGCTATCAGCTTCTTCTTCCAGCGGACGAGTGTGGAACAGGTCGCCGGCGAATTTTGGCAGTTGGCCCGTGCCGTACAGGGTGTCCTGGTTAACCAGATAAGGCACATAGTTTTCGCTATAGCCGTGCTGTTCGGTGTGCAGATCCAGCATGAACTGCGACAGCGCGCGGTGCATACGGGCAATCTGGCCTTTCATCACGACGAAACGTGAACCGGTCAGCTTCACAGCCGCAGCGAAATCGAGACCGCTGTGCATTTCACCCAGGGTTACGTGGTCACGAACCTCGAAATCGAATTCGCGCGGGGTGCCCCAGCGGCTAACTTCGACGTTGTCGTTTTCGTCACGGCCAATCGGTGCGTCGTCATGCGGGATGTTCGGGATTGTCAGCGCAATATCGCGAATCTCAGCCAGCAGAACATCCAGCTCTGATTTAGCGGCATCAAGTTGTTCGCCAAGCTTGTTCACTTCCAGGCGTAAAGGCTCAATGTCTTCCCCGCGTGCTTTCGCCTGGCCGATGGATTTCGATCGCGAGTTACGCTCTGCCTGCAGATTTTCGGTTTCTACCTGCAGTACTTTACGACGCTCTTCAAGAGCGCGAAGTTTATCTACATCCAGCTTAAAGCCCCGGCGTGCCAGTTTTTCTGCGACTGCGTCTGGCTCTGTACGCAGCAGATTGGGATCGAGCATGCTTATCCTATGCTTATCGAATTGAAAGTGGAGTATGCGACCACAGCCCGTGGTCGCAGAGGTACGTCGACAACATTACCGCAACGACTGCACTAGCGGTAGCGTTTTGTGCGGCTATTTTGATCCTGTTCAGCGAGCCAGGCGAGCTTTTCGCCAATCTTGCCTTCAAGACCTCGGTTAGTCGGGTGATAGTAGCGAGTTTGTGCCATTTCGCTAGGGAAATACTCTTCGCCAGCGGCGTAGGCGTTGGGCTCATCATGGGCGTAGCGATACTCCTGCCCATAGCCCATCTCTTTCATCAGTTTGGTCGGCGCATTGCGCAGATGCACTGGCACATCGTAATCAGGACGTTCGCGGGCATCGGCCATCGCGGCTTTAAAGGCGGTGTAGACCGCGTTGCTCTTCGGCGCACAGGCCAGGTAGACAATTGCCTGAGCGATAGCGCGCTCCCCTTCGGCCTGGCCGACGCGGGTAAAACAGTCCCAGGCAGAAATCGCCACCTGCATAGCGCGCGGGTCCGCGTTACCGACATCCTCAGAGGCAATGGCCAGGCAGCGGCGCGCGACGTACAGCGGATCGCCACCTGCGCTAATAATACGGGCATACCAGTAGAGCGCGGCATCGGGCGCGCTGCCGCGAACCGATTTATGCAGCGCCGAAATCAGGTCATAGAAGCGGTCGCCTTTGTTATCAAAGCGGGCGCTACGCTCACCGGCAATTTCGGTCAGAAGTTGAGGCTGCAACACGCGCTTGCCAGAATCATCCAGCTCCGCCATATCAGCCATCATTTCAAGCGTGTTCAGCGCACGTCGTGCGTCGCCGTTCACCAGTTCGGCAATTGCACGGCGCGTCTCGTCCGGTAGGACAATATCCTGCCCGCCGTAGCCGCGCGCGTTGTCTTCCATCGCCTGAGTAAGCACTTGCTCAATATCCTCGGTGGTCAGGGATTTCAGCAGATAGACGCGCGCACGGGAAAGCAGCGCCGAATTTAGCTCAAACGATGGGTTTTCAGTGGTTGCGCCGATAAAGGTGATAGTGCCGTCTTCAATATGCGGCAGAAAGGCGTCCTGCTGGCTTTTGTTGAAACGGTGGACTTCATCGACAAACAGAATGGTGCGGCGACCGGCGTTGCGGTTCTGTCGAGCGCGCTCAATAGCCTCGCGAATCTCTTTCACCCCGGAGGTGACGGCGGAGATCCGCTCAACATCAGCATTAGCGTAGCGAGCAATCACTTCCGCCAGCGTCGTTTTACCGGTACCTGGCGGCCCCCAAAGGATCATAGAATGCAGATGACCAGCTTCAATGGCGCGCGGCAATGGCTTACCGGCAGCCAGCAGATGCTGCTGGCCGATATACTGCGCTAAGTTTTCTGGCCGCATACGGGCGGCCAGAGGTTGGAAGGTGTTATCCGAAAAATCGAGCGACAAATTGCCCACGCATGCCTCTTACTTACGCTGATCGTCCACCGTCACGCCCTGCGGCGGTGTAAAGGTGAATTTGGAAGCGTCGATTGCGCCGTTCTGCTGCGATTTCAGCTGGTAGCTGCTGCGCTGATCGTCCTGCTCAATCGCGCTGAACTGATGGATTGTGCCATCGCGCCCTACGTTGATGGTGAATTTCTTCAGGTTGCCATTGTTGCCGCGCGGTGTCAGTACGAAATCATCACCGGTCTGCTGAATATTGTACTGCTGCCAGTCGCTGGCCTGGTTACGCGCAATCAGCATAAACGGTGTGTTGCCGGTCGCGTCTTTCAGCCAGGTAGCGGTAGCCTGCTCAACAAACGGGTTGTAGAACCACAGGGTTTTGCCGTCAGACACCAGGATGCTTTCATCCGGTTGAGTCATATGCCAGTTAAACAGGTTTGGACGTTTTACCCACAGATCGCCCTGACCTTCCTGCACCGCGTTGCCACTGCCGTCAGTCACTTTCTGAGTGAAGCTGGCATGGAAGCTGCTGACTTTATCGAGACGGCTTTTCAGGTCGCCTGCGGCATCAGCCCATACGCTGCTGACAACAAAGCTGGAAAGTAATGCACACGTGATCGCGATCTTTTTCATTAATAATCCTTAATTAGCCTCATGCTCCCGGCAGGAGAGCCTCTGGCACTCACTCTAAGACTTCGCCCAGAGCGGTGACAGAAGAAAATACTGAATTCTGACTTATTTACCCATCTTTGCAATCAATCGAACGGCGGCGGTGCCAGCACTTCACGGTTGCCGTTGTGCCCCTGTTCGCTGACGATCCCCTGCGCTTCCATCTGTTCGATGATACGCGCAGCACGGTTGTAGCCAATGCGGAACTGGCGCTGTACGCCGGAGATTGACGCTTTGCGTTTCTGGGTCACGAAATTGACCGCCTGATCGAACAACGGATCCAGTTCTTCGCCGCCATCGAAGCCACCGCCGCCGCCTTCGCTTTCGGTGTCGGAGGTGATGCCATCAACGTACTGCGGACGACCGCGAGCCTTCCAGTCCTGAACCACTGCGTGCACTTCCTGGTCACGGACAAATGCGCCGTGCACGCGCACCGGGTTGTTCGAGTTTGGACCAGCATAGAGCATATCACCCATGCCCAGCAGTGACTCAGCGCCGCCCTGGTCAAGGATAGTACGGGAGTCAATTTTACTGGAAACCGTAAACGCAATACGGGTTGGAATGTTGGCCTTAATAAGACCGGTAATCACATCCACCGATGGACGCTGGGTTGCCAGTACCAGGTGGATACCCGCTGCACGCGCTTTCTGCGCCAGGCGTGCGATCAGCTCTTCCACTTTCTTACCGACGGTCATCATCAGGTCGGCAAATTCATCGACCAGCACCACGATATACGGCAGTTTTTCCAGCACCGGATGCGTGGCATCCATACTGTCGCCCGGTTTCCAGTAAGGGTCAGGAATCGGACGGCCCATGCGCGCCGCTTCGGCAATTTTTTCGTTATAACCGGCAAGGTTTCGAACACCAAGCGCCGACATCAGCTTATAACGACGTTCCATTTCGTTGACGCTCCAGCGCAGGGCGTTAGCGGCGTCTTTCATGTCGGTGACAACTTCAGTCAGCAGATGCGGGATCCCTTCATACACTGACAGTTCCAACATTTTCGGGTCGATCATGATGAAGCGGACATCTTCAGGCTGCGCTTTATAGAGCATACTGAGGATCATGGCGTTCACGCCGACGGACTTACCAGAACCAGTGGTACCGGCAACCAGCAGGTGTGGCATTTTCGCGAGATCGGCCACCACCGGTTCACCGGCGATATCTTTACCCAGTACCACCGTCAGCGGTGATGGGTTATCGCGGAATTTATCGCAATCCAGCACTTCGCGTAGATAGACGGTCTGACGTTTTTTATTCGGCAGTTCAAGGCCAACGTACGGTTTGCCAGGAATGACTTCAACCACGCGCACGGCAACCGTCGACAGCGAACGGGCCAGGTCACGGGACAGGTTCGAAATACGCGCAGCCTTCACGCCCGGCGCCAGGTTCAGCTCGAAGCGGGTGATAACCGGCCCCGGCGAGTAGTTAACGACGTCCGCTTTAATGCGATAGTCGGCCAGACGAGTTTCCACCAGACGCGCCATCTGTTCCAACGCAAAGGTGTCCACCGGCTCCACTTCCGTTGGCGGCGGTGTTAAAAGATCCAACGATGGCAGAGGCGTCGTCGGCTTCTGCAGCGGACGATCGTCGCCGTTACGCATCAGCAGCGGGTGAATCAGGCTCTCCTGCTGCGGTGGCGTTACCGGCTGATGTGCAGGCTGCTGCACATGCTGTTGTGGCTGAGCATACTGTTGCTGAGGTGCATGCTGTTGCTGCGGCTGATGGTAGCCTTGAGCATGCTGCAGCGGCTGTTGAGGCGGCGGCGTCACCGCAGGCTCCGGCATCACGCTCGGCGTGAACAACGGCGCTTTCGGCGTCTCATCCACCAGCGTTTTCATCGGCGAGAATTCAAAATCGTCGAGAGAGAACGGGTGCGCGCCTTGTGGCTGTTCGCTGGCGTAACGATTCTGCTGAGATGCAGCGAACTGGCGTGCCAGTTCCGCTTCTGCAGCAACATCTTCATCGTTCTCTTCGAAATCATAGTTATCCTGCTCGTCCGCTTCGCCATAGCGTTGCTGCTGCGAGGCGGCAAACTGACGAGCCAGCGCATCCTGCTGCAGAGCATCTGCTTCGTCGTCGGTCAGGGGCTGATTATCATCAGGCTGATAGCGCTCAGCTTCACGGGCTGCGCGCTCTTCGGCCATCCGCTGCGATGGCAGCTTGATGCCGTAAGAGGCCAGTTCGCGGCGCGTCGGCACGCGAACGCGGTTAGGGCGTGGCAGCTGTGGGCCAATGCCTTCTTTAACCTGCGCACGTGGACCTTCAGCTGGGCTAAACAACGGTGCCGAAGCCGCAGCGGCGGCGGTTCCGGTGGCGGCAGCTGCCGCATGACGGACGCTCGCTGCGACCGGTGCAACAGCAGCGGAAGGTTCTGGTACAGAAACTGGAATGGACGGCGCGGTAGATGCCCGCTGTTCCATTGGCGCTAACGGTTCCGGAATGGGTTGATACCACGCCGCCAACTGTTCACGCTCACGTGCGCGTTTCTCTTCCACTTCTTCGAAATAGTACAGCGGCGGACGATGAGCAGGTTTAACCTCCTCTTCCACTACCGGTTCTGGCTCTACGACAGGCGTTGGTTCAGCCTGTGGCACGTTCAGATAATCCGATTCCGCGATATAGGGTTGTTCTGGCTGCGGCTGCTCATAAGCAGGCTGCTGCGGTTGTGCATGCTGCGGCGGCTCATAAGCAGGTTGCTGCGGCTGTGCATACTGCGGATGCTCATAAGCAGGCTGCTGCGGTTGCGCATACTGCGGCTGCTCATAAGCAGGCTGCTGCGGCTGTGCATACTGTGGCTGCTCATAAGCAGGCTGCTGCGGCTGTGCATACTGTGGCTGCTCATAAGCAGGTTGCTGCGGCTGTGCATACTGTGGCTGCTCATAAGCAGGCTGCTGCGGCTGTGCATACTGTGGCTGCTCATAAGCAGGCTGCTGCGGTTGCGCATACTGTGGCTGCTCATAAGCAGGCTGCTGCGGTTGTGCATACTGTGGCTGCTCATAAGCAGGTTGCTGTACCGGCGGCCATCCTTCTGGCGCAGGTGCAATAACCGGTTCACCCGCCGTTGGCGCTGGAACGGCCTGCCATTCAACGGCAGGTGCAGCTACAGGCTGCTCGTTCATAGACGGCGCAGCTAATGTTGGGTCAGCGGCCCACGCCGTTGTGCCTGTAACGGCAACGGCCTCAGCGACGGTATGGCCGCTCAGTAGAGGATCGTACTCATCATATTCGGCGGCACGCGTCGCGCTGGCGCCAGAGAACAGCACATCATCAGGATCGACCTGAGCCGCATAGCGACCTGCCTCTTCCGGTTCGTCCATACGACGACCAGAGAACAGCGCCTCGTCCGTTTTGCGCACCATCGGGTTAGAGAATTTTTCGGCGATCCGCTTACGGCGTGCCAGCGCACCTCGCAGGATGCGCGCACGACGAGATTCACGGGACGCTTTCTGCGTCTCCTCGCCGTCGTCTTCATATTCGTCTTCTTCTTCGTACTCGTCTTCATCAACCCAGGTGTCGTCACGACGGGTTCGGTTGCTGGCGAACGTCAGAATATTGAGGATCCAGCTGCCCATTTTCTCGGCAATGCTGACCCATGACCAGCCGGTAAACAGCGTCAGACCTGCGGCCCAGATGCAGAGTAGCGCAATGGTCCCGCCGCTGCTGTGCAGCATCGGTTGCAGCGCGGTGCTGAGCAGGCTGCCAATCACGCCGCCGGAGGCAAAGTACCAGATATCATCGGCGTTTATCGCCGCGAGTCCGCATGAAGTAAGGATGATCGCCAGTACGCCAATCAGGCGCAGCGAGACGGCGAAGTAGTCGATGTACTCATCGTTCGAACGGTGTCGCCAGGCAAACCAGCAGCCACCAACAATGATGACCGGTATGGTGTAAGCCATCACGCCGAAGATGAAGAACAGCGTATCGGCCAGCCATGCGCCAGGAGCACCACATAAATTGTGGATCGGTTCGTGCCAGGCCGTTTGCGACCAGCTAGGATCGGAAGGATTGAAGCTCAGTAGTGCAGCCATTAACCAAACGGCAAAAATGGCGCATAAAAGGAGTAACGCCTCAAGGAGCCGGCGTCCGCTGCTGAGTTTTGTGAGTTTGACTTCTTTGTCTTCTGTATATTCCTGGCTCAAGAAAGGCTCTCCAGGTGCCGAATGCTAAAACGGACAACAGTGCCAGATTGCGCCGACACTGTTGCTGTATGGATTAACAGGAGTGTAATCAAACTACGCTGATTTTGCACCTGTTCCGTTTTAGCGGGTCTTAATTACCAGACGATTACTCTGCTTAACCTCTTCCATAACGACGTAAGTACGGGTGTCGTTCACGCCTGGCAGGCGCAGCAGGGTCTCGCCAAGAAGTTTACGGTAAGCCGACATGTCCGGTACGCGGGTTTTCAACAGATAGTCGAAATCGCCGGAAACCAAGTGACACTCTTGAATTTCTTCAAGTTTTTGCACAGCGGCGTTAAATTGTTCAAACACGTCTGGTGCACCGCGATTCAGAGTAATCTCAACAAAAACCAGCAGCGATGCATCAAGGTAATGCGGGTTTAACAGCGCGGTATAGCCCTGAATAAAACCCTGTCGTTCCAGACGACGTACGCGCTCAAGGCACGGGGTCGGAGAAAGTCCTACTCTTTTGGAAAGCTCGACGTTCGAAATACGCCCATCTTTTTGCAGTTCATTGAGAATGTTGCGGTCGATGCGGTCGAGATCTTTGCCAGGGCGTTTTTTACTATCTACCATTATTATTGTCTCTCTGTATTCCTTCCCTACTCCTGTCTTGACTCTGTGCACTTCACTGTTCAGAGCCTTCTCCCGATTTCAATGCGCCGTTGTTGCTGCAACGACGAATATCCCAGGGTATGCGTATGAGAAGCCCCGGCGCCTAACGGCCACCCTCCGACATCACGTATGATGTCTGTCCACACCATACGTAGATTTCAGTGATCCGGGTAAAAATGGTATTTGCGTGCATGAAAATTCACCACACGCGAAACACTGCTTTTCTTCTTCCTTGAATGTTGTCGCAAAAGCTTAGGGGATTGTCAAAGCAAAACATCTTTTTTTAGTACAACATGCCACATATTCATGAATCCTGGGTCCGGTTTCACATGTAATCGTCTTATAATCATCGGCGTGGCAGTAGAAATAGTTATATTTTTTGATGTTAAAATAGCCAATCAATCGGCTCATTCTATTACACATATCGTTAACAAAATCGCTGTGCTCTTTTTTTACGTCTACAAATTCCCTACAATCCAGAGCAATGTCTGCCAACAATTATGGGGATCTCATGGGCACGGCCAAACACAGTAAGTTGTTAATCCTTGGTTCTGGACCTGCGGGATACACCGCTGCGGTCTATGCTGCACGCGCAAACCTGCAACCGGTACTGATTACCGGGCTGGAAAAAGGCGGTCAGCTGACCACCACCACAGAAGTGGAAAACTGGCCTGGCGATCCAAGCGACCTGACCGGTCCACTGCTGATGGAACGTATGCACGAACATGCCACTAAGTTTGAGACCGAAATTATTTTCGATCATATTCACAGCGTGGATCTGCAAAACCGTCCGTTCCGCCTGACCGGCGACAGCGGCGAGTACACCTGCGATGCGTTAATCATCGCCACCGGCGCCTCTGCCCGCTATCTGGGCCTGCCGTCAGAAGAAGCGTTTAAAGGCCGCGGCGTTTCTGCCTGCGCTACCTGCGACGGTTTTTTCTACCGCAACCAGAAAGTCGCGGTCATCGGCGGCGGCAACACCGCAGTGGAAGAAGCACTGTATCTGTCCAACATCGCATCAGAAGTGCATCTGATTCACCGTCGTGATTCTTTCCGTGCGGAAAAAATCCTGATCAAACGTCTGATGGATAAAGTGGAAAGCGGCAATATCGTACTGCACACCAAGCGTACGCTGGAAGAAGTGACCGGCGACCAGATGGGCGTGAGCGGTCTGCGTCTGCGTTCTACTGAAAACGACGAGATTGAATCGCTGGACGTCGCGGGTCTGTTCGTGGCTATCGGCCACAGCCCAAATACCGCGATCTTCGAAGGCCAACTGGCGCTGGAAAATGGCTACATCAAAGTGCAGTCCGGCATTCACGGTAACGCAACGCAAACCAGCATCCCTGGCGTGTTCGCGGCGGGTGACGTAATGGACCACATTTACCGTCAGGCAATCACCTCTGCGGGTACCGGCTGTATGGCCGCGCTGGACGCTGAGCGCTACCTCGACGGTCTGGCTGACGCGTGCAAATAATCTTTACAAGTCAGTAACAAAAGTAAAAAAGGCGACGATAAGTCGCCTTTATTTTTTCTGCGATGTAACATTGCCGCGCCCATAACTGAAACCATTAGCCATAAGCACCTGCTAAGCGCCCAATGAATAAAAGTCGCCAACAAGAACTCACCCGCTGGCTCAAACAGCAAAGCGTCCTGTCACGCCGCTGGTTGATGACCTCCCGTCTGCTCGGCTTCGTTAGCGGTGTACTGATCATCGCCCAGGCCTGGTTCCTTGCCCGCATTCTCCATCACATGATTATGGAGAACATCCCGCGAGAAGCGTTGCTGCTGCCGTTTATCCAGCTGGTGCTGATCTTTATCCTGCGCGCCTGGGTCGTCTGGCTGCGGGAGCGCGTTGGTTTTCACGCCGGGCAACAGATTCGATTTGAAATTCGCCGTCAGGTGCTTGACCGCCTGCAGCAGGCTGGTCCGGCCTGGATTCAGGGCAAGCCGGCCGGAAGCTGGGCGACGCTTATCCTCGAACAAATCGATGATATGCACGATTACTACGCCCGCTATCTGCCGCAGATGGCGCTGGCGGCCTGCGTGCCGCTGCTGATTGTGGTCGCGATCTTCCCTTCCAACTGGGTCGCCGCGTTAATACTGCTGGTAACTGCGCCGTTAATTCCGCTGTTTATGGCCCTGGTGGGGATGGGCGCTGCCGATGCCAACCGCCGCAACTTCCTGGCGCTGGCGCGCCTGAGCGGTCACTTCCTCGACCGCCTGCGGGGCATGGATACGCTGCGTATCTTTGGTCGTGGCGAAGCGGAAACGGAAAGCATTCGTGAAGCATCGCAGGATTTCCGTCAACGCACGATGGAAGTGTTGCGACTGGCCTTCCTCTCCTCCGGCGTACTGGAATTCTTTACCTCGCTCTCTATTGCACTGGTCGCCGTCTATTTCGGCTTCTCCTATCTCGGCGAGCTAAACTTCGGCAGCTACGGTACCGCAGTGACGCTCTCTTCCGGCTTTCTCGCGCTGATTCTGGCTCCTGAATTCTTCCAGCCGCTGCGTGATTTAGGCACCTTCTATCACGCCAAGGCACAGGCCGTTGGCGCCGCCGACAGCCTGAAAACGTTCCTTGAAGCGCCGCTGGCGCATCCTGAGCAAGGTGACCAGACGCTGGACACCAGTGAGCCGGTTACCCTTCACGCCGTGGATCTGTTTATCACCTCGCCGGAAGGCAAAATGCTGGCTGGGCCGCTGAACTTTACGCTTAACGCCGGGCAACGTGCCGTGCTGGTTGGCCTGAGCGGCTCCGGTAAAAGCTCGCTGCTGAATGCGCTTGCCGGTTTCCTGCCCTACAGCGGTTCGCTGAAAGTGAACGGCGTTGAATTACGCAACCTGCACCCGGAAGGCTGGCACCGCATGATGAGTTGGGTTGGACAAAACCCGCAGCTTCCAGCGGCTACGCTGCGCGAGAACGTCCTGCTCGGCAATCTGGAAGCCAGCGAGCACCAGTTGCAACAAGCTCTGGATAAAGCCTGGGTCAGCGAATTTCTGCCGCAACTTCCTGACGGTATCGACACAGTGGTCGGAGAACAGGCCGCGCGTCTGTCCGTGGGTCAGGCTCAGCGCGTCGCTGTCGCCCGTGCCCTGCTCGCCCCCTGCCGTCTGCTGCTGCTGGATGAACCTGCCGCAAGTCTTGATGCCCACAGCGAGCAACGTGTGATGCAGGCGCTCACCGAAGCCTCGACCCAACAAACCACGCTAATGGTCACCCATCAGCTTGAAGGTATTACCGATTGGGACGCTATCTGGGTGATGGAAAACGGTCAGATTATTGAGCAGGGAACGTATCAACAGCTGGTTGATGCTAACGGTGTGTTTGCCAGCCTGTTGGCTAGCCGTCAGGAGGAGATTTAAATGCGCGCACTGTTACCTTATCTGGCGCTCTATAAACGCCACAAGTGGCTGTTAAGCTTGGGCGTTGTGCTGGCGATTATCACCCTGCTCGCGAGTATTGGCTTACTGACCCTTTCCGGCTGGTTCCTCTCCGCCTCAGCGGTTGTCGGGTTCGCGGGCGCTTACACCTTTAACTACATGCTGCCTGCTGCCGGCGTGCGCGGCGCGGCGATTATCCGTACCGCCGGGCGCTACTTTGAGCGTCTGGTCAGCCATGATGCGACCTTCCGCGTTTTACAACACCTGCGGGTCTTTACCTTCAGCAAGTTGCTGCCGCTGTCACCCGCCGGGCTGGCGCGTTTTCATCAGGGCGAACTGCTCAACCGTATGGTGGCGGACGTCGATACCCTCGACCACCTCTATCTGCGCGTTATTTCGCCATTAGTCGGTGCGCTGGTCGTCATTCTGGTGGTGACCGCCGGGCTTTGTCTGCTGGACGTTGGTCTGGCGCTGACCCTCGGCGGCATTATGCTGGCCACGCTGCTGATACTACCGCCGCTGTTCTATCGTGCGGGTAAACCCACTGGCGAGCAGTTAACGAGCCTGCGCGGGCAGTATCGCCAGCAGTTAACTGGCTGGTTGCAGGGGCAAGCTGAGCTGACTATCTTTAACGCCAGCCAGCGTTATCGTAAGCAGATGGAGCAAACCGAACTCAACTGGCACGATGCCCAGCGCCGTCAGTCTGAACTGACCGCCCTTTCTCAAGCCTTAATGCTACTGATTGGCGGCGTCGCCGTGGTCTCCATGCTGTGGTTAGCCGCTGGCGGCGTTGGCAGCAACAGCCAGCCCGGCGCGCTGATTGCACTCTTTGTCTTCTGCGCGCTGGCGGCCTTTGAGGCGCTTGCGCCGGTTACCGGTGCCTTCCAGCATCTTGGACAGGTTATCGCCTCAGCGCTGCGTATCAGCCAGATTATTGAACAACAGCCGGAAGTGACCTTCCCGGAACAGGTCGTGGCGCGTCCTCAGCAGGTCGCATTGACGCTGGATCGGGTGTCATTCACCTATCCTCAGCAAGCGCAGCCTGCGCTGAATAATCTGTCGCTGAATATCGCCGCAGGCCAGCATATCGCCCTCCTCGGCCGTACAGGCTGTGGTAAATCAACGCTGCTCCAGTTGCTCACCCGCGCCTGGGACCCACAGCAGGGCGAGATTCTACTGAACAGCATGCCGCTGACCCAGTTTGATGAACAAACGTTGCGCCAGACCATCAGTCTGGTACCGCAGCGCGTACATCTGTTTAGCGCTACCCTGCGCGACAATCTGCTGCTGGCGAAACCTGACGCGAGCGATGAAGCGCTCAGCGATGTTCTGCGCCGCACCGGTCTTGAGAAATTGCTCGAAGACGCCGGGCTGAATAGCTGGCTGGGTGAAGGTGGACGTCAGCTTTCCGGCGGCGAACTGCGTCGACTGGGGATTGCGCGAGCGTTACTGCACGATGCACCGCTGATAATGCTTGACGAGCCGACCGAAGGATTAGACGCCACCACCGAGAGCCAGGTGCTTGAACTACTGGCCGACGTAATGCGCCATAAAACGCTGCTGATGGTAACCCATCGTCTGCGCGGGCTGGCGCGATTTAATCAGATAATTGTCATGGACAATGGGCAAATTATTGAGCAAGGTAATCACGCAGAACTGCTGGCAAAACAAGGTCGTTACTACCAGTTTAAACAGCGTCTGTAGACTATGATTAGTTAACCCTGTTTCGTGAGGTCATCGCGACATGCGCCTTGTCCAGCTTTCTCGACACTCGATCGCTTTTCCCTCACCAGAGGGCGCATTACGTGAACCGAATGGACTGCTCGCTTTAGGGGGCGATCTCGGCCCCGCGCGCCTGCTGATGGCCTATCAGCGAGGTATTTTCCCGTGGTTCTCACCCGGTGACCCTATTCTCTGGTGGTCGCCGGATCCTCGCGCCGTGCTCTGGCCTGAGCAGTTTCACCTCAGCCGCAGCATGAAACGGTTCCATAAAACCTCCCCTTACCGCGTAACGATTAACTACGCCTTTAGCGACGTGATTGCTGGCTGCGCGCAGGATCGTCACGAAGGCACCTGGATTACCACCAGCATCAGTCAGGCCTATCATCGCCTGCACGAACTTGGCCACGCGCACTCTATCGAGGTATGGCAGGAGAACACGCTGGTAGGCGGCATGTACGGCGTTGCAATGGGCGAACTGTTCTGCGGCGAGTCGATGTTCAGCCGCGCGGAGAACGCCTCTAAGACGGCGCTGTACGTCTTTTGCGAGGCATTCCGCCAGGCGGGTGGCAAACTCATCGACTGCCAGGTGCTAAACAGCCACACCGCCTCGCTCGGTGCAGAGGAAATTCCACGTCGTGACTACCTTGAACACCTCAACGCGCTTCGCATGCAGCCGCTTGCCGATAAGTTTTGGGTACCCCGAGCGCTCTTTTCGCCTGAAGCGTAAATGATTTCAGCATAATTGCCATCAGGATGATATAATTGCCGACGAGAGTCGCTTCTGCCTTTTACCCCGCCGACGTTTGGGAATCTTCGAGTCAGATAACGCCCACGTTTATCCTGCTGTTTCCGGCCTGGTTCGTGCCCATCACACGATGCATTTGTGTGGTGAAAGGGTAATGCGCAAAAACGACTTTCGCCGATTAAGACGGACAATTCTTTACTTACTTGATGAACTTCGGCATTATCTTGCCGGTTCAAATTACGGTAGTGATACCCCAGAGGATTAGATGGCCAAAGAAGACAATATTGAAATGCAGGGTACCGTTCTTGATACGTTACCTAATACCATGTTCCGCGTAGAACTGGAAAACGGGCACGTGGTTACTGCACATATCTCCGGTAAAATGCGCAAAAACTACATCCGTATCCTGACGGGCGACAAAGTGACTGTTGAGCTGACCCCGTACGACCTGAGCAAAGGCCGCATTGTCTTCCGTAGTCGCTAATCTCCGCAGATAATGAGCGTCTGGCGCTACTTTCGCCGAGCGCTATTTGCTGAATAGTAATGCCTCGCTTATTGCGGGGCATTTTTTTGTCTTTTCCACACTACCTCATAAATTGTGCGCTTCCGGTTTACGCGATTTTTGCCAGTGATGGTGCTCACGTAACCCTTCCGCTGACTCTTCAGCTACCACGCGTAACTCATCACTGTCCGCTTCATGACGTAACTGATGATCGGCATTTTTAACCCACAAAAACTGATGACCTTTATGGCCTGCCATCAGCTGACCAGAAAATAACGCACAGGTGAGTAAAATCACCGATAACCATTTTGCCACCATGATGCCACCGTTTGGTTATATTCTGCCCCCATCATGCCAACCCTTACGTCTGGTTATTATCCGGCTGTTCAAATTTGCGAAAAGGGAATGTCAGCATTAAACAACGAAGATAGCGCATAAAAAAACCGAGCTGTTATCAGCTCGGTTTTTGTTTTTACCGCAAGTGATTGTCGTTAATGCGCCGCTTCTGGCTTATGCTTCTGCGCACTCTGGAAGCCGTAGGTCAGCTCGTTCTTCTCGTTGTCGAGCGCCACGGTGACCTGGCCGCCGTCCACCAGCGAGCCAAACAGCAGTTCGTTAGCCAGCGGTTTTTTCAGGTTGTCCTGAATCACACGCGCCATTGGACGCGCACCCATCGCACGGTCGTAGCCTTTCTCGGCCAACCAGTTGCGGGCCTCCTGGCTGACTTCCAGCGACACGCCTTTCTGATCCAGTTGAACCTGCAGCTCAACGATGAACTTATCGACGACCTGATGGATCACATCGGTAGACAGATGATCGAACCAGATAATGTTGTCGAGACGGTTACGGAACTCTGGCGTAAAGATCTTTTTGATCTCTTCCATCGCGTCGGTGCTGTTGTCCTGCTGGATAAGGCCAATCGATTTACGCTCGGTTTCACGTACGCCGGCGTTGGTGGTCATCACCAGCACCACGTTACGGAAATCGGCTTTGCGACCGTTGTTATCGGTCAGCGTGCCGTTGTCCATCACCTGCAGCAGCAGGTTAAAGACGTCCGGGTGCGCTTTTTCGATTTCGTCCAGCAGCAGTACCGCGTGCGGATGCTTGATAACCGCATCGGTCAGCAGGCCGCCCTGGTCAAAACCAACGTATCCCGGAGGCGCACCGATAAGGCGGCTCACCGTATGGCGTTCCATATACTCGGACATATCAAAACGCAGCAGCTCAATGCCCATCGCCTTCGCCAACTGGACGGTGACCTCCGTTTTACCGACCCCTGTTGGGCCAGCAAACAGGAAGGAGCCTACCGGGCGATGATCGTGGCCAAGGCCTGCGCGGCTCATCTTGATGGCTTCGGTCAGCGCGTCGATAGCGTTATCCTGGCCGAACACCAGCATTTTCAGGCGATTGCCGAGGTTTTTCAGCGTATCGCGATCGCTCTGGGAGACGCTTTTCTCCGGGATACGCGCAATACGCGCGACCACGGATTCAATGTCCGCCACGTTGATCGTTTTCTTACGCTTACTCACCGGCATCAGACGGGCGCGGGCGCCAGCCTCATCGATCACGTCGATGGCCTTATCTGGCAGATGACGATCGTTGATATATTTCACCGCCAGTTCCACCGCCGCACGCACCGCTTTCGCGGTATAGCGAACGTCGTGGTGCGCTTCGTATTTCGGCTTCAGGCCGTTCAGGATCTGGACGGTCTCTTCTACCGACGGTTCGGTAATATCGATTTTCTGGAAACGACGCGCCAGCGCCCTGTCCTTCTCAAAGATATTGCTGAACTCCTGGTAGGTGGTGGAGCCCATCACCCGAATTTTACCGCTGGAGAGCAGCGGTTTAATCAGGTTCGCGGCATCCACCTGCCCACCCGACGCGGCACCCGCACCAATAATGGTGTGGATTTCGTCGATGAACAGAATGCTGTTGGTGTCCTGCTCTAACTGCTTGAGCAGCGCTTTAAAGCGTTTTTCGAAATCGCCGCGATACTTAGTGCCCGCCAGCAGCGAACCTATATCGAGCGAGTAGATAGTGCAGTCGGCCATGATTTCCGGCACGTCGCCGCGCACAATGCGCCACGCGAGGCCTTCGGCAATCGCCGTTTTACCGACACCGGATTCGCCCACCAGCAGCGGGTTATTCTTACGGCGGCGGCACAGCACCTGAATGGCGCGCTCCAGCTCTTTGTCGCGGCCAATCAGCGGGTCTATTCCCCCGACGCGAGCAAGCTGATTAAGATTGGTGGTGAAGTTTTCCATACGTTCCTCCCCGCCTGCTTGCTCTTCGTTAGTTTGCTGATTCCCGGAATCGGAAGGCTGGCTTGGCTCGTCTTTACGCGTGCCGTGAGAGATGAAGTTCACCACGTCAAGGCGGCTGACTTCATGTTTACGCAGAAGATACGCAGCCTGCGATTCCTGCTCGCTGAAAATCGCCACGAGGACGTTAGCACCGGTGACTTCGCTACGCCCGGAAGACTGGACGTGGAAGACCGCGCGCTGCAGAACACGCTGGAAGCTGAGCGTAGGTTGCGTTTCGCGCTCTTCTTCACTGACCGGTAGTACCGGCGTGGTTTGTTCGATGAAGGCTTCGAGTTCCTGACGCAGCGCCACCAGATCGACCGAGCACGCTTCCAGCGCTTCACGGGCTGATGGGTTGCTAAGCAGAGCCAGCAACAGATGCTCGACGGTCATAAACTCGTGACGGTGCTCGCGCGCTCTGGCGAAAGCCATGTTTAAACTGAGTTCCAGTTCTTGATTGAGCATAGGCACCTCCCCCAATTTTCATGCCTGTATCAGGCTTGTTCCAGCGTACACAACAGTGGATGCTCGTTCTCCCTCGCGTACTGATTCACCATGGCAACTTTGGTCTCGGCGACTTCTGCCGTAAAGACACCACAAATTGCTTTACCCTGATAGTGAACCGTTAGCATCAGTTGTGTTGCGCGTTCTACATCATAAGAAAAGAATTTTTGTAACACGTCAATAACAAACTCCATCGGAGTGTAATCATCATTGACCAATATCACTTTATACATCGATGGGGGTTTAAGCCCATCCTGAAGTTTATCTGCCGAAAGCTGGTCGAAATCCAGCCAGTCTCTGGTCTTACTCATTGTCAGTCATCATTGTGGGTGTCATCTCGTGCTACTGACGTCTCTGTCTACACCTAAGCGCTTCGCACTATTGACGGTACCAATGAATTATTTACCGTTCACTGCGCTGCCGTTCGTCCTGGTGTATACACGTTCTAAATTTACTGTAGATCATAGATAGCTATCACCTATAGCTGTCATTCGCGAACTCTGTCACATTCCCGTCAATAGCGTTAACTGCTTCAAATTTTGATGCATTTTCCCCCTTCAGCCTCCCTCAAACGCTTGACGCATTGTGCGAAATATCTAAATTGTACTGGCGAGAGTTGGTGAGGTTTTGAACAACTCCTGACTCCACCACCGGTTCATTCCATCTACTTATAAACGTATAATAGTGTTACGAAGGATGTCGAAGTATGGAAATGGGTACTGTTAAGTGGTTCAACAATGCTAAAGGGTTCGGTTTTATTTGCCCGGAAGGCGGTGGCGAGGACATCTTCGCCCATTACTCCACCATCCAGATGGATGGGTACAGAACGTTAAAAGCCGGGCAATCCGTCCAGTTTGATGTCCACGAGGGGCCGAAAGGTAATCATGCCAGCGTGATTATCCCTCTGGAAGCAGAAACAGCCGCCTAGTTACTGCCCCATTGTGTACATCCCGCTGTCAAAATGCCAGTCCTTCTGACTGGCATTTTTTCATTTATTTTGCGCTTATTCCCGCGCTAGCGCATCGACCGGATCGAGCCTTGCCGCGTTGCGCGCGGGTAGCCAACCAAACAGCACGCCGGTCAGCGTCGAGCAGATAAATGCCGTCAACAGCGCCAGCGGCGAGAAGCCAATTTCCCACCCTGGCAGCACCAGTTGTAAGAGCAGCGCAATCATCATTGAAAGCGCCACGCCGATCGCGCCACCGACAAGGCAGACCAGAATCGCCTCTATCAGGAACTGCTGCAGCACGTTGCTCGCCCGCGCCCCAACCGCCATACGAATGCCGATTTCCCGGGTACGCTCCGTCACCGACACCAACATAATGTTCATCACGCCAATGCCGCCCACTACTAGCGAAATCACCGCCACCAGCGTTAAGAACAGCTGTAATGTATGTGTGGTGCGTTCCGCCGTTTTCAAGACGCTGTCCATGTTCCAGACGAAGAAATCTTTTTTACCGTGCCGCAGGTTTAACAGCCGGGTGAGCTGTTCTTCCGCAAGACTGCTGTCGTAACCCTCTTTCACTCTGACGGTAATCGAGTTCAGCCACGTCTGCCCCATCACTCGCCCGGACATCGTTGAGTACGGCAACCAGACGCGCAAAATCTTGCTACTGCCAAACATCGACTGTTTTTCATCTGCCACGCCGATCACCGTCGCGGGCGTATTGCCGACCAGAATGACTTCGCCCACCACATTGGCTTTATTCGGGAACAGTTGGCGGCGCGTGTTGCTATCAAGCACCACCACCTGTGAACGCTCCGCGGCCTGCACATCGTTAAAGGTATTCCCTTCGCTGAAGGTCATGCCGTAGACGTTAAAATAGTGCTGCCCGATGCCCTGAACGCTGGCGGCGACATCTATATTGCCCGCCCTGACACGCAGGTTTTTTGACACCGACGGGGTGACTGAACTGACCCACGACTGCTTTTCAATCGCCAGCAGGTCATCGTATTTTAACGACTGCTGGTACTGCGGGTCGTCATCGCCAAAGTCTTTCCCCGGATAGACGTCAATAGTGTTGGTGCCAATGGCGCGAATATCCGCCAGCACCATCTGTTTGGCCGCGTCGCCGACCACCACGATGGAGACCACCGAGGCGATACCGATGATGATGCCCAGCATGGTCAGCAGCGTGCGCATTTTATTGGCGACCATCGCGCGCCAGGCCATTGACAGCGCTTCGCGGAAGCTGTTGCTGAACTGCTGCCAGCCGGACGCATTCTGAGCCGTGGGTTTGCGCGCCGCCACCGTCGTCTGACGCGGTGGCGGATTATGGATGATTTCGCCATCACGAATCTCAATCACCCGCTCAGCCTGTGCGGCAACCTGCGGGTCGTGGGTGACGATAATAATGGTGTGACCCTGCTCTTTTAGCTGATGCAGGATAGCCATCACTTCTTCACCCGAATGGGTATCAAGCGCCCCCGTGGGTTCATCGGCGAGTATCACCTGGCCGCCGTTCATCAACGCACGGGCAATACTCACGCGCTGCTGCTGGCCGCCGGAGAGCTGCGAAGGCGCATAGTCAACACGATCGGCCAGCCCTAGACGCTGCAACAGTTCCTCAGCGCGCTCAAGGCGGGCTTTACGCTCCATGCCAGCATACACTGCGGGCACTTCAACGTTCTGCGCTGCCGTCAGGTGAGACAGCAGATGGTAGCGCTGAAAGATAAAGCCAAAATGCTCGCGCCGAAGCGCTGCCAGCGCATCGCTATCCAGCGTCGCGACATCTACCCCGGCAACCCGATAAGTCCCGCTTGTGGGCTTATCAAGACAGCCGAGGATATTCATCAGGGTGGATTTTCCCGAACCGGAGGCCCCGACAATGGCCACCATCTCACCGGCGTTAATTTGCAGCGAGATGCCTTTAAGCACATCCACGCTGCCCTCACCAGACGGGTAGCTGCGGCGGATGTTGCTCAGTTCAAGCAGTGCAGTCATTTTGCGGCCCCGGCTTTACCTTCTCCGGTAATCACCTCATCGCCCGCGTCCAACCCTTTGGCAATTTCCACATCGGTGTCGTTGCGCGCGCCAATCACGACTTCACGGGTTTTCACCTCACCGTTGCGCAGCAGACGCACGTTGTAGCGGTTATCACCCACGTTCTCGCCCAGCGCAGAAAGCGGGATGGTCAGCACATCGTTTACGCCGCTGAGCTGAATATGCACCTGAGCCGTCATGTCCAGGCGCAGTACGCCTTGCGGGTTAGGCACTTCAAAACGGGCATAGTAGAAGATGGCATCGTTGACCTTCTCCGGCGTTGGCAGAATGTCTTTGAGCGTACCTTCGTAACGCGTCAGCGGGTCACCCAGCACCGTAAACCAGGCTTTCTGCCCAGGCTTGAGGTGAATGACATCGGCTTCCGACACCTGCGCCTTCACCAGCATCGTGCGGAGGTCGGCAAGGGTCAGAATATTCGGTGCCTGCTGAGCGGCGATCACCGTCTGTCCCTGCAGGGTAGTAATTTGCGTAACTTCACCCGCCATAGGCGCGACGATACGAGTGAAATCGAGGTTGGTTTTGGCGGTGTCCAGAGAGGCCTGATTTCGCTTAATTTGTGCGTCAATTGTCCCAATCTGCGCCTTTTTCACCACCATTTCGGTGGCAGCGGTGTCCAGATCCTGGCGCGAAATCGCCTGGGTTTTTGCCAGTTGCTGCTGACGGGAAAGGGTTACACTCGCCAGTTTCCATTCGGCTTCCGCCTGCTGTCGCTGCGCTCGCAGTTCCATCAGCGTGGCTTCTACCTCTTTTATCTGGTTTTGCGCTTGTTCGGGGTCAATCACCCCCAATAGCTGATCTTTTGCGACTTTATCGCCAATGCTCACCGACAGCGTTTTCAACTGCCCGCTCACCTGCGCACCAACGTCCACTTTGCGCAGCGCGTCGAGCTTACCGGTAGCTAGCACGCTTTGCTCCAGGGAGCCCTTACGGACAATCAACGTTTGGTAGTTGGGCAACGGCGCATTCAGCGTTTTCCAGACCGCTATCACGGCAATAATCACGACGATCGCCGCAATTACATAGCGTTTTTTAAACTTTCCCTTGATGTTCATAAAAATCCTGAATTCCCCAGTGTATCCATCAGAATGAAAAGGCAAGCGTAAACAAAATATAAACAATCACTAAAGGTATCTAAGAATCGTCCGATGATTGAGAATTGGTTTAGTTTTCCAATTGTAAACTTTGGAAAAGTTTTTTATATCAGGTCGTCAGCAATGTCTCAGCTCAGTGATAACTCTCTTCCCCCAGCGCATTCCTTCACCAGTCTTGGGCTATTTTTCCGTTTGTTCAGCGGGCAATGGCGCCCTGGCGAACACTGGCATAAAAACAGCTTTCGACGGAAGTTTATGGTGCGTTCGTTATTAATGCCACGTTTAAGCCGCGAATGGATGCGCGAATTATCTCAATGGTCGAATCTTAACGCGGTCATGGCCCGCCAACCACGCCTGCCGGTGCGACTGCATCGCCCTTATCTGTCGGTCAATTTCCCCCGCCCTTTGATTGTGGATGCGCTGCGTTATCACTATAAGCTGTTATCTGAGGCAATGTCCCCTGAAGAGTTTAAGACCTATCTAAATTCGCAGTATTTCCCACTTGCAAAACTAGAGGGGAAAAACGGTGAGGTCTTCAGCATTGAACTGACCATGGATGTCAATCTCGACAAAGAGGGCGATAGCACGATCCTGATGCGTAACGCGAATGGCGATACGCTAGCGGAAATGACCTTTACCATCCTGAACTATCAGAACCAACGGACGCTGTTTATTGGTGGACTGCAGGGCGGTAAACGCGAGCTTCCTCATGAAGCCATTCAGGAAGCGACCAAAGCCTGCCACGGCCTGTTCCCGAAACGCCTGGTGATGGAAGCCATTTGCCATTTTGCAGGCCGTCTGCAGGTGGAACAAATACTCGCCGTCAGCAACACGGTCCATATTTTCCGTGGCGAGCGCTACCACGATAAAAACAAAGCCGTCCTTTCGGATTACAACAACTTTTGGGAAGCCGTGGGCGGTGAATGCGATCAAAACAGCTATTTCCATATCCCTCTCACTATTGCCCGCAAAGATATTGCCGAAATTGCGAGCAAAAAACGCGCAGAATACCGCCGCCGCTTTGAGTTACTGGATGCTATTGGCACACAAATGTCGACATTCTTTAGCCAGCGCTAGTCTCTGTTTTCTACGCACTGCTGATGTAGTGCGTAGAAACAATGAGAAAACAGACGCCATAAAACTTAAACGATTCATAAACAAATATTAATCTCCACAATTCTTACATTTGTTGAAATTGTGTTGAGCATCTCATTGCTTAAATAGGCAAATCTTTCTTATGAGATTATTCCTATGTCCAGCCTCGCCGAACTTTCCGCGTCCACCGCCCTGCAGCCAGAATCCAGCTGGCACTTCTTTCGACTGCTTTCAACCGGCGTGTTTACGCCCGGCCGAGCGTGGGAAAATCCAGGCTATCGCGTCAAGTTCATGCTGCGTTCACTGAGCACGCCTCGCATGACCGGCAAGCTGCTAGCAAACCTGGCAAAGCAACCATATTTAATACAGATCCTGGACGTGCAGCCCGGTCTTCCGTGCCGTCTTCACCGTCCGTGGTTGTCTATCCACACCGATCATCAGCAGACCATCGAGGCGCTAAGCTGGCACTACCAGCAACTACTGAGTCATCTGCCGGAGAGTGTGACGAAAGGCTATCTCTCACCGCACGGCGCGCTGCTGGCGACCATTAACGGTAAAGACGGTCAGCAGTACGCTATTCGCCTGAACGCAGATGCCATGCAGGATAAAGAAGGTGAAGCAACGTTAACGTTTCGCGATGGAAACAACACCGTGCTGGCGGAGCTAACTTTCACGTTATGCCCGTTCAACGGGTTGAATACCTTTTATATTGGGGGTCTGCAGGGAGCGAAGGCGCATGTTCCACATCAGCTTATCCAGACGGCGACAAAAGCCTGCCACGGCCTGTTCCCGAAACGGCTGGTGGTGGATGCGCTGTTAACGCTGGCGACACCGCTGTCGGTGGAACACATTCGCGCCGTCAGCAACGAGACGCATATCTACCAGAGCCTGCGCTATCGTCGTAAAAAGCGCGACAAGCTGCATGCCGATTACAACAGTTTCTGGGAATCGCTCAGCGCAACGGTAGATAGTAAAGGAGATTACGTGCTGCCGCTGGTACTGCCGCGTAAAACTATGGAAGAGATTGCCAGCAAAAAACGCGCGGAGTACCGCCGCCGCTATGAGCTGCTGGATGCACTCCAGCAGCAGATTTTGCAGGCCAGCACGCGCTAATCCGCTTTCCCGCGCGCCAGCCAGACGACGCGGGAAAACATTTTCTTCAATAAAGGCGGCACGGCTTCGGTTCCTCGTCGCCCCGCCTCCATCGCCACTTCAATGGCCAGGTCTGGTTTTGACGAGCGATGGATAGCTTTGGTGATCACCCGACGCATATTCATCGGAATGTTCTCCGGCAACTGGGCAACGCGATGATAGACGCTGGAAAAGCCCTGCTTATACATAAAGTGTTCCATGTCCAGCGCCGGCAGCGTGGTCAGGTGATGGTGCTCCTGATCCCGGTCGTTATTGAGCAAACCGCGCACGGTGGCGGCGTACTTTTTCCCAGCCTCGTCACCATCAACCAGCACGTGCCATTCAATACCCATCCGGCGCGCAAACTTGATAAGCGGCTTTAACCCCGACTGGGCAAATTCAATCACCTTCACCCCTTCAGCATCAAAGTGATGGCCGCACTGGCGCGCCAGTTCGTTAATCACCCAGGTTTCCGTCTCGCCTTCCACCAGCAGCCAGCAGCGGGCAAACAGCGATGAAGCGCGGTTAAAGCGGATATGGAAGGAGATGCGGCGGCTATCTTCAGCGTTCATCCCTTCCGGCCCTAAGCGCCAGGCGGAAACGCGGGACGATTCTCGCACCAGACGGCAAACATACTGCATCGGCGTCAGCGACAGCAGTTCACCAGAGTTAGTGGTGGCAATGCGTTGCAATGGCAGCAAGTTCAGCAGACTCCAGGCCACGGAGAGCATAATTGGGTGTAGACGGGTTTCCGGGTCTTCCACCAGCAGCAGCGGGCGAGCGTCTTTATCCAGCCTGACTGTCCCTTTCGCCTGCAATAAGGTGGCAAACATACCCAGCAGGATCACCCGGTGATTGCGGGCGCCGGGTTTATCGATCATGCGGTTAATAAGATCGAGATAGCGCCAGCTACGCTGTTCATCGTGAGATCGCCGGCGCATCAGGCGCTGAATCGCCGGGCCAGATCCCTGTTCTGAAAAGTAGTGTTCGAGCAGTTGCCCCATCGCCGAGAGCCCCTGCCGAATTTGCCCATCGCTCAGATTCTGTGGGCTGGTGACCAGCTCACGCGACAGATAATCCAGTTGGCGAGCGGTAATCTCGACATCCGGTACGTTCGGCACGGTGCCGTTGCGGATACGACGCATAAAGCGAGCGTCGCGCAGGCGCAGCACCGGCATCAGACGAATCAGTTCGCGCGCGCAGGCATCAATATCATCCAGCTCCAGCGCCTGACCGTCGCTGTCGATAAAGCTGCGTAACGTCAGTACGCTGCCGTCGGCGGCCAGTTCCCCTTCCAGACGATAGAAAATACGCTGATAGCCGTCAGGGCACAGCGACCAGCAACCGGTGAGACCACGGTAGCGACGCCCACGGTAACGCCCCGGTTCGTTCTCGCGAAAGGTCAGAATGATGTGCAGATGATGTTCACGCCCCTGAACGTCGCCGGGCGGAAACCAGAAATCGTTGCGGACAAAGTGGTAAAGCCCTTCATGCGGGGAAAGCAGCAGCGTCAATGCATCCAGCAGACTCGACTTACCCCAGGCGTTTTCGCCGATTAAGACATTATTTTGTTCCAGCATTAACGACAAACGGTTGATGCCGCGAAACCCTGCAATCTCGGTGCGCTCAAGAAGCATAACTCCTCCGTAATACGATACGCCTGCTCTCCTTTCATTCTCGCAGTATAGCGGCATGGACGGGCGTTGACATCCGCTCATTCCCTTACTTTCAGAGAGAAGAAGGCATCATTAACCGCACAAAGTAATAAAATGCGCTCTCAATCTCTCTTCACGATTATTCCGAAAATAATGCACTACACTCTAATTTAAAGAATGAATTGCTCAAGGATTAACACCACATTGTTTTGTATCAAAGTTCGCGTATTTATTTAACTGGTTAAGGGATGACGTTAGTTTCTAAAATAGCGCTGACTATGCCTGCCGCTCAATTCAGGCCGGTATAAATTCAGTCGTCATCCTTTATGACGATTATATTTTTAATTCGAGGTGGTTATGTTTAGAAAATTGGCTGCAGAGTGCTTTGGCACCTTCTGGCTGGTATTTGGTGGTTGCGGCAGTGCAGTTCTGGCTGCAGCATTCCCAGAGTTAGGGATTGGCTTTGCGGGTGTGGCGCTGGCGTTCGGTTTAACCGTTCTCACCATGGCTTTTGCAGTAGGGCACATTTCTGGCGGCCATTTTAACCCGGCAGTAACGCTGGGCCTTTGGGCGGGCGGTCGTTTCCCGGCTAAAGACGTTATCGGTTATATCATTGCTCAGGTTGTTGGCGGGATTATCGCCGCGGCTATTCTGTATCTCATCGCCAGTGGTAAAGCAGGCTTTGATGCAGCAGCCAGTGGCTTTGCGTCTAACGGCTACGGCGAACACTCACCGGGTGGCTACTCCATGCTGTCCGCCATCGTGATTGAAATCGTGCTGACCTGCGGCTTCCTGCTGGTGATTCACGGTGCGACCGATAAAAATGCACCGGCGGGCTTTGCCCCTATTGCTATCGGTTTGGCGCTGACCCTGATCCACCTTATCAGTATTCCTGTGACTAACACCTCCGTTAACCCGGCGCGTAGTACCGCAGTCGCTATCTTCCAGGGCGGTTGGGCACTGAACCAGCTGTGGCTTTTCTGGGTCATGCCAATTATCGGCGGTATCCTGGGTGGCCTGATTTATCGCACCCTGCTGGAAAAGAAATAATACGGCTGCAGGCCTGATAAGCGTAGCGCCTTCACGCGGTTTTACACACATTGCCGGATGGTGGCGTTGCCTTATCCGGCCTACAAAGACCCGCACTGTCGGGTCTTTCTTTTTTCGTGGCTTTACTCAGTTGGGGCTTTTCGGTAGTGTCTGTGCGCTATTTCAACACTGCAAGGAACTGAGCTCGCCATGTTATCGGGATTGCTAATCATTCTGGTGCCACTCATTATCGGCTACCTTATCCCCCTCACCCACCGCAGCGCGCTGCAGCTAATCAACCGTCTGCTGAGCTGGATTGTTTATCTTATTCTCTTCTTTATGGGGATCAGTCTGGCATTCCTGGATAATCTGGCGGACAACCTGTTAGCTATTTTCCACTATTCCGCCATTAGTATTGTGGTTATTTTAGCGTGCAATACGCTGGCGCTAATGTGGCTTGAAAAAGTGCGTCCGTGGGGGCATCCGCACCATCAGGAAAAATTACCGTCCCGCGTCGCCATGGCGCTGGAATCATTAAAACTGTGCTTTGTGGTTATAGCCGGTTTTGTCGTTGGATTAAGCGGTTTTGCTTTTTTACAGCATGCCACCGACGCCAGCGAATATACGCTGATCTTCCTGCTGTTCCTTGTTGGTATTCAGCTGAGAAATAGTGGCATGACGTTACGCCAAATAATTCTCAACCGTCGCGGCATGGTGATTGCGCTGGTTGTGGTTGCCAGTTCCATGGTAGCCGGGGTGATTAATGCGTTCCTGCTCGGATTGCCGATTAAAACCGGAATGGCAATGGCCTCCGGATTCGGCTGGTATTCACTCTCAGGTATTCTTCTGACTGATGCGTACGGCCCGGTGATCGGCAGCGCCACCTTCTTTAATGACCTGGCGCGCGAACTGCTCGCCATCATGCTGATTCCTGGTCTGGTTCGCCGCAGCCGCTCAACGGCGCTGGGGCTGTGCGGCGCAACCTCAATGGACTTTACTCTGCCGGTGCTTCAGCGCTCAGGCGGGGTGGAAATGGTGCCACCCGCCATCGTCCACGGCTTCCTGCTGAGCCTGCTGGTTCCTCTGATGATGGCCTTCTTCACCGCCTGATACCTCTATGGCGGTAGCCCCGGCTGCCGCCAAAATTGCGCTAAATCAACCTCCCTTTAAGTTGCATCAGAAATCCCTTTTCAAGGCTCAGCACCAGGCTTACCCTTAAACATGTATATTAAATATAACTTTAAAAGGTGTGACCATGTTTTGTGTGCAATGTGAACAAACCATCCGTACTCCGGCAGGGAACGGCTGCTCTTATGCACAGGGTATGTGCGGTAAGACCGCTGAAACGTCCGATCTGCAGGATTTGCTGATTGCGTCTCTGCAAGGTCTGTCCGCATGGGCGGTTAAAGCTCGCGAATACGGCATTATCAGCCACGACGTCGATAACTTCGCCCCGCGCGCGTTCTTCTCTACCCTGACTAACGTTAACTTTGATTCTCCACGTATCGTTGGCTATGCCCGTGAAGCCATCGCCATGCGCGATGCGCTGAAAGCACAATGCCTGGCCGTTGATGCCAACGCCACCGTAGAGAACCCAATGGCTGACCTGCAGCTGGTCAGCGACGATCTGGGCGCCCTGCAACAGCAGGCTGCGGAATTTACCCCGAACAAAGACAAAGCAACCATCGGCGAGAACATTCTTGGCCTGCGTCTGCTTTGCCTGTACGGCCTGAAAGGTGCGGCGGCCTATATGGAACACGCGCACGTTCTCGGCCAGTACGACAACGACATTTATGCGCAGTACCACAAAATCATGGCGTGGCTGGGTACCTGGCCTTCCGATATGAACGCTCTGCTGGAATGTTCAATGGAAATCGGCCAAATGAACTTTAAAGTGATGAGCATTCTGGATGCTGGCGAGACCACTAAATACGGTCACCCAACGCCAACTCAGGTCAACGTGAAAGCGACCGAAGGCAAGTGCATCCTGATCTCCGGCCATGACCTCAAAGATCTCTACAACCTGTTGGAGCAAACCGAAGGCACTGGCGTTAACGTCTATACCCACGGTGAAATGCTGCCAGCACACGGCTACCCGGAGCTGCGTAACTTCAAACACCTGATCGGTAACTACGGCAGCGGCTGGCAGAACCAGCAGGTGGAATTCGCCCGCTTCCCTGGCCCAATCGTGATGACCTCTAACTGCATCATCGACCCAACCGTAGGCGCTTACGACGACCGTATCTGGACCCGTAGCATTGTCGGCTGGCCGGGCGTAAGCCACCTTGAAGGCGACAACTTCGGCCCGGTTATCGCTCAGGCACAGCAGATGGCAGGCTTCCCATACAGCGAAATTCCACACCTGATCACCGTCGGTTTTGGCCGTCAGACCCTGCTGGGCGCTGCGGATACCCTGATTGACCTGGTAAGCCGCGAAAAACTGCGTCACATCTTCCTGGTCGGCGGCTGCGACGGCGCGCGCGGTGAACGTAACTACTTCACCGATTTCGCCACCAGCGTACCAGACGACTGTCTGATCCTGACCCTGGCCTGCGGTAAATACCGCTTCAACAAACTGGAATTCGGCGATATCGAAGGTCTGCCGCGTCTGGTCGATGCCGGTCAGTGTAACGATGCTTACTCTGCCATCATCCTGGCGGTCACGCTGGCAGAAAAACTGGGCTGCGGCGTAAACGACCTGCCGCTGTCTCTGGTGCTCTCCTGGTTCGAACAGAAGGCGATCGTGATTCTGCTGACCCTGCTCTCTCTGGGCGTGAAAAACATCGTCACTGGCCCAACCGCACCAGGCTTCTTCACGCCGGACCTGCTGGCTGTGCTCAACGAGAAATTCGGTCTGCGTTCCGTGACCACCGTTGAAGAAGATATGAAGCAGCTGCTGAGCGCGTAAGGAGTAAAGAATGACGATGCCAACAAATCAGTGCCCGTGGCGGATGCAGGTTCACCACATCCATCAGGAAACGCCGGACGTATGGACAATTTCGTTGCTCTGCCACGACTATTATCCGTACCACGCCGGGCAGTATGCACTGGTCAGCGTGCGCAACTCGGCGGATACGCTGCGTGCTTACACCATCTCCTCTACGCCGGGCGTAAGCGAATACATTACGCTGACCGTCCGCCGTATTGATGACGGTGCCGGTTCGCAGTGGCTGACCCGTGACGTGAAGCGCGGCGACTATATCTGGCTGTCCGATGCAATGGGTGAATTTACCTGTGAAGATAAAGCAGATGACAAGTTCCTGATGCTGGCCGCCGGCTGCGGGGTTACGCCGATTATGTCGATGCGCCGCTGGTTGGCGAAGTACCGTCCCGAGGCCGATGTCCAGGTTATCTTTAACGTGCGCTCGCCGCAGGATGTCATTTTTGCCGAAGAGTGGCGTCAATACCCGGTTACACTGGTCGCGGAAAATAATGCGACCCATGGCTTTGTTTCTGGTCGACTGAGCACTGAACTGCTGAAAAGCGTGCCGGACCTGGCTTCTCGCACCGTGATGACCTGCGGCCCAGCGCCGTACATGGATATGGTCGAGAACGAGGTAAAAGCGCTTGGCGTGACGCGCTTCTTTAAAGAGAAGTTCTTTACCCCGGTGGCTGATGCAGCAACCAGCGGCTTGAAATTCACCAAGCTGCAGCCGGCGAAAGAGTTCTACGCGCCGGTCGGCACAACGCTGCTGGACGCGCTGGAAAGCAATAAAGAGCCAATCGTCGCTGCATGCCGTGCGGGCGTTTGCGGTTGCTGCAAAACCAAAGTGGTTTCCGGTGAGTATACGGTTACCAGCACCATGACGTTGACCGAGGCGGAAATTGCCGACGGCTACGTGCTGGCCTGCTCCTGCCATCCGCAGGGCGACCTGGTACTGGCGTAATCTGCGCTATGATGTAAAAAAGCCACCCAGTTTTGCCGGGTGGCTTTTTTTTGCTTGTGAGCAACACAGAGTGATTTGTGGGTTTTGTATGTTGAGGCGATTGTCTGCAATGTGTGCAAAAAGCAGATATGAATTGTTCGTGCGGTGACAAGCGTCATCAACACCGCCCGCTAAAAAACAGCCAATAGCTTGATTCAGATTACTGACAAAGGCACCTTCGGGTAGCCCAGCTAAACGAAGTGACGCCGGGAACATCCCCGGACTTAGTGCTGACCCACCTCAGCCAGGCTACTCGTAGATAGGCCCTGCCCCCCCCTTCCAAACAGAAACACAGCCATAATCCGAATCTGTAATCCCCTTCGCAAAAAAGGCGAGCATAAACATTTCATCCATCAATTTCTCAACCACAATTAACATTCACCAACTAATCAATGCACCCGACCATCCGTCAAGATTGTCAAAAGGAACCCCATGAAAAAAGTCGCTATCGTCGGCGTCGGCCCTACCGGAATCTACACCTTTCATGCGTTGGTAGAACGTGGTGAACCGCTGGCAATACTGCTCTATGAGCAAGCCGAACAGGCGGGCGTCGGTATGCCCTACAACAACGAAAACAACTCTGAACATATGCTGGCAAACATCGCCAGTATTGAGATCCCACCCATTGAAATCACCTATCTGACGTGGCTACAAAGCCAAAGCGATGAGTACCTCGCGCAATTTGGCGTGGAACGTACCGCCCTCCACGAGCGACAGTTTTTGCCGCGCGTGCTCCTCGGCGACTATTATCACGATCGCTTTTTATCCCTCGTCGACAAGGCGCGGGGATTAGGCTTTGAGGTTTCCGTATATGAATCCAGCGAAGTCACCGATTTGCGCGCGAACGCGGAAGGGATCTCGCTGTGGATAAACCACTCATCGCAGCCCGTTGATGTCGATTTTGCCGCTATCGCCACCGGCCATCTGTGGCCTGAAACGGATCCGTCATCACGTCAATATTTCCCCAGCCCGTGGACCGGCCTGATGGACGCGCAAATTAACGCCTGTCGGGTAGGCATTCTTGGCACCTCCCTAAGCGCTATCGACGCGGCGGTTGCCGTGGTGTGCCAACATGGCAGCTTCATTACTGATACTGATGGCATAATTCGCTTTACACGCAAACCGGGCAGCCAAAATCTGAAGCTAACCCTGATGTCTCGCACCGGCGTACTGCCAGAGGCAGATTTTTACTGCCCTCTCCCCTATGAACCGCTGACTGTCGCCACTGAAGACGCCATTCAGCGCACTATTGCACAAGGCCAAAACGGGCTGCTGGACCGCATCTTTGAACTTATCGTGAAGCAGTTACAAGAAGCAGCTCCGCAATGGAGCGAGCAAATAAGCCTTGAAACGCTCACCGCCGATACGTTCTCCGATGCCTGTTTTGCTGACCGCATCCACCACGATCCGTTTGACTGGGCGAGGCTCAATCTGCTGGAAGTCGAACGCAACAAACAGCAGCAGCACACCGTGGCATGGCGCTATACCCTGCTGCGGCTGCATGAGGTTATCGAAGATATCGTGCCGTATCTCAATGAAGCTGACCGCGCCCGGTTCAAACGCGGGCTGGCGCGGGTGTTCATTGATAACTATGCTGCCATTCCTTCTGAGTCCATTCGTCGGGTACTGGCGCTGCACGATGCCGGGCTGATTGAGATAGTGGCGCTGGGGGCAGATTATGAACGCAAGAATGATCGGGAAAAAACGGTTATTTCTCACAATAATCAGTGCCGTGAATTTGATGTGTTTATTGATGCTCGTGGGCAAAAGGCGTTGAAAAGCAAAGATATCCCTTTCCCCACGTTGCGCGAGCAGCTTCTGGCCTGTGGTGATGACATCCCGGATATCGGTGAAGATTATACGCTGCAGGCGCCGGAAAACGCCCGTGGGCGGATAGCGTTTGGCAGCCTACCGTGGCTAATGCACGATCGTCCTTTTATTCAGGGCCTGGTCGTCAGCGCCGAGATTGGCGCAGCAATGAGCAATGCGTTGACGAGACCGGTGGTCAGGCGGCGGAAGAAACGGTGGTTGAGTGATGAAGATGATTAACGTTGTTTTTTAGACAGAGCCGAGCGAACTCGCCTCTGTCTGATGTTTTTAAGCGGTGACTACTGCCAGGCTGATTTCCCGCCCAGCGCATATTTGCCCGCGCCGATAAACGCAATCGCCAGTGCCGCCACAAAGAAGTACACCAGGCTTTCAATCGCCCATGCCCCGGTTTTATCCAACGCGACGGTTTTATCCAACCCGACCATCAGCCATGCCACCACCATCGTAAACGCTAATACCAGCGCTGCCGGGCGGGTTAGCACGCCGAGGATTAGCAGGATAGGCGCAACCACCTCTCCCACCAGCACGCCATAGGCGATAAAGCCCGGCAGCCCTTTTGCCACTAGCATCGCACTAATCCCGTCAACCCCATCAAACAGCTTGTGCAGCCCGTGGAACAGCATCAGGCCGCCGACGGCAAGACGCAGTAATAACTTGCCGAAATCCTCATGCGACAACGTGCGGTTCACAGCCTGGAGCAACTTTAGAATCATTTAAATTTTTCCCTGTTTATCCCTGTAGAATATCTACGGTACTGCTTCTCATTTACTAAATATACCCGCTGAAAATAAGGGTATATTTCCAGCGAAACGACGGGTTTCATCTAAACTTGTAACCGGTATCACAATTCCGGAGATGGAAAACCATGAAACAAACCGTAGCCAACTACATTGCGAAAACATTAGAACAAGCTGGAGTGAAACGAATCTGGGGCGTGACGGGCGATTCGCTCAACGGCCTTAGCGACAGCCTGAACCGAATGGGCACCATTGCGTGGATGCCGACACGACATGAAGAGGTGGCCGCCTTCGCCGCGGGCGCTGAAGCGCAACTCACGGGCGAACTGGCGGTATGCGCCGGTTCCTGCGGGCCGGGAAACCTGCACCTGATTAACGGGCTTTTTGACTGCCACCGCAACCATGTTCCAGTGCTTGCTATTGCCGCACATATCCCGTCGAGTGAAATCGGCAGCGGCTATTTCCAGGAAACCCATCCACAGGAGCTGTTCCGCGAATGCAGCCACTACTGTGAGCTGGTGTCTACACCTGAACAGATCCCACAGGTACTGGCCATTGCGATGCGTAAAGCAGTACTCAACCGAGGTGTATCCGTGGTGGTTCTACCGGGCGACGTTGCGCTGAAGGCCGCGCCAGAGAGCGCCAGCACAAACTGGTATCCTGCGCCGCATCCTATTGTTACTCCACCACAAAGCGAGCTGGAGACGCTTGCCGAGAAGCTCAAGTCTTCGCGTAATATCACCCTGCTGTGCGGCAGCGGTTGTGCAGGTGCACACGCCGAGCTCACCGCTTTCGCGGAAAAAATAAAATCCCCTATCGTGCATGCGCTGCGCGGTAAAGAACACGTGGAATATGACAACCCATATGATGTCGGGATGACCGGGCTTATCGGTTTCTCCTCCGGTTTCCACGCCATGATGAACGCCGAAACGCTCATCCTGCTCGGCACTCAGTTCCCCTATCGCCCGTTCTACCCGACCGAAAGCACTATCATCCAGATAGACATTAACCCTGCCAGCATCGGCGCACACAGCAAAGTGGATATGGCGCTGGTCGGTGATGTGAAAGCCACGCTGGCGGCGCTGCTGCCGCTGTTAGAAGAGAAAAGCGATCGAAGCTTCCTCGATAAAGCGCTGGAACACTACCGCAGCGCGCGCAAAGGATTAGACGATTTAGCCAAACCGAGCGATAAGGTCATCCACCCACAGTATCTGGCACAGCAAATTAGCCGCTTCGCCAGCGAAGATGCCATCTTTACCTGCGACGTAGGCACACCAACCGTATGGGCCGCCCGCTACCTGCAAATGAACGGTAAGCGCCGCCTTCTTGGTTCGTTTAACCACGGCTCCATGGCTAACGCGATGCCGCAAGCGTTGGGTGCGCAGGCCACGGAACCCGGACGCCAGGTGGTGGCGATGTGCGGCGACGGCGGCTTCAGCATGCTGATGGGCGATTTTCTCTCGGTCGTACAAATGAAGTTGCCGGTGAAAATCGTGGTCTTTAACAACAGCATACTGGGCTTTGTGGCGATGGAGATGAAAGCCGGAGGCTATCTGACCGATGGCACAGAGCTTGGCGACACCAACTTTGCGCGTATTGCTGAAGCCTGCGGGATAACCGGCATCCGCGTCGAGAAATCCGCTGACCTCGATGAGGCCCTGCAACGCGCCTTCAGCATTGACGGCCCGGTGCTGGTTGACGTGGTGGTGGCAAAAGAAGAGCTGGCGATCCCACCGCAGGTTAAGCTTGAGCAGGCCAAAGGCTTCAGCCTGTATATGCTGCGCGCCATTATCAGCGGCCGGGGTGATGAAGTAATCGAACTGGCGAAAACCAACTGGCTCAGGTAAAAATGGAGGCATTATTCTGAGTTAAAAAGGAAATGCCGTGATCGACCTACGCAGTGATACCGTAACCCGCCCGACGCGCGCCATGCTAGAAGAGATGATGGCCGCGCCGGTCGGCGATGATGTTTATGGCGACGACCCTACCGTCAACGCCCTCCAACAATACGCCGCCGAGCTGTCTGGTAAAGAGGCGGCGCTTTTCTTACCTACCGGTACCCAAGCCAACCTGGTGGCCCTGCTGAGCCACTGCGAGCGTGGCGAAGAGTATATTGTCGGCCAGGGCGCGCATAACTATCTGTATGAGGCCGGTGGTGCAGCGGTGCTGGGCAGCATTCAGCCGCAGCCGATTGATGCCGCCTCGGATGGCACCCTGCCGCTCGATAAAGTGGCGGCGAAAATCAAAGCCGACGATATCCACTTCGCGCGCACTAAGCTGCTGAGCATCGAAAACACCCACAACGGCAAAGTGCTGCCACAGGCGTACCTGAAAGACGCTTGGGAATTTACCCGTGAGCGCGGTCTGGCGCTGCACGTGGACGGCGCACGTATCTTCAACGCCCTGGTCAGCTATGGCTGCGAGCTTAAAGAGATTACCCAGTACTGCGACTCTTTCACCATCTGCCTCTCTAAAGGCCTCGGCACACCGATTGGTTCGCTGCTGGTCGGCAGTCACGACTACATCAAGCGCGCAAATCGCTGGCGCAAAATGACCGGCGGCGGCATGCGCCAGGCGGGCATTCTGGCAGCAGCCGGGCTGTATGCGCTGAAAAACAACGTCGCTCGCCTGCAGGATGACCACGACAACGCCGCATGGCTTGCCGAACAGCTCCGTGAGATTGGCGCGGATGTGATGCGCCACGATACCAATATGCTGTTTGTGCGCGTCGGTGACGCTCACGCAGCCGCGCTGGGTGAGTTTATGAAGGAACGCGGCGTATTGATTAACGCCTCACCTATCGTGCGCCTGGTGATGCATCTGGACGTCAACCGTCAGCAGCTCACGGAAGTGGTTGCCCACTGGAAAGCCTTTTTAGCCCGCTAAGGAGCACGACGTGTCACGTACTATTCTGGTTTTTGGTGCCAGCGGCTATATCGGCCAGCACCTGGTGTCTGAATTAAGCCAGCGCGGATATACCGTGCGGGCAGTGGCACGTCGCATTGAGCGGCTGCAAAAATTACAGCTTGCTGGCGTGACCTGTTACTCGGTCGATCTGGAAAAAACCACCGATATTGCCCGGCTCCTCAATGGGGTAGATACCGTCTACTATCTGGTGCACGGTATGGGCGAGAGCAAAGATTTTATTAAGCACGAACGCCGGGTGGCGGAAAACGTACGCGACGCGCTGCTGATTACCCCGGTTAAACAGCTGATCTTCTTAAGCTCCCTCCAGGCACCAGAGCACGAACAGTCGCCGCATCTGCGCGCCCGTCAGCTCACCGCCGATATATTGCGCAGCGCAGGGGTACCGGTGAGCGAACTACGTGCCGGAATCATCGTTGGTGCAGGTTCAGCCGCTTTTGAGGTGATGCGCGACATGGTGTACAACCTGCCGGTACTTACCCCCCCGCGCTGGGTACGTTCGCGCACCACGCCCATCGCGCTGGAAAACCTGCTGGTCTACCTGGTCGAACTCTTAAACCATCCTTCACCGGAGCACCGCGTGTTCGAAGCGGCGGGCCCGGAGGAGTTGACCTATCAGCAGCAGTTTGAACATTTTATGGCGGTCAGCGGCCGCCATCGCCCGCTTATCCCGATCCCCCTGCCCACCAGCTGGATCTCGGTGTGGTTCTTAAACGTGATTACCTCCGTGCCGCCGACGATCGCCAAAGCGCTGATCCAGGGACTAAAGCACGATCTGCTAGCGGACGATCGCACGCTGCGAGCGCTGATCCCGCAGCAGTTGATCCCCTTTGACGAAGCAGTGCGCCGCACGCTGGAAGAGGAGAAAAAACTCGCCAACTCCAGCGACTGGGGTTACGACGCGCAGGCCTTTGCCCGCTGGCGCCCTGAGTACGGTTTTTTTGCCAAGCAAGCCGGCTTTACCGTACAGACTTCCGCGAGCCTCTCCGCCCTGTGGCAGGTAGTCAATCGTCTGGGTGGTAAAGAGGGCTATTTCTTTGGAAACGTGCTGTGGAAAACGCGTGCGGCGATGGATCTGCTGGTCGGCCATCGTCTCGCCAAAGGTCGTCCGCAGCAAGAAATGCTACAGGTAGGTGATACCGTCGACAGCTGGAAGGTAATTATCGTGGAGCCGGAAAAAGCACTAACCTTACTGTTTGGTATGAAAGCGCCGGGCCTTGGTCGCCTGAGCTTTACCATGGTCGATAAAGGCACGCACCGGGAATTAGACGTTCGCGCCTGGTGGCATCCTCACGGTATGCCAGGATTACTGTACTGGCTGTTGATGATCCCGGCACATCTGTTCATCTTCCGGGGAATGGCGCGGCGTATCACCCGTCTGGCAGAAGAAGCGACAGGAAAAAGTGCGCAATAACCCTTTTTCGTCTTAGTTTCCCATTGCATACGAGTGAAATAAACGGAAGAATGCGCACGAAAAACTTTTTTAACACTGTGGATGATTATGAAGGTACTGGTCACCGGCGCCACCAGCGGGTTAGGCAGAAACGCGGTTGAATATCTGCGTAGCAGAGGCATCAGCGTCAGAGCGAGCGGTCGCAACGAAGCGATGGGCAAGCTGCTGGAAAAAATGGGCGCGGAGTTCGTCCATGCTGACCTGACCGAGCTGGTTTCCTCCCAGGCCAAAGTGATGCTGGCCGGCGTCGATACGCTGTGGCACTGTTCCAGCTTTACCTCGCCGTGGGGCACCCAAGCGGCCTTCGACTTAGCCAACGTTCGTGCCACTCGCCGCTTAGGCGAATGGGCCGTGGCGTGGGGCGTACGCAACTTCATCCACATCTCTTCGCCGTCGCTGTATTTTGATTACCATCATCACCGCGACATCACCGAAGATTTCCGCCCACACCGTTTTGCCAACGAGTTTGCCCGCAGCAAAGCGGCCAGCGAAGAGGTGATTCAGCTGCTGGCGCAGGCCAACCCGAATACCCGCTTCACGATTCTGCGTCCGCAGAGCGTTTTCGGGCCGCACGATAAAGTCTTTATTCCGCGCCTGGCGCAGATGATGCACCATTACGGCAGCGTACTGTTGCCGCGTGGCGGTCATGCAATGGTCGATATGACCTACTACGAAAATGCGGTCCACGCGATGTGGCTTGCCAGCCAGCCGCGCTGTGACAACCTGCCTTCCGGCCGCGCTTACAACATCACCAACGGCGAGCCGCGCACCCTACGCAGCATCGTAGAGCGTTTGATTGACGAGCTGGATATTCCCTGCCGGATTCGTTCGGTGCCTTATCCAATGCTGGACATGATCGCCCGCAGCATGGAGCGCTTTGGTGATAAAAAAGCGAAAGAGCCTTCGCTGACACACTACGGTGTCTCAAAGCTGAACTTCGATTTTACGCTGGATATCAGCCGCGCCCGCGAAGAGCTGGGCTATGAGCCCATCGTCTCGCTCGACGACGGTATTATCCGTACCGCCGCCTGGTTGGAAGATCACGGTAAGCTGCCCCGCTAGGGCTTAACCCTGGCCGTATTTCTCCAACAACGCCTCGACAATCGCCAGACTTTCCGCATCGGCAACGCCATCATAGCGTGTCGGGCGGAAGTGCATCTGGAAAGCAGCAATGACCCTGATTTGCTGCATTCTGGTCATCCCTGGCCTCACCTCGTAGCCATATCGCCCCAGCAGATCGAGCAGATTATTGGTCGCTACCGGCGCGTTAGGTGCACGTCCGTTCAGGTAGAACGCCACCCGATTTTCATCCGGCCATGCGCCAATCCCTTGCTGTGCCAGCGACTTCCATGGGAACAGCGGCCCTGGATCGTCTTTACGCTGCGGTGCTATGTCCGAATGGGCAACCACGTTTTGCGGCTCAATGTTGTAGCGCTTGATGATATCTTTCGCCAGCGGGACCAGCGCCTGAATCTGTGCCGGTTCAAACGGCGTAAAGAACTTCGCGCCGTCGGCTTTCTGCCAGCCGCGGTTCTCCAGTTCAATACCGATAGAGGTATCGTTGATGCGCGTTGCACCGCGCCAGAAGCTGATTCCCGCATGCCAGGCGAGCTTCGACTCCGGCACCAGCTGCCAGATTTTCGGCTTGCCGTGCAGCAGCGGCGGTACCGCTGGAATGAGATAATGCACGCTCACCTGCTGGCCAACTAACGTCGCCAGAGAGACGTCAAAATCATCCGCCGTATAGTGAATCACCAGTTCTTTAACGCGCGGATACGCCTGCGGCGATGCCTGGCTGGTATCCAGCACATAATCCTGCTTTTCAACGACGGCCTTTTTATCTTCCCCGGCACACCCCGCCAGCACCATCGCCAGCATCACCACGGTGAGTAAACGTTTCATCGGCGCGTTTTGACCGCCGTACCGCTCACGCTGACCATTAGCATACTGCTGTCTTTGCCCACGGTTTCATAATCAATATCAATCCCGACAACCGCATCAGCGCCCAGCGCTTTGGCCTGCTCGCCCAACTCCTTAAAAGCAATTTCACGCGCCTTGCGCAGCTCTTTTTCGTAAGCGCCGGAGCGGCCGCCAACGATGTCACGAATGCCGGCAAAAAAATCGCGGAAAATATTGGCCCCGAGAATCGCCTCTCCCGTTACCACGCCGCAGTATTCAGTAATGGGTTGCCCTTCGAGGGTGGGGGTCGTAGAAAATTGCATGGACTACTCCTTCGTTAACGTTCAATGCCTTAGCTCTCTGCGCTAAACGCATTATCGGACCGATACGCTATGCTTGAAAAGGGATTACTTCATTATTGTATATACCCTAAATAATTCGAGTGCAGCCAACGCGCATGCAACTTGAAGTATGACGGGTATACATAAATCGCGCCCGCTGCATGGCGGCATATGGGCGATGAATGTTGAGACAGCTAACAAGGAATCACTATGCGTTACACCAACCTTGCACTTCTTCTTCCTGCAGCACTCCTGCTGAGCGCTTGTACCACCGTAACGCCGGCCTATAAAGATACCGGAACCCGCGTGGGACAGTGCGTAGAGGGCGGCCCGGACGCCGTGGCGCAGAAGTTTTACGACGCACAAAAACAGCAACGCAGTACCGACTTTACCGCCCTTCGCCCTTACCTGAGCGACGGTCTGGCAAAACTCCTGAGCGACAGCAGCCAGGACCCAGACAAACGTTCACTGCTGCAATCTAACCTGTTCTCCAGCAGCGCAGGCGCGCCTGACAGCGCCGATGTTGCCAGCGCTTCCACCATCCCGAATACCGATGCCCGCAACATTCCGCTGCGTGTGGATTTAAAACAGGGAACCCAGAGCTGGAAAGATGAAGTTCTGATGATTCGTGAGGGTAACTGCTGGGCCGTGGATGACGTGCGCTATCTCGGCAACAACACCCATGCTCCGGCGGGCACATTACGCCAATCTCTTGAGAAACGTTAATAAATTGTAACGTAATTCTGCCAAACGCCTTATTCCGGCAAAATGTCTGGCATTCCTTCTGGAATGCCGACATTTATACCCCGCGCCCACCCCGACCGTTATTTTGTGCTAACTTTAAAAGAAAAGTTGGTTTATATTTAAGTTTTAACGCACAAATATTGCATAACTATTCTGTCAAAGGTACTATTTGCGGCCTCAATTGCTGATAATTCTCTATGGGCTGATACCTTCAGCGGAGAAATCCAAAAACGACAGCAGAGCATGCACCTGGCCTTTCCAGGGCGAGAACAACACATTCGTGACGGGTATCAATGAGCATTAAATTAGACGGCATTAACTGCTTTTATGGCGCGCATCAGGCGCTGTTCGACATCACGCTGCAATGCCCTGAGGGCGAAACGCTGGTACTGCTTGGCCCAAGTGGCGCTGGTAAAAGCTCACTCCTGCGCGTGCTGAATCTGCTGGAAATGCCGAAATCAGGCACTCTGGCGATTGCGGGTAACCATTTCGATTTTGCTAAGACCCCGTCAGACAAAGCGATTCGCGAACTGCGTCAAAACGTCGGCATGGTCTTCCAGCAGTACAATCTCTGGCCCCATCTGACGGTAGTACAAAACCTGATTGAAGCACCGTGCCGCGTGCTGGGCTTAAGCAAAGAGCAGGCCATGGCGCGTGCGGAAAAACTGCTGGAACGTTTACGCCTCAAGCCGTTTAGCGATCGCTATCCACTGCACCTTTCCGGTGGCCAGCAGCAGCGCGTGGCGATTGCCCGTGCGCTGATGATGGAGCCGCAGGTTCTGCTGTTTGATGAACCGACCGCCGCGCTTGACCCGGAAATCACCGCCCAGATCGTCAGCATTATTCACGAACTGGCTGAAACCAACATTACCCAGGTTATCGTCACCCACGAAGTGGAAGTGGCGCGTAAAACGGCCAGCCGTGTGGTGTACATGGAAAACGGTTATATCGTCGAACAAGGCGATGCAAGCTGCTTTAACAGCCCACAGACTGATGAATTTAGAAGTTATCTTTCTCACTGAGATTCAGGACAATGACGATGAAAAAAGTACTGATTGCCGCGCTGCTTGCTAGCGTCAGCCTCTCCGCTGCCGCCGCTCAAACCATTCGTTTCGCGACCGAAGCTTCTTACCCTCCGTTTGAATCCATGGATGCCAACAATAAGATCGTCGGCTTCGACGTGGATCTGGCGAACGCCCTGTGTAAAGAGATCGATGCGACCTGTACCTTCAGCAACCAGTCTTTCGATAGCCTGATCCCTAGCCTGAAATTCCGCCGTATTGACGCGGTGATGGCCGGTATGGATATCACTCCAGAACGTGAAAAACAGGTGCTGTTCACCACCCCGTACTACGATAACTCCGCCCTGTTTATCGGCGTGAAAGGCAAGTTCACCGGCGTTGACCAGCTGAAAGGCAAAAAAGTGGGCGTGCAGAACGGCACCACGCACCAGAAATTCATCATGGATAAACACCCGGAAATCACCACCGTTCCTTACGATAGCTACCAGAACGCTAAGCTGGATCTGCAGAATGGCCGTATTGATGCGGTCTTCGGTGATACCGCCGTGGTTACCGAATGGCTGAAAGCCAACGATAAGCTGGCGGCAGTCGGCGATAAAGTGACCGATAAAGACTACTTCGGCACCGGCCTGGGTATTGCAGTCCGTCAGGGCAACACCGAGCTGCAGCAGAAATTCAACGCTGCGCTGGAAAAAGTGAAGAAAGACGGTACCTACCAAACCATCTACGCTAAATGGTTCCAGAAGTAAGACTTGATGAACGAAATGTTTCCTTTAGCAAGCGCCGCCGGCATGACCGTCGGCCTTGCCGTTTGTGCACTGATAATCGGCCTCGCGCTGGCGATGTTCTTTGCGGTATGGGAGTCAGTTAAATGGCGCCCTATCGCATGGCTCGGCTCCGCGCTGGTGACCGTGCTGCGCGGCCTGCCGGAAATCCTGGTAGTGCTGTTTATCTACTTCGGCTCTTCGCAGCTGCTGCTGACGCTGTCCGACGGTTTTAACATCAACCTCGGCTTCGTACAGATTCCGGTACAGATGCAGATCGAAAACTTCGACGTCAGCCCGTTCCTGTGCGGCGTGATTGCCCTCTCCCTGCTCTACTCGGCTTACGCTTCGCAGACCCTACGCGGCGCGTTAAAAGCGGTACCAGCGGGTCAGTGGGAATCCGGCCAGGCACTGGGGATGTCGAAAAGCGCTATCTTCTTCCGACTGGTCATGCCGCAGATGTGGCGTCACGCGCTGCCGGGTCTTGGCAACCAGTGGCTGGTGCTGCTGAAAGACACCGCGCTGGTGTCGCTGATTAGCGTGAACGATCTGATGCTGCAAACCAAGAGCATTGCCACCCGCACTCAGGAGCCGTTTACCTGGTATATAGTGGCGGCAGCTATCTACTTAGTGATTACCCTGCTCAGCCAGTACATTCTCAAACGCATTGACCTGCGTACCACTCGCTTTGAACGGAGACCAGGCTGATGCTCGAGTATTTACCGGAACTGATGAAAGGGCTGCACACCAGCCTGACGCTGACCGTTGCCTCCATCGTAGTGGCGCTGGTGCTGGCGCTGATTTTCACCATCATCCTGACGCTGAAAACGCCGGTGCTGGTATGGCTGGTTCGCGGCTACATTACGCTGTTCACCGGTACGCCGCTGCTGGTGCAAATCTTTCTTATCTACTACGGCCCGGGGCAGTTCCCGACGCTGCAGAACTACCCGGTACTGTGGCACCTGCTCTCTGAGCCGTGGCTGTGCGCACTGATTGCGCTGTCGCTGAACAGTGCTGCCTACACCACCCAACTGTTCTTCGGGGCGATTCGCGCCATTCCGGAAGGCCAGTGGCAGTCCTGTAATGCGCTGGGGATGAGTAAGAAAGATACGCTGGCTATTTTGCTGCCGTATGCGTTTAAACGTGCGCTCTCATCCTACTCCAACGAAGTGGTGCTGGTATTCAAGAGTACGTCTCTCGCCTATACCATCACGCTGATGGAAGTGATGGGCCACGGTCAGTTGCTCTACGGGCGCACCTACGACGTGATGGTCTTCGGCGCTGCCGGGCTGGTTTATCTGGTCGTTAACGGCCTGCTAACGCTGATGATGCGTTTAATCGAGCGCAAAGCGTTGGCCTTCGAGCACCGCGACTAGTTTCTGCATAAACTGCGTTTGTAAAAAACGGATAAGCCATTGGCCTGTCCGTTTTTTTTTGCAAACAATAAAATATTTAATCAAATATATTGCATATAAATTCACACAGTGGCATTGTAGCTCCATGCCACACGCAGGGCAGCACCCAATAAGCGAGACAGACAGGAGCTCATCCATGAAAAAATTAGTATTGGCCGCCTTACTTGCCACCGTCGCCGCAGGCGCCCAGGCCGCAGATAAAATCAGCTTTGGCGTTTCCGCCACCTACCCGCCGTTTGAATCCATGGATGCCAGCAACCAGATTGTCGGCTTTGATATCGATCTGGCTAACGCGCTCTGTAAGCAGATGCAGGCTGAGTGTACGTTCACCAACCATGCGTTTGATAGTCTGATCCCGGCGCTGAAATTTAAGAAATACGACGCGGTCATTTCCGGTATGGACATCACCCCAGAGCGTAGCAAACAGGTTGCCTTCACTGACGCCTACTATGCTAACTCGGCGCTGGTCATTGCCAAAAAAGGCGAGTTCAAAACCTTTGACGATCTGAAAGGCAAACGTATCGGGATGGAAAACGGAACCACCCACCAGAAATACCTGATGGATAAGCACCCGGAAGTGAAAACCGTGGCTTATGACAGCTATCAGAACGCGATTATCGACTTGAAAAATGGCCGTATCGACGGCGTATTTGGCGATACCGCGGTCGTTAACGAGTGGCTGAAAACCAACCCGCAGTTAGGTGCAGCTACTGAGAAAGTGACCGACCCGCAGTATTTCGGCATCGGTTTGGGGATTGCGGTACGTCCGGATAACAAAGCGCTGCTGGAGAAACTGAACGGCGCGCTGAAAGCGATTAAAGCTGACGGTACTTATCAGAAGATTAACGATAAGTGGTTTGCTGAGTAATCAGCCGTTATCGAGCGACAGAAAGACAAAACCCGGCATCAGCCGGGTTATTTATTGGTAGCCCGGCCAAGCGAAGCGCCGCCGGGACTATCACTATCTCCGCACCAACAGCGTCAACACCTCGTAATGCGCCGTGTGCGGGAACATATCAAACAGCTGTACCTTCTCCACGCGATACCCTGTCAGATGCGCAAAATCCTTCGCCATGGTCTGCGCATTACAGCTGGAATAGATAATAAATTCCGGTGCCATCTCGCTTAAATAATCACACAACGCCTTACCAATACCGCGACGCGGTGGGTTAACCAGCACCAGCTGCGGAATATCGGCCTGAGCGGTAGCAAACTGCGTCGAATCCAGCGCCTGAAAATGAAGCCTGTCCAGACCCAGCGCCGCCGCCGACTGCTTAGCACAGGCGATCGCTTCCGGCGCAATTTCGATGCCGGTCAGCGTCATCTCCGGCGTAGCACAGTGCAGACCAAAACCGCCGACGCCACAGAACAGATCCCACATGTGGCTAACCGGCAGCGCCCTCACCCAGCCGCGTGCGGTCGCGTACAGTGCGCTCGCCACCGTTGGGTTGGTCTGGAAGAAACTCTGAGGACGAATCCACAGCGGCACGTCGTTAAAGTTTTCCGCCAGCGCCTGCTGCTCGGTAAAGAAGATTTCCTGCTCGCCTTCCATAATCGCCATATGCACCGGCTGAATATTGGCAGTAATCACCTTCAGCTGTGGTAGTTGCGCCTGTAACGACGGCAGCGCCGCGCGAAGTTGGGCAAGCTTGGCTTCCGAGCGCAGCACGAAGCGCAGCATCATGCCGCCGTCGAGCTGGCTTTCGGTGAGCAGCAGATATTTCAGCTCGCCGCGCTTACGCGCCACGTTGTAGGGCGTTAAACCCGCACGGGCGATAAACGGCTTCAGTGCCGCAAAGACCGGGACAAACGAATCGGGATAAAGCGGGCAGTCGGTTAAGTCTTCCGGCGTACCATCGCGGTGCAGCATGCCGAGCAGCGGGCGTTCTACGCTACCGCTGACCACCATTTTGGCTTTATTACGAAAACCCTGTTCCGGGCCAGATACCGGTGCGCACCAGGCGTTAACGGGAAAATCCGCCAACAAACTCTGGAGATCGGCCATTTTGGCCGCGAGTTGCTCGGCTATCGGCTGCTCAATCCACTGACAGGAACGGCAACGATGGGCATCATAAAGTGCGCACTGCATAAAAAGACCTTGAGAAAATCGGGGGCGTGGATTGTATCACCGTTATTGTAAGCGGAAAAATCGTCGGGAGGCTGCGGGCAGAAAAAGCAGGCATAAAACCAGCAGATCCGGCATTTTTTGCATTACCAGCGAGCGGAAGATCTCCCGCTTCGATTCGCCCGCGATGCTGAACAACTCAGGATAGCCATAGCCTAGCGAGGCCGCCCACAGATAGCTGGCCGCAATCACCTGCGTCAACAGATAGACCCAGCGCGCCCAGTTACGCCCTTTTACCAGCGAAAATGCGCAGCCTATCTCCACAAATACCAGCACCAGGCTGCTGAGAAAAACCAGCGTCAGCGTCCAGGTTTGTACACTGCGGTGAATAAACTCGCCAATACCATGCAGCCCGAGCAGGTTGATTATCATAATCAGGTCGAGACAGCGGATTAAAATAATGGCGAGCGCCGCCACCTGCACCAAAGCAGGGACATTCAGACGAGCATGCGAACGGCTTCGAGTAAACAGATCCAATGTATTGCCTTCCATGAAAACGATGCCGCGAACGTTCGCGGCATCGACTGCATATCCGTATCGATTTTAAGAGGATTATCCGCGTCTTGCACGTTGGATATCGCGCACTCGCTGTTTTTCTGCGCGCGCCATCAGATACCAGGCGATAAATCCGACAATTCCGACCACGCCGAGGATAAGCGTCGCCAGGGCGTTAATCTCCGGATTCACCCCCATCCGCACGCTGGAGAAGACCAGCATCGGCAGCGTTGTCGCACCCGGCCCCGACACAAAACTCGCGATGACCAGATCGTCGAGCGACAGCGTGAAGGCCAGCAGCCAGCCGGAGACCACGGCAGGCATGATCATCGGTAGCGTAATAATGAAAAAGACCTTCAGCGGTGTTGCACCGAGATCCATCGCCGCCTCTTCAATCGAACGGTCAAGTTCACGCAGGCGCGAGGAGATAACCACCGCCACGTAAGCCGTACAGAAGGTGACGTGCGCCAGCCAGATGGTCAGCATGCCACGGTCGGCAGGCCAGCCAATAGCATGACCCAGCGCCACAAACAGCAGCAGCAGCGACAGTCCGGTAATGACGTCCGGCATAACCAGCGGCGCCGTTATCATAAAGGCAAAGCCGGTGGACCCGCGGAAACGGCCAAAGCGCACCATCACCACGGCAGCAATGGTGCCGAGGATGGCCGCCATGGTTGCCGCGCAGGCCGCAATCGTCAAACTCAGCCCCACGGCGCTCATCATCGCATCATCGCGGAACAGTTCGCCGTACCAGCGCGTCGACCAGCCCGCCCAAACGGTGACCAGCTTCGAACTGTTAAACGAGTAAACCACCAGCATCAGCATCGGCGCATAGAGGAAGGTAAAACCAATCACCAGGATCAGAATGCGCCACGGCGATCTTACGACAGGCAGGTTGTTCATCCGTGGTCTCCTATCTGTTTTTGCTGATGCTTATGGAACCACATGATCGGCACGATCAGCAGCAATAGCATTACAATGGCCACCGCCGAAGCCACCGGCCAGTCGCGGTTGTTAAAGAACTCCTGCCACAGCACGCGGCCAATCATAATGCTGTCCGGGCCGCCGAGCAGTTCCGGGATCACAAACTCCCCGACCGCCGGGATAAATACCAGCATCGACCCGGCGATAATCCCGCCTTTAGTGAGCGGCACAATCACGCTGAAGAAGGTTTTCAGCGGGCGAGCGCCCAGGTCCAGCGAGGCTTCCACCAGCGAATAGTCGATGCGTGTCAGCGCGGTATAGATAGGCAGCACCATAAACGGCAGATAGGCATAGACAATACCGATATAGACCGCCAGGTTGGTGTGCAGAATCGTCAGCGGTTGATCGATAACGCCTAACCACATCAGAAAGTTATTCAGAATGCCGTTATTTTTCAGGATCCCCATCCACGCATAAACGCGGATTAAGAACGAGGTCCACGATGGCAGGATCACCAACAGCAGCAGAATATTGCGCGTTGATGGTTTGCTGTGCGCTACCGCCCACGCCAATGGGTAACCAAGCAGCAGACAACAGATCGTCGAGATCCCCGCCACCTGCAGCGATTGCAGATAGGCCTCAAAGTAGAGTGGATCGTCGGTGAGCTGCAGGAAATTACCGAAGTTCAGCGCAATGGTGAGCTGACCGTCGGCCCACTCCATCAGATCGGTATACGGCGGGATCGCGCGCGCCATCTCCGCCAGGCTGATTTTGAAAACAATCAGGAACGGCAGCAGAAACAGCAGGATCAGCCACACATACGGCATGGCGATAACCAGCTTGCGCCCGTGCTTCATATTGATGCGCGCCAGCCACAGGACGAAGCCGCCCGGTTTGCGCGAACGGGCCGGTGGTTCAAACGTACTCATAGCCCCTCCTTAAACCGTCAACACCACGCAGCTATCGGCATCCCAGCACAGACGCACCTCGTCACCCCAGGTTGGTAATCCTTTCTGATAGCGATGGGCGTTCTGCAACTGGGCGCTGATCATCTGCCCGCTTTTGAGCCGCACGTGGTAAATGGAGAGATCGCCCAGATAGGCAATATGCACCACTTCGCCGACGGCAAAGTTATAACCGTCCGCAGGCGGCTCTTCGCAGAGCATGATTTTTTCCGGGCGCAGCGCAACGTACACCGGCACGTTATCGACCACCGAGGCGTCCGGATCCACTTTCAGCGGGTGAACCAGTCCCGGAGAGTCAATCACCAGGCCATCGTCCTCGCGCGACTTCAGCAGTCCCTCGAAAACGTTGACCGAGCCGATAAACTCGGCGCTGTAGCGCGTGGTCGGGTGCTCGTAAATCTCTTCCGGCTCGCCAATCTGCACGAACTTACCGCGGTTCATAATGGCGATACGCCCGGCCATGGTCATCGCCTCTTCCTGGTCGTGGGTCACCATCACGCAGGTCACGCCGACGCGTTCCAGAATATCGACCACTTCCAGCTGCATGCGGTCACGCAGTTTTTTATCCAGCGCACCCATCGGTTCATCCAGCAACAGCAGTTTCGGGCGTTTCGCCAGGCTGCGTGCCAACGCCACACGCTGACGCTGACCGCCGGAAAGCTGGTGCGGTTTGCGCCTGGCAAATTCCTGCATGTGCACCAGCGCCAGCATCTCGGCAACGCGAGCGGTAATTTCCGCTTTCGGCAGCTTGTCCTGCTTGAGGCCGAAAGCGATGTTCTGCTCCACGGTCATATGCGGGAACAGCGCGTAGGACTGGAACATCATGTTGATCGGGCGCAGATAAGGCGGCACGTGCGCCAGGTCCACGCCGTCCAGCATAATCTGCCCGGCGGTGGGTTGTTCAAAGCCCGCCAGCATACGCAACAGGGTCGACTTTCCGCAGCCGGAAGCCCCTAACAGCGCAAAAATTTCGCCTTTATAGATGGTGAGGTTAACGTCGTCTACGGCGTGCTGGCCGTCGAAGGATTTGGTCAGATTACGGATTTCCAGCAGCGGGGTGAGCGCTTTGCGGATTTTCGCCTGTGGGCGGGGAATAGCGTCGTTCAATCTGGTGCTCTCCGGCAAAATACAAATATCGATATGACCCGGTTGTCATATCAACCCCTGGACACCGACCACCCGGCCGGTGTCCAGATTGGGGCAGATGCACTGCCCCGGTGCAGGCTTATCACGTTATGGGTGATTGATTTATTTACCGCTTTTCACTTTGGTCCATGCGCGCGTTCTCACACGGTCAATTTTTGGATCCTGAACTTTCAGTGTAAACAGCTTGGCGAACACATCTGCCGGCGGGTAAATCGCCGGATTATCGCGAATTTCGGCGCTGACCAGCGGCGTGGAAGCCTTGTTGCCATTCGCGTAGAACACATGGTCACTGATGTGCGCAATCACGTCCGGGCGCATCAGATAGTTAAGGAACTGGTAGGCTTCGTCTTTATTCTTCGCATCAGCAGGCATCGCGAAGACATCGAAGAACGCCAGCGCGCCCTCTTTCGGAATGAAGTAAGAAACATTCACGCCGTTTTTCGCTTCTTTCGCACGGTTTGCCGCCTGCCAGACGTCACCCGCCCAACCGATGGCCACACAGATATCACCGTTTGCCAGGTCGTTAATATACTGAGAAGAGTGGAAGTAGCGAATGTTAGGACGCAGTTTCAGCAGCAGATCGGTCGCCGGGCCGGTGTAGTCATCGGCCTTGGTGCTGTTGGGATCTTTGCCTAAGTAGTTAAGCACGGTGGCAAAGATTTCTTCTGGCGCATCAAGGAAGGAGACACCGCAGCTTTTCAGTTTCTCCAGGTTTTCCGGCTTCATCACCAGATCCCAGCTGTTCAGCGGTACATCTTTGCCCAGCACGGCTTTGACTTTGTCAACGTTGTAGCCGATACCGGTCGTCGCCCACAGATAAGGCATCGCGTACTTGTTGTCCGGGTCGTGTTTAGCCACCAGCTTGAGCACGTCCGGGTCGAGGTTTTTCCAGTTTGGCAGCTTGCTCTTATCGAGCGGCTGGAACACACCGGCGGTGAGCTGACGTTCGAGGAAGCTTGCTGACGGCACCACCAGGTCAAAACCGGTGCTGCCCGCCATCAGTTTGCCTTCCAACACTTCGTTGGAGTCAAACACGTCATAGACGACTTTAATCCCAGTCTCTTTCTCAAAATTCGCCACGGTGTCCGGCGCGATATAATCAGACCAGTTATAGATATGCAGCGTTTTTTGTTCCGCAGCGAGCACGCTTGCCGAGGCGGCCATCAGCACCCCCGTCACCAGACCTGTTAACCATTTTTTATTTAAGGCGGCCATATCTCTTATCCTTCTCGTCGTCCGTTAACAAACGGACTAAATATACGCAATTTAGAGTATGCAAAAATCATGCATATTTTTTCGTACTGCATGAAAGAGAAGAGAACGGGCTCCCCTGCAGTCATTGCTCGCTTTATCAATGCAAGAACCTCGCCAACAAGGGATATTGCCAGCAATAAATGAGGGGGCATCGATATGTCGCAAGAATAACTGTAGCCCGGACTGGAGGCTATAGGTCAGCGTAAAAAACGCCTTTTATCAATTTTTTATGCAAGATCACTCTATCTGATAAGCCAAAAGGGGCAATCAGGTAGTGAATGAATCTTTAAAAATAGGTTAAATGCAGAATAAAAGCAGGTAATACGCAGCCACTATGGCAGTGACTGCGCTATTTGACGGGGATGATCAGTGAAGAAAATGGTATTGGATATCTTCCGGCGGCTGCTCTTCGTCTTCTGGCTTATAGAGCAGTTGATGCGCGTTGGCCTCGAGGATCACCATCGAGACCTGCTCTTCGCTCTGGGTTACAAAAGCGGCGAACTGTTCGAAGGTCACCCCCACGCCTGCGGATAAAGACTGGCAAACCACCAGCTTTGGCAGATTATCATCCTGCATGTCGAGAAACGCCTTAACCGTCAGCGAACTGGCGTTAATGGCGGAGAGATCGGCGCCCAGCGCCAGCAGCGCGGATGGCTTGACCTCGGCCAGCGCCGAGAACAGCACGACGTTATCGATGAGATCAATTTTGGCATCGAAGACGCCTTCAAAATTTTGCATATGCGGCAGGTGCAGCGCCTGACAGGTGTCGCACTCAAAAAAGTTCATGCCCATTTCGTCGAGCCACTGACGTAACGTATCCAGACTCGGGACGACGAGAGAATCCATATTGCCTATGACCTCATGCGGTAAAGTAAAACATTCCAGACCAACAAATAACCGGGCAGCAGCCCGGTATAAGTACGAGAGTAACGCATAGCTTACGCAAAAAAGGCGTCACATACCATGAAAGCGCACTATCCGCCGATTTTCAGACAAAATCCGGGGTGTGCCTGACGTTCGATCCACTCGATCATTTTTCCGGCGATATCGATGCCGGTAGTGGTCTCCACCCCTTCCAGACCCGGCGATGCATTGACTTCCATCACCAGCGGGCCGCGGTTGGCGCGCAGAATATCCACGCCCGCGACATCCAGGCCGAGGGTTTGCGCGGCCTTAATGGCAATCGCTCGTTCAGCCGGAGTAATCTCAGCAACCTTCGCCACGCCACCGCGGTGGAGGTTAGAACGGAAATCGCCTGATTTTGCCCGCCGTTCAATCGATGCCACCACTTCATTGCCCACCACCAGGCAGCGAATGTCGCACCCTTTCGCCTCTTCGATATATTCCTGCACCAGGATATGCGCATTCAGCCCGCGAAACGCGTCAATCACGCTTTCCGCCGCCTGCCGCGTTTCGGCAAGCACCACGCCGATTCCCTGCGTACCCTCCACCAGCTTAACCACCAACGGCGCGCCGCCCACCATGTCGATAAGATCGCTGGTATCGTCCGGTGAATGGGCGATACCGGTGACCGGCAGATCAATACCCTGACGCGCCAGCAGTTGCAGCGAACGCAGCTTGTCGCGGGCGCGGGTAATCGCTACCGATTCGTTGAGCGGGTAGCTGCCCAGCATCTCGAACTGGCGCAACGTTGCCATGCCGTAGTAGGTAATCGCCGAGCCAATCCGTGGGATCACCGCGTCGTAGTGCGGCAACTGCCGACCTTTATAGTGTATCGACGAGGCCGCCGGGTCGACGTTCATATAGCAGGATAGTGGGTCGAGCACTTCAACAATATGGCCGCGGCGCTGGGCGGCTTCGCGCAGACGCTTACACGAAAAGAGCGTTCCATCCCGGGACAATATGGCGATTTTCACCCTTTACCTCTCCAAAAAAGCCGCTAAAAAAAATCGGCGTATCATACGCTTTTCACATCCGCAGAGGGTTGAGCCCCGGCACAGATTCACGCATTTGCAGCGCCGGGTGGCAGTACGCTTACCCGGCCTACAGCCCAATTCCCTAGGCCCGATAACCGAAGCACCATCGGGCATTAATCAGCGAGTAGCAAACCCCTGCTGATGTAGATAATCAAGAATAAACGGGCGGCTCTCTTTGATGAGCGTGCGGCGAATATGGTCGCTCCAGGTATCGCGGCGCGCGTTGGTGCTGCGCGATAAATAGTACTGGGCAAGTTCTTCGTCGTACTGCGCCAGTACTTCGGGGTCCATCGGCTGGTAGTGATTTTCATGCACCACCAGCGCGGCCGGCAGGCGCGGCTTGAGATCCGGATGGCTGGCAGGCCAGCCAAGGCACAGACCAAACAGCGGCAGCACGTGTTTTGGCAGCTTCAGCAGTTCCGTCACCTGCGCAATATTATTACGCAGGCCGCCAATATAGACGCCGCCTAATCCCAGCGATTCCGCTGCGGTCAGCGCATTTTGCGCCATCAGTGAAGTATCCACCACGCCGAGCAGCAGTTGTTCCGCCAGCCCCAGCTGTGCCTCAGGGCAAATCTGCAGATGGCGGTTAAAGTCGGCGCAAAAGACCCAAAACTCCGCCGCCTTTGCGACATGTTCCTGGCCGCCAGTCAGCGTGACCAGCTGTTCACGCATAGCGCTGTCGGTGATACGGATAATCGAGCTGCACTGTAAAAAGCTGGAGCTGGAGGTCGCCTGGGCGCTAGCGATAATCGCGCTGCGCTGTTCGTTGCTTATCGGCTCGCCGGTAAAATGACGAATAGAGCGATGGTTAAGCAGAACCTCAATGGTCGGAGTCATCTTTTTTTTCCTTGTCTCGCGGCAGGTTAGGGTTCATCAGCTGTGGAGCAACGGCGCGGGCAATTCCCCAAAAGAGGACGCCCGCTGCGGGCAGCATCAGCGCAATACCGATAAAAATCATCACCACCGCCGCCAGCTGGCTGGCAAACGGAGCGGGCAGCGTGATGTACTGATTGAGCGATAGCCACGCCACCGCCAGCACGATCATGCCGACCGTCTCCAGAATTAAAACGCTTTTCGGTAGTGCTCCGAGCGAACGCATGCTGCTTCTCCTGTGAACCCTTCGCGTATTTTGATAGCCAATTGATGACGATTATAACGGTATGCGGATGAAAAATAATTAGCGAGACATAGCCAGAATGAATCAGAGTAACAGGTAGAACCTTCTTTCCCCGCAGCGCTTCGCGCGGCATGATAAGCGCCATTCGCCGACAGGCACGTTGATTATTCCGCTCGTTTGAGGAGAGACATTATGTTTACCGTAATTTTTGGTCGTCCAGGCTGCCCTTACTGCGTTCGTGCAAAAGAGCTGGCGGAAAAGCTGACCCAGGAGCGTGATGATTTCAACTACCGCTACGTAGACATCCACGCGGAAGGCATCACTAAAGCCGATTTGGAAAAAACCGTCGGTAAGCCGGTTGAAACCGTACCGCAGATTTTTGTCGATCAGAAACACATTGGCGGGTGCACAGACTTTGAAGCCTGGGCGAAAGAGAATCTCGGCCTGTTTGCCTGATAACACAATCAACGCCCGCTCTTAAAGCGGGCGTTTGTTTTCTCGCCGCTTATCGTGCAGCAGCGAGCTGATAAACAGATAGCATAGCGCACCGAGCGCGCACCAGAACACGGCGCTGAAGAGCCAGGCCAGCTCTTGCCAGAATGAACGATCGCTGCTGAAAAAGAGACGAAGCAGGATAAGACATAGCGGTGCCGCCAGAATTGCGCCAACCAGCGGGCGCAGCACCCGACGACGCGATGAGATAAAGCTTGAGACAACGCCGGGGACAATAAAAAATAGCAGCCCCAGTTCAGGACTTCCGCTTGCACGAAATGCGCCCTTCACGTTCAGAATCAGTGAAAAAAAGACCACAATAAAGAGTAAGAAGCAGCAAATAACCCCTGCCCAACCGCGTTCAGATTTCACACGTATCTCCTGAAAATATCTCTATCAAACCCCAGACTTCGTCCTTACGGACACCCAGTCAGATAAAGTTGTTGGCCTTCCCTGCCAAAACTTCGCTACATTTTATCTATCAGTACTTTCGGAGCGTTCTCCCGGGCTAAAATATCGTGTGCCCGATGATTCACTCTCTGACCGTCGCGATGCAGACTGATTGATCATATGTAATGTGTATCAAAAGCGATTGTTGCTAGCCGTAGCTATCAGGAACGATTAAACTACTGGCCGCTATTTTCTGGTTATTATTCGGGTTCCGGATAGCAAAACGCATACCCTAGCCCGTGGTAAACAGTAGACCAAATAACCATTCCTTTCAACACGTTACTGGTAAACGATAAGTTAGACTCCGTGAATATAAACGTCGCAGATTTGTTAAACGGGAATTACATCCTGTTATTATTCGTGGTATTAGCGCTGGGGCTTTGTCTTGGCAAATTACGTCTTGGCTCCATCCAACTCGGTAATTCCATTGGCGTTTTAGTGGTTTCTCTCCTATTAGGACAGCAACACTTCAGTATTAACACCGAAGCGCTGAATCTGGGCTTTATGCTGTTTATTTTCTGCGTGGGTGTGGAAGCCGGACCAAACTTTTTTTCAATTTTCTTCCGCGACGGCAAAAATTATCTGATGCTCGGCCTGGTGATGGTCGGGAGCGCTCTGCTAATTGCATTAGGTCTCGGTAAGCTATTTGGCTGGGACATCGGCCTGACGGCCGGGATGCTCGCCGGCTCAATGACCTCCACCCCGGTACTGGTGGGCGCAGGCGATACGTTACGCCACTCCGGCATGGAGGCGAGCCTGCTGGCGCAGGCACAGGATCACCTGAGCCTTGGCTATGCGCTGACCTACCTGATTGGTCTCGTGAGCCTGATTGTCGCAGCCCGCTACCTGCCTAAATTTCAGCATCAGGATCTACAGACCAGCGCCCAACAAATCGCCCGCGAGCGCGGTCTGGACACCGACTCCAACCGTAAAGTCTATCTGCCGGTTATCCGGGCCTACCGCGTAGGCCCGGAACTGGTGGCGTGGGCCGATGGCAAAAACCTGCGCGAGCTTGGCATCTATCGCCAGACCGGTTGCTATATCGAGCGTATCCGCCGTAACGGTATTCTTGCCAACCCTGACGGCGACGCCGTGCTGCAAATGGGTGATGAAATTTCGCTGGTCGGCTACCCGGACGCGCACGCACGCCTTGACCCAAGCTTCCGTAACGGCAAAGAGGTATTCGACCGCGACCTACTGGACATGCGCATCGTCACCGAAGAGATCGTGGTTAAAAACCACAATGTGGTAGGCCGCCGCCTGGCGCAACTGAAGCTGACCGACCACGGCTGCTTCCTTAACCGCGTGATCCGCAGCCAAATTGAAATGCCTATCGACGACAACATCGTGCTTAACAAGGGCGACGTCCTGCAGGTGAGCGGCGATGCCCGCCGCGTGAAAACCGTCGCTGACCGCATCGGCTTCGTCTCAATTCATAGCCAGGTTACCGACCTGCTGGCCTTCTGCGCCTTCTTTATCGTCGGCCTGATGATCGGCATGATCACTTTCCAGTTCAGCAACTTTAACTTCGGCATCGGTAACGCCGCCGGCCTGCTGTTCGCCGGTATCATGCTCGGCTTCCTGCGTGCCAACCACCCTACCTTCGGCTATATCCCGCAAGGTGCGCTGAACATGGTGAAAGAGTTCGGCCTGATGGTCTTTATGGCAGGCGTGGGTTTAAGTGCGGGCGGCGGCATCGGCAAGAGCCTCGGCGTAGTTGGCGGTCAAATGCTGGTGGCCGGTCTGCTGGTCAGCCTGATCCCAGTGGTTATTTGCTTCCTGTTCGGCGCCTACGTGCTGCGCATGAACCGCGCGCTGCTGTTCGGCGCCATCATGGGCGCACGCACCTGCGCCCCGGCAATGGAAATCATCAGCGACACCGCGCGCAGCAACATTCCTGCACTAGGCTATGCGGGCACCTACGCTATCGCCAACGTGCTGCTAACCCTTGCCGGTACGCTGATTATCATCATCTGGCCAGGGCTAGGCGGTTAGCCCTGCGTTAAGGGGAACAAAGAAAAGAAAAAAATTTTTGCGCAACGCAGAACTTTTTATCAGGGTGCGAGTCTTAATTAGTGCCACTGCTTTTCTTTGATGTCCCCATTTTGTGGAGCCCATCAACCCCGCCATCTTTGGTTCAAGGTTGATGGGTTTTTTGTTGCCTGAGATTCACATCCCCTTTAAAAATCAATCCGCTATACTCCTCGAAGCCATCACCACTTTGCCCCTTCGCTTGCATCCCCTCCCCCCTGTCCCATACTGCTAAGACACCCACTCAACATTCGAGGTGACTCATGTTGCTTGCAGGCAAAGTCGCCGTCATCTTCGGCGGCAGCGGTGCCATTGGGGGCGCGGTGGCGCTTGCCATGGCGCGGGAAGGGGCGCTGGTGCATCTGGCTGCGCGTAACCAGCAGAAGCTCGATGCTACCGCTGAGCGCATTCGTTCAGAAGGTGGCGCGGTCAGTACCTTTACCGTTGATGTGCTTGATGAACAAGCGACCCAGCGGCGCGTGGCGCAGCTTGCGGAACAAACGCTGGGCATCGATATCGTGGTCAACGCTACCGGGTTTATGCATCAGCAGGGCAAACATCTGGAACGTCTGTCGCTGGCAGAGTTTAAGCAAGGTATTGATCCTTTCCTCATCGCGCAGTTCATCATTGCCAAGTCAACGGCACCCTATATGGGCGGCAAGCGCGATAGCGTGATGCTGAACGTCGTCGCCCCGGCAGCGACCATGGCGATGCCGGGGCATCTGGGACATATCGTTGGCTGTGCAGGAATGGAGGCAATGGTCAGAGCGCTGGCAAGTGAACTGGGGCCGCGTAATATTCGGGTGCTAGGCGTACGGTCGCATGCTATCGAGGGGGCGGTCGAGGCAGGGTCTTATACCGGTGAACTGTTTGCTGAAAAAGCGCAGGCGATGTCGCTAACGGTCGATGAATGGTTAGGAGGCGCGGCGCAGGGCACGATGCTTAAACGCCTGCCAACGCTTGAGCAAATCGCCGGGGTGATGACCTTTCTCGCCTCCAGCAGCGCAGGTGCTATGACGGCCACGGTGGTTAACGTGACCGCCGGAGCAACGCTTAGCTAGTTCCCATGTCCATCAGTAAACAGCGCCCGCCACCACTGCGGCTTCATATCTTCAAACGAGTGGGAGGCGGGTGCAAATCGCGCATCCTGGTTCTGGTCAAATACGCCGCTCAGCAGCGCAATAACCGGGCCATCGTCAATCGCCCCGAGCGAGCTGCCGCAGCGTGGGCAGAAGGCGCGGCTGGATGCCTCGGAAGAGCGCCAGACCGCAGGCTTTCCGCCCTCCCCGGTCCATTGCACATCGTCGGCGTCAAACTCTAGCCAGATAACCGACTGGGCGCCGGTATGCTTCTGGCAGAGATCGCAGGAACAGCTGTGGGAAGCGCCGGGGTTAGCGGCGGTGAAGGTAATATGGCCGCACAGGCAGCCACCGGAAAGCAGGGTTGTCATCGCGAGATCTCCGTTTTGCGCTTTCGCTAAGCGTAAACGTTTTTCAGCCGTTCTCCCCCGCAATCCGCCCTACCATTTTTCGTATATCGTCGCGGTCGAGCGGCTGGCGGTCGGTCACGAAATGCAGCGTCATTCCCTCAATAAAGGCGTCCAGCGCGCGGGCGGTTGCCGGGTCGAACCACTGCTCCAGCGTCTGCTGGCTGCGCTGCATCCAGCGTTGCATTACCGCTTTCATGGCGGGTGAACTGCTCGCCAGCGCATAAAACTGGTACATCAGGGTCATATTCTTCGGCGTCGTGACCTGGCTGCTGAAGATAAGCGCCGCCACCGCATCACAGGCATCGCGCTGCGTCCCGACATCATCAAAAAAGGCGGTATATTCGAGCGACATCCGTTCGGTAAAGGCGCTGAATGCTTCCCCCAGCAGGGCTTCAATGCCGTCGAAATAATAGGTCATCGAGCCGAGCGGCACGTCGGCGCAGCTGGCGATTTTACGGTGCGTTACCGCGCTAATCCCGTGCGTGGCGATAGTCTCGAGCGTCGCATCCAGGATGCGCTCCCGGCGCTGCGGGTCATTCGGTCGGCGAGCCATAATTCTCCTCTTTCTGGTTATGTACAAATGTACACAAGCTTGTTAGTGTTGTCTGCACACTTTCCGACCCGACGCGAATGGATGACAACGTTAACCTCCCGTAAAGCCCTGCAGCTACGCATGTGGGCGCTCTTTATGTTCTTCTTTCTACCCGGTTTACTCATGGCCTCCTGGGCTACACGTACCCCGGCAATCCGCGATATTTTATCGCTCTCAACGGCTGAGATGGGCATCGTGCTGTTTGGCCTGTCGATAGGCTCGATGAGCGGCATCCTTTGTTCCGCGTTTCTGGTGAAACGATTCGGGACCCGTAAGGTCATCCGCACCACCATGTCGTGCGCCGTCTTTGGCATGATGATTTTAAGCCTCGCGCTGCACTTTGGTTCCGCATGGATCTTCGCCATCGGGTTAGCTATTTTTGGCGCCAGCTTTGGCTCTGCCGAAGTGGCCATCAACGTTGAAGGCGCGGCGGTTGAGCGTGAAATGAAGAAAACCGTGTTGCCGATGATGCACGGCTTTTACAGCTTCGGAACGCTGATTGGCGCAGGAATTGGTATGGCGGTGACCGCCTACGGCCTGCCCGCCATGTGGCACATCTTTGTGGCGGCGCTGATAGGTATTGCGCCAATCGCTATCGCCATTAAAGCCATTCCTGAAGGCACCGGCAAAAACGCGGCGGAAGATGCGCACCATCAAGAAAAAGGCGTGCCGTTCTGGCGCGATATGCAGCTGATGCTGATTGGCGTGGTGGTACTGGCAATGGCCTTTGCCGAAGGCTCCGCCAACGACTGGCTGCCGCTGCTGATGGTGGACGGCCACGGCTTTAGCCCAACCTCAGGCTCGCTGATTTACGCTGGCTTCACGCTGGGTATGACGGTCGGGCGCTTTACCGGCGGCTGGTTTATCGACCGCTACAGCCGTGTTACCGTAGTACGCGCCAGCGCGCTAATGGGTGCGCTGGGCATTGCCCTGATTATCTTTGTCGACAGCGCCTGGGTTGCCGGCGTGTCGGTTATTCTGTGGGGTCTTGGCGCATCGCTCGGCTTCCCGCTGACCATTTCCGCCGCCAGTGACACCGGCCCGGATGCCCCTACCCGCGTGAGCGTTGTCGCCACCACCGGTTATCTGGCCTTCCTGGTTGGCCCACCGCTGCTCGGCTTCCTCGGCGAACACTACGGCCTGCGCAGTGCGATGCTGGCTGTACTGGCGCTGGTTCTTATTGCCGCTCTGGTGGCGAAAGCGGTGGCAAAACCCGAGCCCCGCGTTGTAATGGAGAGTCACTGATGAGCGTTAAACTGATCGCTGTCGACATGGATGGCACGTTCCTGAACGATAAAAAAACCTATAACCGCGAGCGCTTTCAACAGCAATATCAGCAGATGAAAGCGCAGCAGATCCACTTTGTGGTCGCCAGCGGCAACCAGTATTACCAGTTGGCCTCGTTCTTCCCGGACATCGTCAATGAAATCGCCTTTGTCGCCGAGAACGGCGGCTGGGTGCAGGACGCTGGTGAAGACGTGTATAACTGCGCCATGCCGCGTGACCACGTCGATAAAATCGCCAGCTTCCTGCACACACTCCCTGAAGTCGAGATTATCGTCTGCGGTAAAAAGAGCGCCTATACGCTAAAAAACTACGACCAAAGCTTCCACGATATTGCCGTACGCTACTATCACCGTCTGGAGCTGGTGGACAATTTCGATAACCTCGATGACACCATTCTGAAGTTCGCGCTGAATATCCCGGACGAGAAAGTGCCGCAGATGCAGACCATGCTCGACGAGAAGCTCGGCCATATGCTGACCGCCGTCACCACCGGCCACGGCAGCATCGACCTGATTATTCCCGGCGTTCACAAAGCCAACGGGCTGCGGTTATTGCAGGAACGTTGGGGCGTTAGCGATGATGAAGTTGTGGCCTTTGGCGACAGCGGCAACGATATTGAGATGGTGAAGCAGGCAGGCTACGGCTTTGCGATGGCCAATGCCAACGACGCGGTAAAAGCCGTGGCGGGCTATCATGCGCCGCACAATAATGAAGAAGGCGTGCTAGAGATGATTGATAAGGCGTTGAAGGGTGAAGCGCCGCCGGGGTTATTTAATTACTGCGGCTGCAGCCCGCTACCCACCGCTTTATCCCGCAGGAACATCACCATCAGCCCCAGCCACAGCAGGCCACCCGCCAGGTTAAACAGGCTGAACAAACCAATTCCGCCCAGCTCATAACAATGCTTACTGAGCTCAATCCCCACCGTGAAGATCAGCATTTGCAGCATCCCCATCGCCGCAGAGACCGTGCCTTTACTCATATCGCTGGCGAACAGCGTCAGGCGCACCAGCCCGGCGTTGGCAAGGCCAATCCCGAAAGCGTAGAAGCTTAACCCGGCGGTCATCCATAAATAAGCATGGGACGAAACCACCGTCGCCGCAGCAGCCAGCACCAGGCCAAACATAATCGGGTAGCCACCGGCAATAATCAGCGCGCGCACCGTACGGCGCGAGGTTAAACGCGCCAGCACCAGGTTGCCGAGGATCAGCGCACCGAAAATCGGCACCTGCAGCAGGCCATATTCATAGCTACTGGCGTGTTCGCCGCTGATGATAATCACCGGTGACTGCGCAATCCACGCCAGCAGCGGCAGGCTAACAAAACCCGTTGCCAGCGCACCAGCCACGAAACGGCCGTTTTTCAGCACTTCGCGATAATCACGACCCAGCGTCTTGAGCGACAGCGTCTCGCCGATGCGGGTCGCCGTTTCCGGCATCGATTTAAACAGCCCGACGAAGGCAATGGCCGACAGCGCCGCGAAGAGCACAAACATCCCTTCCCAGCGCGCCACGTGGATCCACGCCGCGCCCACCAGTGGCCCCAGCAACGGTGCAATCAGCGCCACGTTCGCCATTAGCGCCGTAATCTTGATGCAGGTCGCCTCGTCGAACGATTCCTGAATTGCCGCGTAGCCCACCGCGCCGATAAAGCACAGGCTCACCCCCTGCAAGAAGCGCAGGATCGTAAACTGCTCAATATTGTTCACCAGCAGCGTGGCAAGACAGGTGACGATAAACCAGATAACGCCGGTCAGCATCACCGGGCGACGGCCGATGCGATCCGACAGCGGCCCAAGCAGCCATTGCAGGAACATGCCGCCGGCCAGATAGGCGGTCATCGAGGTCGGAACCCACTCGTTGCCCGCGTTAAATTCTTTGACGACAGCAAGCATGCCCGGCTGGATCATATCGTTGCCGATATAGGTGGAAAATTCGTAGAGCACGAGGCAAAGCGGGAACAAAATTGCCTTACGCCCTAAGCGTTTCCGGGAAGAAGAGGAAGTATCCATGTGGCTCGCATCTATCATAAAAACGCGCAAGTTTAATCAATGCGCAGTAGTGGTGATAGTTAATTATCACGCAGCTTAACGATTTCGCACAAATTGACGCTGTTAAGATTCGCTTAAGGTAGTGGGCGTTATACTCTACGCCACTAAGTGCAGGACCTTAATTTCAGACACTTGTACGCCGATAGCGTGATTCAGACAATACCGCTTTACGGTCCAGGATTGGCTTTTTAAGGTAGCTGTCATAAAACCGTCATTTGCGAAACCGGAACGTTATGCTGGAAAATCTTAACCACTCGCTGTTTTTGCTGATTAACGCAACCCCAGCGTCCGCCCCTTGGGCGATCTCATTCGCCACTTTTGTTGCCCAGAATCTGATCCTGATAGTTCCCCTGCTCGCCGCGGCCATGTGGCTGTGGGGAGAGCGTAAACAGGTCCACGCACAGCGCCATCTGGTAATTAAAGTCGCGCTAGCTATCGCCGTTAGCCTCGCGCTGTCGTGGATGATTGGTCAGCTGTTCCCGCATGAACGTCCGTTTGTGGAGAACATCGGCCACACCTTCCTCCAACACGCGCCGGATAACTCCTTCCCAAGCGACCATGGCACGGTGATCTTCACCTTTGCGCTGGCCTTCTTGTTCTGGCATCGCCTGTGGTCCGGGCTGGTGCTGATGGTGGTCGGCCTGGCGATTGCCTGGTCCCGCGTCTATCTCGGCGTCCACTGGCCAATGGATATGCTCGGCGGTTTCCTGAGTGGCCTTACCGGCTGCATGGTGGCACAAATGCTGTGGCAGTATAGTGGTGCGACGGTTTACCCACGCCTGCAACAGCTGTACCGCATTGTTTTCTCTGTACCTATTCGTAAAGGCTGGGTTCGCGAATAAATCCCCCGCTACCGCCCAGAAATGGGCGGTTTGTCTTACTTCCCGCCGCATTGCTTAAATTTTGTGACTAACTTCGCAAACTCCACACGTTCTCTCTTAATAATTATCATTATTAAAAACAGAGAGATAGCTGATATCCCTCGCTAAATAAAGTATGACTAACGTCACAAATTCACAATCAGGTCACTATTTTCAAGGAAAGGTGACATTTTTACTATATTAACCCCTGAGGGATCGGTAAAAGATAGCAGGTGTCGCATGACCCTTTTATCCTACCCACCCGCGTTATGCCCTCAGGAGTCACCATGGCGAAGGAAATCACCTACCACTGTTCGTTAAGCGAGGGGATCCACGCCAGGCCAGCGGGGCATATTGCCCGTTTGTGCAATACCTGGCAGGCCGAGGTTGTCTGGCAGAATCTACGTACCGGGATTACCGGCAGCGCCAGAAATGCGCTCTCGCTGGTCGCCACCGATACTTTACCCGGCGATATCTGCCACATTACGCTAAGGGGGCCGGACTGCCAGACTGCAGCCATTGCCCTGACCACGTTACTCCAGTGCCTGCCAGATTTCAGCACCGCTCAGGAATCGTCACCCGGACAGCTTCCGCGCTGCCTTGAAGAACTGCGCCCGCACTATCTCACCGGTGCTCGTATCAGCGCCGGGATAGCCATCGCGCCACCGGTCTTTATTTCAGGCGCCTGCTTTAACACCCTGCTTGTCCAGAGCCCTAATGAATGTGAAAGTTCGGAGCACGCGCAGCAGCGCCTGCTGACCGCGCTAGAAACGCTGGGGCAGACAAAAGAAATCGACCTGCAGCGCACGAAGGGTATCGAGCACGATCTGCTGGAAGCACATCAGGCATTGATTACCGATAGTGAGTTTCAGGCCAGCATCAGCGATTATCTCCATCGGGGTATGAACGTCTGGTCTGCCGTTATCCAGGCGTCTATGGATTTTAGCGCCGTGCTGGCGCGTTCGCCCAGCCGCTATATTCAGCAGCGCACGCTGGATATTCTTGATATTGCCACGCAAATTCTGCATGTGCTCTATCCAGACCACCCGCTGCTGCAGCCTGCCCCTTCTCTCACGCGCCCTCGCTTAGTGTTTGCCAGCGCGCTTACCCCGAGCCAACTGATGTCGCTGGAGCGGAAAAATCTGGCGGGCCTGGTACTCTCCGAGACGGGGAAAAGTTCACATACTGCGATCCTCGCCCAAGCGCTGGATATTCCAACGCTTGCGGATATCGATGTTGATCCTGCCGCACTTTCTCGACAACCGCTTCTGATACTCGACGGTGAGCACGGCATTCTGATTACCGAGGTCGATAACAAAATCGAGCGCTACTACCGTCGCGAAATAGTCGTGCAGAGACAAAAACGACAGCAGACCGCCGTTAACCGGAGCGAGTGGCCTTTATTGACGCCGGAATTGATCCAGTGGGATCTGGATGCCAAGGATAAAAACGAAACGATCAAAAGCATGGTCGATAACCTCTGGCTACACCAGCGTACGGATGCCCGTGACCAGCTTTGCCACGACATCTGGGCGCGAGAAACGCCGTTCCCAACCGTGGTTGGCACAGGTTTTGCCATTCCGCACGCGCGTACTACCTCTGTTGAACATTCCACCATTAGCATCGCTCGCTTACGTCAGCCGATTGCCTGGGGCGGCGTACAGGTGGATACCGTTTTTATGCTGTCCATCAGCGCGATTGCAGCGGAAAACGAGCATATGCGCCATTTCTCAAGCCTTGCCCGTTTGTTGATGAACGACGAATTCGTCAGCAAAGCTAAAGCGGCCGCCACCCCCATTGCGCTCTACAACCTGATTTTTAGCGCTTTAACGCGCTGATTCGCCCAACCCTGCAACGAGGCCGGTATGTTAAAACTCTTAAAAAATACCAAGCGGCATTTTATGACCGGCGTGTCCTATATGGTGCCGTTTGTCGTCGCGGGAGGCGTACTGCTGGCGCTGGCCGTCATGTTTAGCGGCCATGCTGCGGTACCGGAGAGTGGTTTTCTTAAAGCGATGTCGCAAATTGGCATGGCCGGATTAACGCTTTTTATTCCAATTCTGGCCGGATTTATCGCCTGGTCGATGGTGGACAAACCCGGTATTGCTCCTGGCGCTATCGGCGGCCTGATGGCCTATCAAATGGGCGCAGGCTTTTTAGGCGGTATGCTCGCGGGCATTATCGCCGGGCTGGTAGTCTGGGTGCTGCTGGCGATGATTGCCCGCCTGAAGATCCCCGGTTTTCTGCGCATGGTGCTGCCCATTTTTATCATCCCGCTGTTGGGCACCTTTGTGACCGGGATGGCGGTGTACTACATCATCGGCGACCCGATTGCCGGGCTCATGAAGTGGTTGAGTGAATGGCTTGCCAATATGCAGGGAGTGTCGTTTGTCATTCTCGGCGGCATTCTGGGCTGCATGATTGCCGTCGACATGGGCGGACCGATGAACAAAACCGCCTTCTTTTTTGCCGTCGCGCTGATTTCCACCAACCCACAGCTCATGGCCGCCGTCGCCGCCGCCGACTGCACGCCGCCGCTCGGGCTCGCCCTGGCCACCTTTATGTTTAAAGGCATCTTCAACGACGTCGAGCGTGAAGCCGGTAAGCCCGCGATCATCATGGGTTTTATGGGGATAACCGAGGGGGCCATTCCCTTTGCCGCCGCCGACCCCATCCGCGTGATCCCCGCCATCATGCTGGGTAGCGCCGTGGCAGCGATTTCGTCGCTGTGGTTTGGCGCGACCAACGCCGCGCCTTGGGGCGGGCTTATCGTGCTGCCGGTGGTGGGTAACCATTTCGGCTATATCGTTTCGGTGATTGCCGGCACGCTGACCACCGCGATTGCGGTAAAAGTGCTGAAAACCATGGTTAAACCCCAGGATGAGCAATAAGGACGCAGACAATGGCCGCATTTATTCAGTCAATTTTAAGCGAGTTCAGCGCTCAAAGCTCGACCAGCGAAGGCGTGCTGGTCGCCAACGGTGACGCCCAGCCGCCGGTAATGGCCTACCATCTGCACGTACCGCGCATTGAACTAACGGTAAAAGGCGCGCTCAGTATGCTGCTGCCAAAAGGCAGCGACCGCATCATTAAGTGCGAGCGTGCCGTCGGCACCATCACCTATATTCCCGCCAACAGCTGGAATTCACCGCAGTGGGAAAGCCCGGTTATCTGTATGTCGATTGTTTTCTGGAAGCAGGACGTCGGCTTTAGCATCAGCAACTGGGACGGTACGCAATTCAAAGAGGTGGAAAAATTTAACCTGCAAAACTCCAGCAGTACGGTACGCGACCGGCTGCTGGAGTTAGCAGAATCGATGGCGTGGGCACAGGATAAAACCAGCGAGACCTTCGCTCACATCGTCTACGCGCTGCTTAACGACCTGCTTTATCAGGTGGCCGAAGGGATGAACAACCCAAGGGGGCCCTTTTCGCTGCTGGACGACATCAAAAGCCATATTGATAGCCACTATCATCAGGAGATCAGCCGCGAAAGCGTCGCGGAAGCTTTTAATATTTCTCCCGGTTATCTTTCACGTCTGTTCTCCCGCGAATCAGACGTGAAGTTTAATGAGTACCTGAAGCTCGCCCGGATCTCACGGTCGAAAACGCTGCTGACCAACACCACCATGAAGATTAACGAGGTCGCCGAGAAGTGCGGTTTCACCGATACCAACTATTTTTGCAAAGTGTTCCGGGACATCAACGATTGTACGCCGCTTGAGTACCGGCGTAAGAACAAGGGAGCAAACTTATCATGACCCGTACCGCAAAAGATGACGTGCAGCCCTTTTCCAGCGATCGCCATCTGCATATCGTGGCGGTCACTGCCTGCGCTACTGGCGTGGCGCATACCTATATGGCCGCAGAGCAGTTGGAAAAGCTGGCAAAAACCTACCGTTTTTCTATCAAAATCGAGACCCAGGGCGTGCTGGGGCTGAAAAACGAGATCACCGAAAAAGACTTAATTGAGGCCGAACTCGCCATCATTGCCTCTGACATCACCATCGATAACCCCACGCGCTTCGACGGTTGCCGCATCCTCAACGTCTGCATCAACTCGCTGCTGCTCAAGCCCGCCGAGGTCATTTCTGCTATCCGCAAATCACTGAATCTTCCAAGAGGCAACGTTATCGATCTCTAGCGAACAACGCATTCAACTCTGCAATAGGTTCGCCGCCGCGACGTTCAAGGAATGCCAGAACCCGCTGCGGCGAGCGGTTTAAAATTCGCGCTTCAGGAAACCCACTCTCCACCAGCAGAGGCAGACAGGCGCTGAAGTCACCCAATGCAAAGGCGCTATGCGAGTCCGTTCCCAGCGACAGCAGGCCGCCGCCATCTCGCACCGCCGCCACAATTTTGCGACAGTTGTCTTCGCTGCCCCGCCGGGAAAGCAGAAACGAGGCGTTATTCACCTCCAGCGCCACATCATATTCACGGGCGGCGGCAACAACTGCCGGAATATCAATTGGGTATTCCGGATTACCTGGATGGCTGATGATATGCACCTTGCCGCTGGCGATCACCGCAATCATCGCCTCGGTGTTAGTCACCACGTCGGCGGGGGCAAAAACCTGCTTATGAAAACCGGCGATAATAAGATCCAATGCGCTGCGCATTTTGTCACTACAGTCGGTTTCACCGTTGGTTTTGATATTGGCTTCAATACCGCGCAGGAGACCCACGCCCTCCACGACTCGTGGCAGAATGCGCATATTGTTAAAGTGAAATGCATGAGGCGCATCGACCATTTCCGGGCCGTGATCGGTAATGGCTATCAGCCGTATACCTTTACGCGCCGCGGCGGCGAGATAATCGTGAACGGTACTGTACGCATGGGTGCTGGCCACGGTATGCAGATGTAAATCGACGTTGAACATGGCTCCTCCTGGGTGAAAAATGGCCCCCATACGCAGGGGCCTGCGTGATTACGCCCGCAACGCTTTGGCCTGACGTACCACGGCCTTAGCGGTGATACCAAAGGCTTCATACAGCTGTTCTGCGGGGGCCGACTCGCCAAAGCCGTGCATGCCAATAATCGCCCCACCCAGCCCGGTATATTTGAACCAGTAATCGGTGATACCGGCTTCGACCGCCACACGCGCGGTCACCGCTGCGGGTAGCACCGATTCACGATAGGCTGCATCCTGCTTATCAAAGCGGTCGGTACAGGGCATCGATACCACACGAGCGCGGATGCCTTCGCTGGTCAGCTGCTGCCAGGCGACTACGGCCAACTCTACCTCTGAACCGGTGGCAATCAGAATCACCTGCGGTTCACCCTCGCCGTCCTTCAGCACGTAGCCACCCCGCGCAATATCCTGAATTTGCTGCCAGGTACGCTCCGGTTGAGTCAGGTTCTGCCTTGAGAGGATCAGCGCCGTCGGCCCATCTGTGCGCTCTACGCCCTGTTTCCAGGCCACGGCGGTTTCAACCTGGCAGCATGGCCGCCACACGCTGAGGTTCGGCGTCAGACGCAGCGAGGCAATCTGTTCCACCGGCTGATGCGTCGGACCATCCTCTCCCAGACCAATCGAATCGTGGGTATAGACCATCACGTGGCGCTGCTTCATAAGCGCCGCCATGCGCACTGCGTTGCGGGCATACTCAACGAACATCAGGAAAGTGGAGGTGTAAGGCAGAAAACCCCCATGCAGCGCAATGCCGTTGGCAATGGCGGTCATACCAAACTCGCGCACGCCATAGTGGATGTAGTTACCAGCGCTATCCTCATTGATAGCCTTTGAACCGGACCACAGCGTCAGATTGCTGGGGGCTAAATCCGCCGAGCCGCCGAGAAACTCCGGCAGCAGCGGGCCGAAAGCCTCAATGGCATTTTGCGACGCTTTACGACTGGCAATCTTCGCCGGTTTAGCCTGTAAGCGTTCAATAAAAGCCTGCGATTTTGCGTCGAATTCCGCCGGTAGTTCGCCATTCAGACGACGTGTCAGCTCAGCCGCCGCCTCGGGGAAAGCCTGCGCATAGGCGGCAAACTTTTGCTGCCACTGTAACTCTTTGGCTTCACCGATTTCCCTAGCATCCCAGTGCGCATAAATTTCAGAGGGGATTTCAAACGGTGCGTAAGGCCAGTTCAACGCTTCACGGGTGGCGGCAATTTCCGCTTCGCCAAGCGGTGCACCGTGGACATCATGGGTGCCCGCCTTGTTCGGTGAGCCAAAGCCAATCACCGTTTTACACATCAGCAAAGAAGGCTTATCCGTCTGCGCACGAGCGGCTTCGACGGCACGTTGTATCGCTAGGGCATCGTGTCCATCAACATCACGCACCACGTGCCAGCCGTAGGCTTCAAAACGCTGGGCGGTGTCGTCGGTAAACCAACCCTCTACGTGACCGTCAATTGAGATACCGTTATCGTCATAAAACGCCACCAGCTTACCCAGTTTTAGCGTACCCGCCAGCGAGCAGACTTCATGCGAAATTCCTTCCATCATGCAGCCATCACCCATAAAAACATAGGTAAAGTGGTCAATCACTTCATGGTTGGGACGGTTAAACTGCGCCGCCAGCGTTTTCTCGGCAACCGCCATTCCCACGGCGTTGGCAATCCCTTGTCCCAGCGGGCCAGTGGTGGTTTCTACGCCTGCGGTGTAACCCACCTCCGGGTGCCCTGGCGTTTTTGAGTGCAGCTGGCGGAAGTTTTTCAGCTCACTCAACGGCAAATCGTAGCCGGTAAGGTGCAGCAGACTGTAGATAAGCATCGAACCGTGACCATTCGACAATACAAAGCGATCGCGGTTAGCCCAGCCCGGGTTCGCCGGGTTGTGGTTGAGAAAATCTCGCCACAGCACCTCCGCGATATCGGCCATCCCCATCGGCGCGCCGGGGTGACCCGATTTCGCCTGCTGCACCGCATCAATGCTAAGAAAGCGAATTGCATTCGCCAGCGTTTTTTTAGCGATCATGACCTGCTCCATTTTCAATTCTGAGGAAAAATTCGGCCCCGCCTTTATGGCAGACGGAGAGATTCTGGTAGTGCGGAATAGTGGCGAAAGCGTCGATATCGTGGGTGGTAGACTGCGCGGTTAGCACTTCAACCACCACGCTTTGGGCCGACTGCGCCGACAGTAAGCCAGCGTAAGAATCCTCAAACGCCACACAGTGAGAAGCGGAAAGATTCAGACGCTGCGCGCCCAGCAGAAAGGGCTCCGGGTCGGGCTTGCCGCGCGTAATATCCTCGCTGGTGACCAGGATGTCAGGGAAAGGCAGCCCCGCATGGTGAATGCGCGCCGAGGCCACCTTGAGTGAGCCCGACGTAACAATAGCCCAGGGGACATTGAGCGTATTGAGCGACTGGAGAAACGCCGCCGCACCGGGCACCGGCGTAATGCCCTCAGCATGGCGGGCTTCATACGCTTCAAGCGCCAGGAACTCCTGCTCAATTAACGCGTCGCTCGCTCCCGGCATAAAATGGCGCAGCGTGCTGACTGCCGGTTTACCGTGCAGATAATGACGCACCGCCTGCGCGCTGAACCCCTTACGTACCGCCCAGGCGCTCCACGAGGCCTCAACAAAATCCAGCGAGTTCACCAACGTGCCGTCTAAATCAAAGAGCAGTCCACGAAAATGCATATTTTCAATCATCCTTCGCCAATAACATTATTTATTTTTATCGCAGCCATCGATGATGAATAAATATAAATAAAGTGGTTTTCATAGTAATTCCGTTATCACGACTTTATTTACCTTCATTCAAAGTCATTTTTATGATTAGGGTCACAAAATAAATATCAGGCTATTTTTTTCAAGAAAACGTCACTTTTTTTCTATTCAAACTGCAAGGCGAAAGGTCAAGGATAGATACATGAAATGCAGACAACGTTCTGCAAAACAAAATTAACCCGCATTGGCGAAAAGTTTTGGGAGTGGTTATGTCGGAATTGATTACCTATCAGTGTGAGCTCAAGGAAGGTATCCATGCCAGACCGGCAGGACATATTGAGCGCCTTTGTAACGCCTTTCAGTCTGAGGTGAGCTGGAAGAATATCCGTACCGGGTTACAAGGCAGCGCCAAAAGCGCACTCTCTCTCGTCGCCACCGATACATTACTGAACGACGATTGCGAAATTACCCTTAGCGGCGCAGACGCCCACACCGCAGCAGCAGAACTCTCCGCGTTGCTGAAAAAACTCCCGCAGTTTGAGCTTGTTTCAGAAGAAGAAACGCAGGCTCCCGCCGGCTATCTTCCCCGCTCACTGCGCGAAACCCAGGTCAGTTTTATTCAGGGCTCGCGTATCAGCGGCGGCGTAGCGATTGCCCGTCCCGTGGTGGTCCAGAGTCTGAGTTTTGACGACATCATGGCACGCGCCCCGATGAAAACCCGTGCTGCCACCGAGGAAAAGCAGGCGCTGAAAGCCGGTATTGAAGCATTAAAACAGGCCAAACTGGATGCGCTGGAAAGCAAAGTCGGCGTCGAGCACGATATTATCCAGGCACATTTATCCATTATTACCGATAGCTCATTCCAGCAAGCGATAGTTCATTTTATTGATAACGGTGAAAATAGCTGGCGCGCCATCGTATTAGCGGCAATGGATTTCTGCGAAATACTTAATCGCTCATCCAGTAAATATATTAAAGAAAGAGTCCTGGACGTACTGGATATAACCAGCCAGCTGCTAACTACCGTTTACGGTGAGCATGCTCTGCCACAACATGGCCTTGAGCTTAGCGCACCGTCAATTATTTTTGCTGATAGCCTGACGCCGAGTAAATTCCTCGGCATCAATAAGCAGATGCTTGCGGGCATGGTACTTACCGCTACCGGCAAAACATCACATACCGCGATCCTTGCCCGCTCGCTGGGCATCCCGACGCTGACCGATATCGATTTTTCCGCGCTCAATTTGCAGCCACAGCAGGACATTATTATTGACGGCGACCCGGCTATCCTGGTCACCGCGCCTGATGAGCAGGTCCTGCGTTATTACCGTAACGAAATGGCGGTACAGTACACCATGCAACAGCAGATGCTGAGCAACGTCCATCAGCCTGCGTTCACCGCCGACGGCCATCGTCTTGAAATTGCCGCCAATATCGCCAGTTTTGAGGAAGCCGAGGCCGCGTTTAATAACGGTGCAGAGGGAATCGGGCTGTTCCGTACCGAAATGTCGTTTATGGACCGCGAAACGCCGCCGGACTACGCCGAGTTGTCAGACCTTTATCGCCGCGTCATCGCCTGCGCCGACGGTAAGCCGGTTATTTTCCGCACCTTTGATATCGGCGGCGACAAACCTGTCGACTACCTGAATCTCGGCGATGAAGAGAATCCGTTCCTCGGCTACCGCGCGGTACGTACCTATCCGCGCTATCGCGAGCTGTTTGCTATGCAATTCAAGGCCATTCTCAGCGCCTCGGCCGTGGGTAACGCGAAGGTGATGATCCCGATGATTGCCAGCGTGGAAGAGATTGTCTGGTGTCGTGAGGTGCTGGAGTCCGTCAAGCAGACGATGCGCGAAGAAGGATTACCGTTCAACGATGCTATCTCGCTCGGCGTCATGCTGGAAGTACCGTCCGTTATCTTCGCCATTCCAGAAATGGCCGAATACGTCGACTTCTTTAGCGTCGGCAGCAACGACCTGACGCAGTACTTTTTCGCCGCCGACCGCGGTAATTCGCAGGTAGCGAGCGTCTATGACAACTACGCATCGTCCTTCCTGCGTGCGTTGCAATTCGCCATTGATGAAGTGCACCGCGCCGGGAAATGGATTGGTCTGTGCGGGGAACTGGGTGCCAGCAAAGATTTTCTGCCGCTGCTCACCGGCATGGGGTTCGATGAACTCAGCATGAGTGGAACCACGATCCCCGGCGTGAAGCACGCGCTGCGCGAGCTTAACTTTGCCCAATGCCAGTTGCTGGCGCTGGAAGCCCTCGCGTTGACGCGTTCCGCGGCGGTGAAAGCCGCACTTCAGACTCCCGCGGTGAAGGCTGAAAGCCAGAAGCCGATTCTCGCGCCAGAATTTATTCTCTTTAATCTTGATGCCCGGGATAAAAACGAAGCCATCAAGAAAATGACCGACAACCTGTGGCTACACCATCGCACCGACAGCCGGGAGCGTCTGTGCGACGACATCTGGACGCGAGAGGACTCGTTCTCCACCGCCGTCGGCTACGGCTTTGCCATTCCACATACCAAATCTGACCATATTACCGATTCGACCATCAGTATGGCGACGCTGGAAACGCCTATTACCTGGGGCGACCAGCAGGTGGAAACCGTCTTTATGCTCACGGTCAGCAAATCTGCCGATCCTCATGCGCATATGAAATATTTCTCCACCCTCGCCCGTAAATTAATGAAAGAGGAATTCCGCAATGAAATAAAAAATGCCGATAGCGTCGACGTACTCTACAACCTGATGACCAGAACCTTAGACGTATAACTTCATGGTCTCGAATTAGAAATTTAAATAAACAGCCAAAATAAAAAATCAGGAGTCACTCATGAAAATTGTCGGAGTTGCTGCATGTATTACCGGTGTTGCCCATACCTATATGGCGCAGGAAGCCATTGAGCAAGAGTGTAAAAAACGCGGTTACGACGTGAAGGTCGAAACTCAGGGCGGCATGGGCATTGAGAATGAATTAAGTGAAGACGAAATCGCCGAAGCCGATGTGGTGATCCTGGCGATTGCTATCGGCATCGAAGGCGTTGAGCGCTTTGAAGAAAAAGAAGATGCCGGGCTGGTGATTTCACTCAACCCTGCCGAAGTCGTGCGCGACCCTGCGGCGATTATCGATAAGGCTGAAAAGCTGGCGAGTTAATTTAAGCGACCTTTCCCGGATTTATTTCGGCATCCGGGAAGGGAAATAAAACGTAATTTAATTTCTGCGAGCCCGTTATTTCTATAACCAGACATTCATGTCTGGGGGATTACGACACCCTGAATCTGGCGTGCACCTAATAAAAAATAGCGGGAACCAGGAGGATTGAAAATGTCGGAAAATATGAAAGCCGTAAAGGATGAGCTGGTTAAAGCGTTCAGCACCGGTGTGTCATACATGATGCCGGTAGTGGTGGTTGGCGGGATCTGCCTGGCGCTGTCGTTGGTTGGCGGTGAGCCGGTCGCGGGCAAAGGGATGGTGGTCACTAACCCATTCTTACTGAATCTGGGCGCTATCGGGAGCGCGGGGCTGGGGATGATGATCCCGGTGCTCGCCGCCTATATCGCCTACTCCATCGCCGGTAAACCGGGGCTGACGCCGGGGGTAATTACCGGCTTTATGGCCAGCACTCCACTGGGTGCCGATCACGTGGTGACCGGGTTCCTCGGGGCGATGCTGCTTGGCATCCTCAGTGGCTATGTCGCGAAATGGATTAAAACCTGGAAGGTTGGCAAGGCGCTGATGCCGGTCATGCCAATCATGATTATCCCTATCGTCTCAACCTGCATCGTCGGCATGCTCTACCTGTACGTTCTGATTGGGCCAATTGGCGCCGCCATGAAATGGCTGGTCTCCATGCTCTCCAATATGCAGGGCAGCAGCGGCATCGTACTGGGGCTGATCCTCGGTGCCATGGCGGCCTTCGACATGGGTGGCCCGGTCAACAAAACCGCGACCGCCTTCACCCTGGCGTTGATGGCTGAAGGCATTTACGGCCCGAACGGCGCTTACCGTATTGCCTGCGCGATTCCACCGCTGGGTATCGCCCTCTCTACTTTCATTTCGCAGCGCAAATGGGCCGAGGATGAACGCCGCATGGGCACCTCAGCCGCCTTTATGGGCCTTATCGGAATTACCGAAGGTGCCATTCCCTTCGCGGTGAAAAACCTCAAGACCGTTCTGCCGTCGATCATCATCGGCAGCGCCGTCGGTGCGGGCCTGGCGATGGTTCACGGTGTGGAATCAATGGTGCCGCACGGCGGATTAATCGCCATCGCGGGCGTCAATAAAGCCCCGCTGTGGTACGTCCTCGATATGGCCATCGGCGTCATTGTGACCGCCATCTGTCTGCATATTTTGCGTCCAAATATTAGCGAGCCGGTGAAGAAAGCCGACGCTAAAAAAACTGTCACTTCAGATATGAATAAAGCCTAAGGAGTTGTCATGAAAAACACCATGAAGCAGTACGTTGATTATATCGTTAAGGGTGGTAAGTCCACGATGCTGGGTATTGGCCCAATGTCTCCGGCGCTTATTCAGGCATGTTTTGAATTAGGCAAAGAAAAAGATCTGCCGCTGATGTTTATTGCCAGTCGTAACCAGGTTGATGCAGATGAATTTGGCGCAGGCTACGTTAATAACTGGGACCAATTCCGCTTCGCAGCCGACCTGAAAGCGATGGCTGATAAAGTCGGCTTCGACGGCGATTACTTCCTCTGCCGCGACCACGGCGGCCCATGGCAGCGTGATAAAGAGCGTAAAGACCATATTCCGGAAGCGCAGGCGATGGAGCTGGCGCGCCGCTCCTACCAGATTGATATGGATGCCGGGTTCGATCTGTTGCACATCGACCCAACTAAAGACCCGTACGTCATGGGCAAAGTGATTGATATCGAGCTGGTATTAAGCCGCACCGTCGAGCTGATTCGCTTCTGCGAAGAGTATCGTAAGAAGAACAACCTGAAAGAGTTCTTCTACGAAGTGGGCACCGAAGAGACCAACGGCGGCCTGACCGATATCAGCGCCTACGAAGGCTTTATCATTGAACTGAACAAGCGTCTGAACGACGAAGGACTGCCGCAGCCGCTGTTTATCGTCGGCCAGACCGGTACCCTAACCCGCCTGACCAAAAACGTTGGCCACTTCAACGATACCCAGTCGGCAGAGCTGTCGGCTATCAGCACTCGCTACGGCGTGGGGCTGAAAGAGCACAACGGCGACTATCTGCCGGATGAAATTCTGCTTAAACACCCGGGCCTTGGGATCACCGCCATGAACGTCGCCCCGGCGTACGGCACCATTGAAACTCGCGCCTATCTGAAGCTCGCGGAAGTAGAAAAAGATCTGGCGACAAAAGGCTTTATTAAATCGGCATCAGATTTCAAAACCGTGCTGACCCGCGAGTGCGTGCTGAGCCACAAGTGGGAAAAATGGATGACCGACGAGCATAAAAATAAATCTGAAGAGCAGATCTTCAGCGAGCCCGCACTGCTGAAAGAAATTCTTGAGCTTAGCGGCCATTATAACTACGAAAAACCGGCGGTGATTAAAGAGATGCAGACCATGTTTGCCAACCTGAAATCATTTGGCGTTGAGCCAGAACGCTACGTGGTGAACAAAATTAAAGACATGATTCAGAACGAAGCCGAGTGCTTTAACATGCCGGGCCTGACCACCCGCGTCGCACAAGCCCGTTAATGTCATAAAAATAACGTTGTAAGCCGGATACGCGAAGCGCCATCCGGCAATCTGCCCCAACCTGCCGGATGGCGCTTCGCTTATCCGGCCTACTCCTTACTCGCGACCCAATAAAAACAGGTACTGGTTATGAATCAGCTTGAACAATTAAAGCAGCGCACCATTATTGTCGCTGACAGCGGGGACATTGATAGCATCATTGCCTATCAACCCGAAGATGCCACCACTAACCCGTCGCTTATTTATAAAGCAGCGCAGCTACCGCAGTATCAGAATGTCATTAAAGAGACCGTCGCCACGCTCAAGTCGCGTTATGCCGGAAAGGAACTGCTGCCCTCCACCGTTGCCGATCATCTGGCGGTCAGTATCGGGGCACTGATTCTGAAAAACGTACCGGGGCGTATTTCCACCGAGGTTGACGCCCGTCTGTCGTTTGACACCGAGGCCAGCATTCACAAAGCGCGTGAACTCATTGCTCTGTATGCCGAACAAGGCGTAGGTAAAGAACGGGTCCTGATTAAGCTTGCTGCTACCTGGCAAGGTATTCGCGCCGCTGAAGTGCTGGAAAAAGAGGGGATTCGCTGCAACCTGACCCTACTCTTCTCTTTCGCTCAGGCACGTGCCTGCGCCGATGCGGGGGTATTTCTCATCTCCCCGTTCGTTGGACGCATCTACGATTGGTACAAGAAAAATAACCCGGACACCGTCTATACCGTCGACAACGACCCGGGCGTGGAATCGGTGCGCAATATCCACCGTTTCTACAAAATGTACGGCTACCAGACGGTAGTGATGGGCGCGAGCTTCCGCACGCCAGAGCAAGTTCTGGCCCTGAACGGCTGCGATCGTCTGACGGTTTCACCGTCGCTACTCGCGCAGCTTCAGCAGCGCGATACCGACATCCCGGCGCCGTTGCACTATGCCGGAGAAGTACAGCCAAAGCCTGATGCTGTCAGCGAGGCCGAATTCTATTGGGCACACAACCAGGACGCCATGGCAGTCGAAAAGCTGGCCGAGGGTATTCGTCTGTTCGCCGTTGACCAGAACAGTCTGGAAACCTTGCTCACACAATATCTTTGACGCTTCTGAAGCCTTTTCGAAGTGGCCGCTCGCAGGTAAAATAACGCGCTGACCCCGGTATCCTTACCGGGGCATTTCCGGTAGAGGAACTATGGAAACACGACGCGACGAGCGAATTGGTCAACTGATTCAGGCACTGAAACGCAGCGATAAGCTACATCTCAAAGAAGCGGCAGCTCTGCTTGGCGTTTCTGAAATGACGATTCGTCGCGATCTTAACAGCGAAAGCGGGCCTGTCGTGCTGCTCGGCGGCTACGTCGTGCTGGAGCCACGCAGCGTTCCTCACTATCTGTTAAGCGACCAGAAAACCCGGCTGGTTGACGAGAAAAAACGGGCGGCGCGCCACGCGGCAGCGCTGCTGAAGCCGCATCAGATGGCCTTTTTCGACTGCGGCACCACCACGCCGTGGATTATCGACGCCATTGATAACGACCTACCGTTTACCGCCGTCTGTTACTCCCTAAACACTTTTTTAGCGCTGCAGGATAAACCGAACTGTCGGCCGATTCTCTGCGGCGGTGAATTCCACGCCAGCAACGCTATTTTCAAACCGCTGAGCGAGCATGACACGCTCTCGCACCTCTGTCCGGACATTGCATTTTATTCCGCAGCGGGTATCGATATTGAAATGGGCGCGACCTGTTTTAACCTTGAAGAGTTGCCGGTAAAGCACTGGGCGATGCGCCAGGCACGCTACCATGTGCTGGTCGCGGATCACAGCAAGTTTGGCAAAGTGCGCCCGGCCCGCATGGGCGACCTGACGCGCTTTGATGTGATTGCCAGCGACACCTGCCCGGATGACGAACTGGTCGCGCTGGCAAAACAGCAGCAAATATCGCTGCTGTATTAGCGGAATATTACGAGAACCAGCTGCCGAACCATTCGTGGAATTTCATCAGCACGAAGTCCATCATGCGGCTGAAGAAGCCGCCCTCTTCGACCGCTTCCATCACGATCAGTGGACGCTGTTCAATGGTTTTGTCGTTAAGCTTGAAGTCGATGGTGCCGACCACCTGGCCCTTGGTTAACGGCGCAGTCAGCTGCGGTTGAGTTAAGGTGTAGCTGGCCTTCAGGTTTTTCAGTTGGCCTTTCGGAATGGTCACCGAACCGGCTTCCCCTGCCCCGAGGTTCACTTCACTCTTATCACCAAACCAGACGCGCTGGCTGATAAAGGTAGCATCCGGCTTGATTGGCGTGACGGTTTCATAGAACCGGAAGCCCCAGGTCAGCAGCTTTTCCGACTCGTTAAAACGTACGCGGTCGCTCTTAGTACCCAGCACCACCGCAATCAGGCGCATATCGCCCTGAGTGGCCGACGACACCAGGTTATATCCTGCACCCGCCGTAGTACCGGTTTTCACGCCATCAACGTTGAGGTTCGAGCTCCACAGCAGACGGTTGCGGTTTGGCTGGCGGATATTGTTGAAGGTGAACTCTTTCTCTTTATGTATCGCGTACTCTTCCGGCACATCGTGGATCATCGCTTTGGTCAGCAGCGCCATGTCACGCGCAGTACTGTACTGCCCCGGCGCATCCAAACCGTGAACGGTTTTGAAGGTGGTATTGGTGAGGCCGATTTTCTGCGCATAGCCGTTCATCAGGCTGACGAAGGAGTCCTGGCTGCCGGCAACGTAGTCGGCAATAGCGATGCTGGCATCGTTGCCCGACTGGATAATCACCCCTTTATTGAGGTTCTCAACGGACACCTGCTCGCCGGGCTTAAGGAACATCACCGATGAACCGCGCAGCGCTGGATTGCCGGTGGCCCATGCGTCACGGCCGATGGTCACCATATCGGTGAGCTTGATTTTATTCGCTTTAAGCGCCTGACCGACCACGTAGCTGGTCATGATTTTTGTCAGGCTGGCCGGGTCGAGCTTCTCATCGGCATTGCCCTCTGTCAGGACCTTACCGCTGGCGTAATCCATTAATATAAAGGCACGGGCGTCGATTGCTGGCGCGTCCGGAAGTTGTTCCGCCGCCTGCACCGCCGGTGCCACTAAAAGTAAAAGCGCTGAGCCTGCCATCAGACTCTTGAAGGAGTTAGCGTTACACATCATAAAAGCCACCCAAGTATCCATTCCCAAAAACACGCCACGACAGTACCGTGCTGCACCAGGCCGTGAGTAATAACGTAGAAACTCTCTTAAAGAAACAGTGAGTTGGTAAAGTTTTTTAAGTTTACGCAAGATCCCCTGATTGTGCTGAAAACCTGACATTTTTTTTGATCGAGATTGCGTAAGCGTTTACTTTGGCCCACATTTAATCTCTGCTAAAAAAACGGGAGTGGATATGCTAACGCTGTGGGGAAGAAATAACTCGACGAACGTGAAAAAAGTGCGCTGGACGCTGGCAGAGCTTGGCCTGCCGTATGAACAAATTATGGCGGGCCAGGGATTTGGCGTGAACCGCGACGCGGCCTATCTGGCACTTAACCCTAACGGCCTGGTACCGATGCTGAAAGACGGCGACGACGTGCTGTGGGAATCAAACTCCATCGTACGTTATCTGGCGGCGCAGTACGGCGCCGAGAGCCTGTGGCAGGCGTCGCCGGTTCAGCGGGCGAAAAGCGAAAAGTGGATGGACTGGGCCAACGAAACCCTGTCGCCGGTGCACCGTAAAATCCTCTTCGGGCTAGTGAGAACGCCAGTTGAGCAGCGCAACATGGCCGAAATCAACGCCGCGATTGAAGCCTGCGAACCACTGCTGACGCTCCTCGACAACGCGCTGGCGAACCAAACCTGGCTTTCTGGTGAACAATTTGGCGTGGGCGATATCGCCGTGGCGCCGTTTGTCTATAACGTGCTGGAAACCGTCAAAACCTGGCGGTCTAAACCGAATCTTGAGCGCTGGTATCAGCAGCTCGCACAGCGTCCGGCGTTCCGCGACGTGGTGATGATCCCGGTGAGTTAAGCCACTCAGGTGCGCTGGCTACTCCCGCGCACCTGCAATTTCCCCACCAGCCGGACATGCGCCGCCGTATCATCCCCCTCACACAGATAGTTCACCGCCATTCTTCCCAGTTCGCTATAGGCTAGCTGCACGCTGGTCAGCGCCGGAGTCAACTGGTGCGCAATGCGCTGATCGTCATAGCCACACACCAGCACGTCGCGTGGAATGGCAATATTGAGCGTGGCGAGCGCTTGATAGCAGCCGAGGGTCATCCAGTCGCTGGCGCAGAAAATGGCCTGCGGGGGTTCAGGCAGCCGCATCAGCTCAAGCGTGGCGTTAAAGGTGGCATTTAGCGACCAGTCGGTCGGTTTAATTAGCGTTTCGTCCACCGCGATCCCGGCCTGCTCCAGCGTCTGGCGATACCCTTCGAGGCGCAGCACGCTGGCATCCATCCAGTCATCGCCCATGATATGCGCAATGCGCGTCACCCCCTGGGACAGCAGATGGCTGACTATCTGGCAGGCATTGGCACGGTCATCGGGAAGAAAAGTCGGCAGCAGCGGGCGCTGCGGGTCGTACTGGTTTAACAGCACCACCGGCTTATGAATAAGCGCGTCAAACGGCGAGAAATCAAAGGCGCGGGTCACCGGGCTTGCCAGAATCACCCCAGCGCAGGCGCGCTGGTCAAGCTGGCGCAGGATGTGGGCCGCCATCTCCAGATCGTCACCATAGTCATAAACGGTCAGCAAAGTATCTCGTTGCCAGGCGGCGGAGACGGCGTCGCTAATCGCCTCGACAAAGGGGTCGTAGTTCGGCATTCCGCACAGCAGCAGGGCAATTTCCTCCTGCCCTTCCTGGCGATGAGGCACAATAACCTTTTGATAGCCAAGCGCCGCCGCCGCCGCATAGACGCGTTCGCGGGTGGCTTCACTCAGGCGAATCGCCCGGCTATTGTTTAGCACCAGAGAGACCGTTGCCTGCGAAACGCCCGCTTCCCTGGCAATATCACTCATCGTTATTTTGTTTTTCTTCGCCATGTTCGCTCCTTGTCGCCGCCGACTATAGCACAGTTATCCCACGCTTTTTTTGTGAACAACCCAACACTTCAACCGCGTCAGGATTGCGCCCTGCCCCTTAGTTAATAAATATTAGCTAATAATTATTAGCAAGGAGAAAAAATATGCACTCGCAATGGCGCGAATCGCAGGCGCAGGCCTGGTATCAACAGCACGGCTGGGCATGTGGCTTTAACTATCTGCCGCGCAGCGCGGTCAACTGGACTGAAATGTGGCAGGCGGAGACTTTCGATGCGCAGACCATCGACCAGGAGCTGGGCTGGGCGCACGACTACGGCTATAACGCCCTGCGCACCAACCTGCCGTTTATCGTCTGGGAAGATGACCGCGACGGCCTGCTGGCGCGCATCGACATCTTTCTGACGCTGGCGAAAAAGCACCAGATTCAGGTGATGCTGACGCTGATGGACGACTGCGGTTTCTCCGGCGATGAGCCGTACCTCGGCCCGCAAAAACCGCCGCGCGAAGGGGTGCATAACAGCCAGGCAGCAGCGAGCCCCGGCCGGGCTATCGTGATGGACCCAAACCAGTGGCCGCGCATTGAAGCCTACGTCCGCGACGTACTCACTCGTTTTAAAGACGACGAGCGCATCACCATCTGGGATCTCTACAACGAACCGGGCAACCGCGGCATTAATCTGTCACCGACTGAATCGGCAGAGTATGACGAAGCGCTGGAGACCTTCGCGCTGGAATTGATGACCGCTACCTTCGGCTGGGCGCGTGAAGTGGGCCCGAGCCAGCCGCTCACCGTGGGCGCGTGGCACATTGACAACCCGCAGTACGGCACGCTGCAACACCCGATTGATATTGCCGCGCTGCGGCTCTCCGACATCATCAGCTACCACAACTACAACAACGCCGCCCGCCAGCTTGGCGTGCTGGAAAGCCTGGCGGCATATCAGCGCCCAGTGCTGTGCACCGAATGGCTGGCACGGCATATGGACTGCACCTTCAGCGAGCAGCTGCCGCTGTTCTGCGCTTTCGATACCGGCTGCTATCAGTGGGGGCTGGTGCAGGGCAAAACCCAGACCTGGATCCCGTGGACCAGCGTCAACAGAGATCACCCCAACCCTCAATCGCTGTGGTTCCACGACGTATTAACGCCCGACGGCAAACCGTGGTGCGAAGAGGAAATGCAGCTGGTGAAAGCGCTGACCGGCTACCGCCAGACGCGTCGTTAATTGAACTACACGGAGGATTCATCCATGAAAAAGTCAGCCTTGTTCCTGCTTGCCTGCTGCGGTTTCGGTGCGATGCCTGTCGCGCACAGCGCCGATCAGGTGGAACTCCGTTTTGCCTGGTGGGGCGGTAAAGCCCGCAACCAGGCCACCTTAAAAGCGCTCGACGCCTTTGAGGCCAAATACCCCAATATTAAAGTGAAGGCGGAGTACACCGGCTGGGACGGTTTCTACTCGCGCCTGACCACGCAGATTAACAGCAACACCGAAGCCGACGTTATCCAGACCAACTGGAACTGGCTGACGCTGCTGTCCAAAACCGGTGAGGGTTTTTACGATCTCAACAAACTGAGCCAGCCCATCGGCCTCAATCAGTTCTCCCCCGCCGCACTCGCCAGCACGACGGTGAACGGCAAGGTCAACGCCATCCCGGTTTCCGCCAACGTGATGCTGTTTTACTACAACGCGGCGACCTGGGAAAAAGCCGGCGTGCCGCTGCCGAAAAGCTGGGACGACTTACTGAAAGCCGGGCCGGTATTTAAAGAGAAGCTCGGCGATAACTACTATCCGCTGATCCTGACCGAGCAGGATTCGCTGCTGCTGCTGAACTCCTGGGTCTACCAAGGGAATCAGAAGCCGATGGTGGATGAGAAGACCCGCAAGCTCGGCTGGAACCATGACGATCTGGTACAAGCCTTTACCTTCTATCGTCAACTGGTGGCGGCGCATACCGTGCCGGACTCCCGCACAATGGCCTCATTCGGCAAAGGCATTGCCTATGAAATGAAGCCGTGGATTAACGGCGAATGGGGCGGTATCTACAACTGGAACGTGATGTACACTGCCGAGTCGCAGAACCTGAGTAATCCGGCCGACCTGGTGATGGGTGATTACCCAATGCGCGAAGGGGCCAAAGACGCCGGGCAGTTTAACAAGACCGCACTGATGCTCTCCATCAGCAAAAACACCCGCCACCCGCAGGAAGCGGCGCTGCTGATTAACTTCCTGATGAATGAAAAAGAGGGCGTGGTTCCCGTAGGGCTGGAGCGCGGTGTGCCGCTGAGCAAGGCCGGGGCGCAAATCCTGCGCGATGCAGGACTACTGAAAGAGGACGATCCGGTGCTGACCGGGCTAACGCAGTCCGCTTCATTGCCGAATAACTCGAAGACGCTGCCCTATCTTGAAGACCCGCAGTTCACCGCCCTTTTCCTCGCGGCGCTGCAAAGCATCGACTACGGCAAAGCCACGGTAGACCAGGCCGCCACCCACTTTGAGGAGCAGGCAAATCGTATTCTGCGCAGAATCATGCGCTAAGAGAACCTCTTTAGACAGGGGGACAAACGTCCCCCTGATGTTAAGCGTGAGTCATTGGTGATTCAGCATCCAGCTTACGAATGCTGGTCGTCAACGCCGTCAGGCAGCGCTCCAGGGTTTCCACGTTAACCGCAATATAGGACGGGCAGTCGTAGCGCCCCGTCATCAAGCACACGGCAGCGGAAGCTAGAGCCTCACCCGCCTGCCGCATCATTTCCAGTTCTTTATGCGAACTACACCGCTTAAGCGGCCCAACGTTACTCCGCAGTTCGCCACACAGTTCGAGCAGGTTAGTACGCAGATGATCGTTATCACCGACTGACATATACCCCTTTGCCTTTCTAAGCTGCAAATAGGCATCAAGGTCAATTCGCGCGTTGATGAGTCGCCTCATCGTCTGGCGTTTCAGTTTGCTATCCGTCATGCATTTACCTCCCTTGCCACCCATTGGCTCTTTCATTATGAGATTACTTAACGAAAGGAATGCTGCGCGATATCAACAATTCATCATTCATAACACTTTTAACAATATGGCAATGAATTTGGAGGGGTGATAAAACGAGAGTAAGTACGGGCGATAGGTCCACAAGCACATTGCCGGATGGCGGCTTCGCCTTATCCGGCCTACGTTCAGTACACATTGTAGGCCTGATAAGCGTAGCGCCATCAGGTAACAACACCTTACCCTTTCAGCTTCGGATCAAGCGCATCCCGCAGACCGTCACCCAGCAGGTTAAACGCCAGCACCGTCAGGAATATCGCCAGCGCCGGGAAGACTGCGACGTGTGGCGCAATCACCATATCCGCGCGCGCTTCGTTAAGCATCGCGCCCCATTCCGGCGTAGGCGGCTGTGCGCCGAGACCGAGGAACGACAGGCTGGCGGCGGAGATAATCGACACCCCAATGCGCATGGTGAAATAGACCACGATAGAGGAGACCGTGCCGGGCAGAATATGCTGGAACAGGATCACCCGGTCGCTGGCGCCGATGCTGCGCGCCGACTCAATAAAGGTCTGCTGCTTCAGCACCAGCGTGTTGCCGCGCACCAGGCGAGCAAAAGCCGGAACCGAGAATATCGCCACCGCGATAATCACATTGGTCATGCCGCTGCCCATAATCGCCACCACGGCAATCGCCAGCAGAATGCCGGGGAAGGCAAACAACACGTCGCAGATGCGCATGATGATGCGGTCCCACCAGCCTTCGTAGTAGCCCGCCAGCAGCCCGAGCACGGTGCCAATCAGCGAGCCAATCAATACCGCAAACACGCCCGCGGTGAGCGAAATTTGCGCGCCCACCAGCACCCGACTGAAAATATCACGCCCGAGTGAATCCACACCGAACCAATGGATCAGCGATGGGCCGTCGTTCAGGCGGTCGTAATCGAAGTAGTTTTCCGCATCAAACGGCGCAATCCACGGCGCCACCACCGCCACGATAATCAGCAGCAGTACGAAAATACCGGAGGCCATCGCCACCGGTTGCTGGCGAAAACGTCGCCAGAATTCTCGCCACGGCGTACGCGGAACGCCCGCCTGCATCACCGGCATGGCGTTAAGTACTGCCTGTCGACGCCAATTGAATAATCGCACGTTATTTATACCTGATAGCCGGGTTAATGGCGGCGTAAAGCACATCCACCACTAAGTTGATAAGAATAAACTCCAGCGAAAACAGCAGCACCTCGGCCTGAATCACCGGGTAATCACGCATCTCCACCGAATCCACCAGCAGGCGTCCAAGCCCCGGCCAGTTAAAGACTTTCTCTACCACAATCGAGCCGCCAAGCAGGAAGCCAAACTGCAGCCCCATCATCGTCACCACCGGGATCATGGCGTTACGCAGCCCGTGTTTCAGCACCACCACTTTTTCGCTCACCCCTTTGGCGCGGGCAGTACGCATATAGTCTTCATTGAGCACGTCAACAAACGAGGCGCGGGTAAAGCGCGCCATCACCGAGGCCACGGCGGCACCAAGGGTAATGGACGGCAGAATGTAGTGCCGCCAGCTGTCGGCCCCTACGGTCGGCAGCCAGCCAAGTTCGACGGAGAAAATTTGCATCAGCAACATCCCCAGCGCAAACGCCGGGAAGGAGATCCCGGTAACCGCCAGCGCCATGCCGAGACGATCCGGCCAGCGGTTGCGCCATACGGCGGCGGCAATCCCCGCGGCCATACCAAAAATCACTGCCCACACCATGCTGGCAAGGGTCAGTAACAGGGTTGGCAGAAAGCGGCTGGCAATCTCTTCGGATACCGGGCGGCGTGACACCATTGAGATGCCAAAATCGCCCTGCACGGCGTGGGTGATGTAGTGCCAGAACTGAACGTACAGCGGCTGATCCAACCCTAACTGCTGGCGAACCATCGCGATAACCTGCGCGTCGGCTTCCGGCCCGGCAATCAATCGTGCCGGGTCGCCGGGAAGCAGATGAACAAATAAAAACACCAGCACCGCCACGATAAACAGCGTCGGGATCAGGCCGAGCAGGCGTTTAAGAACATAGTTAAGCATGACTCTCCTTGCCGTAAGCTCCCTGCGCCATTATGACGCAGGGAGACGTCGCTTACTTCAAATCCGCATCGTCAAAGCTAAAGCCCGTGTCCGGCATAATATAGAACCCGGTCAATGACTTGCTGTGCGCCGAAACCAGTTTTTCTACCACCAGCGGCACCCACGGCGACTCTTTCCAGATAATATCCTGAGCTTCTTTATAGAGCCGCGCTTTTTCTTTCGCATCCGTCGTTTGCAGCGCCGCCGTCAGGTCTTTATCCACCTGCGGGTTGCTGTAGAACGCGGTATTAAACTGGGTTGGCGGCCAGTTTGAAGAAGCAAACAGCGGCGACAGCGCCCAGTCGGCTTCCCCCGTTGAGGCGGACCAGCCGGTGTAGAACATTCTCACGCCGCTCTCTTTTTGCCCTTTCGCTTCCACTTCCGCCGCGCGCTGGCCGGCGTCCATCGCCGTCACCTGCGCCTTAATACCAATTTGCGCCAACTGCTGCTGGGTAAACTGCAGCACCTTCTGCGCTGTACTGTGGTTGTGCGACGACCACAGTGTGGTGCTAAAGCCGTTCGGGTAGCCTGCTTCTTTCAGCAGCGCTTTGGCTTTTGCCGGGTCGTACGGCCACGGCTGATACTGCTGAGCGTAGGCGATAGACGGCGGCACCACGCCGGTAGCCGGGGTAGCGTAGCCCGCGAAGGCCACCTTCACCAGCGCCTGACGGTTGATGGCGTAGTTAATCGCCTCGCGCACCTTCGGGTTATCAAACGGCTTTTGCGTCACGTTCATGCTGATATAGCGCTGCATGATGGACGGGCTCGCCACCAGCTCAAGCTGGCTATTCTTGGCCAACAGCGCCGCCTGCTCGTAAGGGATTGGGAAGGCAAACTGCGCTTCGCCGGTTTGCAGCATCGCGGCGCGAGTGTTGTTATCAACCACCGGACGCCAGGTGATGGAATCCAGTTTCGGCAGCCCTTGCTGCCAGTAGCCAGCAAATTTGCTGACCTTCACGAAATCAGTCTGGTTCCAGGTGTCGAGCTTATATGGCCCGGTACCCACCGGATGGAAGCCAATTTCGTTGCCGTATTTCTTCAACGCCGCCGGAGAGATCATCGCCGTTGCCGGGTGGGCGAGAATGTTGATAAACGCCGAGAACGGCTGCTTTAAGGTGATCTTCACCGTGTTGTCGTCGACGACCTCGGTTTTATCGATATTTTTATACAGGTTATAGCGCTTGAGGTGGCTATCCGGGTTGCTGGCGCGATCGAGGTTTACCTTCACCGCCTCGGCGTTAAAATCGGTGCCGTCCTGGAATTTCACCCCCTGACGCAGCTTCAGGGTGTAGACCTTACCGTCGTCAGAAACGGTGTAGCTTTCAGCCAGCACGTTCTGCAGTTTCATCTCTTTATCAAGACCAAACAGCCCCTGATAGAACGATTTCGCCACCGCCTGCGACAGCGTGTCGTTGGCGTCATACGGATCAAGCGTGGTGAAGTTGGAGCCTACCGCCACGACCACATCTTTTGCCGCGAACGCGGGAGAAGCCGCCAGCGCGGAAGCCACGCCCAATGCGACCAGCCATTTACGTGAAACGCGTTGTGTCATGTTGTCTCCTGCCTATGGTTTTATTATCGATTGATCAGCGCACTGCTAGCCGGCTCCCTGGCGACATAGTGCCCCGGTGAAACCTGTTGTAAATTAATGGGTTCGACTTCTTCACCCCGTTTATAGATATTGCCCGGCAGATCGTCCGACAGCAGCACGCGCTGCGGCCGTCGATGCGCCGGGTCCGCCACCGGTACCGCGGCGAGCAGCTTACGGGTATACGGATGCTGCGGGTTTTCAAACACCGCGCGGCGCGGGCCAATTTCCACGATACGCCCACGGTACATCACCGCTACACGGTGGCTGATACGCTCGACCACCGCCATATCATGCGAAATAAACAGAAACGCGATGCCCATCTCCCGCTGTAGTGACAGCAGCAGGTTGATAATCTGCGCGCGAATCGAAACATCCAGCGCTGAAACCGATTCATCGGCAATCACCACCTTTGGATTAAGCGCCAGCGCGCGGGCAATGCAGATACGCTGCCGCTGGCCGCCGGAAAACTCATGCGGGTAGCGCCACGCGTGCTCCGGCTGTAGGCCAACGCGCTGCAATAGCCACTCCACACGCTGCTGTAGCGCTTCGCCCTGCAACGCCCCATGAATGCGCAGCGGCTCCATAATCGAGAAACCGACGGTGTGGCGCGGGTCAAGCGAGGCGTACGGGTCCTGGAAGATAAACTGAATATCGCGGCGCAGCGGCTGAAGCTGATGGGCCGGGAGCGTATCAATGCGCTCGCCGTTAAAGGTAATGGTGCCGCTTTGCGACTCCACCAGCCGCAGCAGCGCCCGTCCGGTGGTCGATTTACCACAGCCGGACTCACCTACCAGCGACAGCGTCTCGCCGGGCCATAAATCAAAGCTGACGTTCTCCACCGCGTGAACTTCGCGGGTGACGCGGTTCAGAATGCCGCCGCGCAGCGGAAAACGCGCCACCAGATTGCGAACCTTGAGGATCGGCTTACCCTCGACAACGGTGTCTTGCTGCGGCGGTTCGCTTTCCGGTGCATTGAAATCCGGGAAGCTTTTAGGATAGTTGCTGCCGCGCATTGCGCCCAGACGTGGGACTGCTGCCAGCAAACGGCGCGTATAGGGGTGCTGCGGCGCGGTAAAGATCTCGTCCACCAGCCCGGTTTCCACCACTTCACCCTGATGCATCACCAGCACACGGTCGGCAATTTCCGCCACTACGCCCATATCGTGAGTGATAAAAATCACCCCCATCGACATCTCTTTTTGCAGCACGTCGATAAGCTGTAGGATCTGCGCCTGAATCGTCACGTCCAGCGCGGTGGTTGGTTCGTCGGCAATCAGCACCGCCGGGCGGCACGACAGCGCCATCGCAATCATCACCCGCTGGCGCATGCCGCCAGAAAGCTGATGCGGATAGCGTGACAGCATGGCCTGTGCTTCCGGAATGCGCACCTTATCGAGCATTTTTTTCGCCTCGGCCAGCGCCTCTTCACGCCCGAGCCCCTGATGCAGGCGAATAGACTCAGCAATTTGCTCGCCGATGGTAAACACCGGGTTCAGCGAGGTCATCGGCTCCTGGAAGATCATGGCGATGTCGGCACCGCGCACGCTGCGCATTTGCGCCGACGTCTGCTCCTGAAGATCAATCACTTCCCGATTGCGGCGACGCAGCAGCAGGCTATCCATGTTCACCTGGCTGCCGGACTGCTCCAGCAGACGCATCAGTGCCAGCGCCGTGACCGATTTCCCCGAGCCGGACTCACCCACAATCGCCAGCGTTTCGCCGCGATTAAGATGAAAAGAGAGCTGATGCACGGCGCGCACGGGCTGCCCGTCCTGACGAAAGGTCACGTTCAGTTTATCAACGCTCAGCACCTGCGCGTTATCAAGCTCAGCGGAATGCGGCACGGTAACTCCTTCTATTCCTTATAAATGCCAATGGTCGGCGTGTCACCGGCGTAGGCCCAGGCGCGATACATACCCTCGCTGTTAAACGGCAGCACCACATTGCCTTCGCGGTCGATGGCGATAAGGCCACCGCTGCCGCCCAGCGCGGGCAGTTTTTCCATCACCACGCGCTCGCAGGCCTCATAAAGACTCAGGTTGCCGTACTCCATCAACGCGGCAATATCGTACGCCGCCAGCGTACGGATAAAAACTTCGCCCGTGCCGGTACAAGAGACGGCAACGCTGGCGTTATTGGCATAACAGCCAGCGCCCACTAGCGGGCTGTCGCCCACCCGGCCGGGAAGTTTGTTGGTCATCCCACCGGTCGAGGTGGCTGCCGCCAGATTGCCGTTGAGATCCAGCGCTACAGCACCAACCGTGCCCATCTTTTGCTGCTCATCCAGCGGCGCCGCATCATGGTCGAGAATAAAGTCGCCGTTGCTGCGGGCCACCAGCAACTGCTGGAAACGCTCGTCGGTAGAGAACAGTGAATTATTCACCAGCTCCATACCCTGCGACTGCGCAAAGGCTTCAGCCCCTTCGCCAATCAGCATCACGTGCGGACTGTTTTCCAGCACGCTTCTGGCTGCCAGCACCGGGTTGCGCAGATGTTTTACCCCTGCAACGGCGCCTGCCTGCAGCGAGTAGCCGTCCATTACGCAGGCGTCCAGCTCATGCGTTTCGTCTGAGGTAAACACCGCGCCAATCCCGGCGTTAAACAGCGGGCACTCTTCAAGCTGGCGTACCGCTTCGGTGACCGCATCCAGCGCGCTCGCGCCGGACTCCAGCATGCCTTGTACGCTTTCAACGATGTCGGAAAGCGCCGTGACGTATTGTTGTTCTTTTTCTGCCGATAGCTGGCTGCGGCTAATCGCGCCCGCCCCGCCGTGTATTGCAATGACTGCCTTGCCCATTAAGCGATCCCTTACCTCATTTTCTTTATAAATATCATTATAGTGTCTCTGTTCCTATATCAATTTTGAATATAGAAATAGCGTCCCGCGTAGTGAGGTACACCACAGGTGGCATACTGTCGGTAAGGCTTTTCTGCCATAATGTGCGCATTCGAACGTTTCTCGCAGGAGTTTACCCATGGATTTTACCGCCGGACTGATACCGCTTGATACCGCGCTGAGCCAAATGCTTGACCAGATTACCCCGCTCAATGAGAGCGAGTCGGTGCCGCTGCTCCAGGCTTTTGGCCGCATTACCGCGAGCGATATCGTCTCCCCGTTGGATGTACCGGGTTTCGATAACTCGGCAATGGATGGCTACGCGGTGCGTCTGGCCGACCTCGCGGCGAAGACGCCGCTGACGGTGGCAGGTAAAGCTTTTGCCGGTCAGCCGTTCCACGGTGAATGGCCTGCCGGTACCTGTATTCGCATTATGACCGGCGCGCCGGTGCCTGCAGGCTGTGACGCGGTGGTGATGCAGGAAGAAACGGAGCAAAGCGACGACGGTATTCGTTTTACCGCCAACGTTAAAGCCAACCAGAATATTCGCCGTCGCGGTGAAGATATCGCCAACGACGCGGTCGTGTTCCCTGCCGGAACCCGTTTAACCATCGCCGAACTGCCAGTGCTGGCATCGCTCGGCATTGCGGAGGTGGACGTGGTGCGTAAAATTCGCGTCGCGCTGTTCTCCACCGGTGATGAGCTGCAGCTGCCGGGCCAGCCGCTGGGCGATGGGCAAATTTATGACACCAACCGTCTGGCGGTGCATCTGATGCTGGAACAGCTGGGCTGCGAGGTGATTAACCTCGGCATCATCCGCGATGACCCGGAACAGCTGCGCCAGACCTTTATCCAGGCGGACGAGCAGGCCGACGTGGTGATAAGTTCCGGCGGCGTTTCCGTTGGTGAAGCCGACTACACCAAAACCATCCTTGATGAGCTGGGTGAAATCAGCTTCTGGAAGCTCGCCATCAAACCGGGCAAACCGTTCGCCTTTGGTAAGCTCAACCACAGTTGGTTCTGCGGACTGCCGGGCAACCCGGTCTCCGCCGCGTTGACGTTCTATCAGTTGGTTCAGCCGCTGCTGGCGAAACTCAGCGCCGGTAGCGTGGCAACCCAGGCCCCCCGCCTGCGCGTACGCACCACTGACCGTCTGAAAAAATCACCGGGTCGCCTCGACTTCCAGCGTGGTCTGCTGACCCGCAATGAAAACGGCGAACTGACCGTTTCTACCACCGGTCATCAGGGTTCCCACATATTCAGTTCGTTCAGCCAGGGCAACTGCTTTATCGTGCTGGAGCGCGAGCGCGGTCACGTTGAGCCGGGCGAATGGGTAGAAGTGGAGCCGTTTAACCATCTGCTGGGAGGCCTGTAATGGCAGCGGAGCTTAGTGATGCGGAGATGATGCGCTATAACCGGCAAATCATCCTGCGCGATTTCGATTTTGACGGTCAGGAGCGGCTGAAAGCGGCCCGCGTGCTGGTCGTCGGCCTCGGCGGGCTGGGCTGCGCGGCGACGCAGTATCTTGCTGCTGCAGGCGTGGGTAAGCTGACGCTGCTCGATTTCGATACCGTTTCGCTCTCCAACCTACAGCGCCAGACGCTGCACAGCGATGCCACCATTGGTCAACCGAAGGTGGACTCCGCGCGGGAGGCGCTGGCGCGCATTAACCCGCACGTTAGGCTCAATACGCTAAATGCAATGCTGGAAGAAGCGGCGCTGCGGGCACAGATTGCCGAGCACGATCTGGTGCTCGACTGTACCGACAACGTGACCATTCGCAATCAGCTCAACGCGGGCTGTTTCCAGCACAAAATCCCGCTGGTTTCCGGGGCGGCGATTCGTATGGAAGGTCAGATCAGCGTCTTTACCTATCAGGAGGGTGAGCCGTGCTACCGCTGCCTGAGCCGCCTGTTTGGCGAGAACGCATTAACCTGCGTGGAAGCTGGCGTGATGTCACCGCTGGTTGGCGTGATTGGTGCAATGCAGGCAATGGAAGCGATTAAAGTGCTGACCCATTACGGGGTGCCTGCCGCGGGGAAAATCGTAATGTACGACGCAATGCGCTGTCAGTTCAGAGAGATGAAGCTGATGCGTAGCCCGACGTGCGAGGTGTGTGGGCAGGCTTCGGCGTAACGCTCCTCACCATTGGGGAGAGAGAATCGATCGTAGGCCGGATAAGGCAACGCCGCCATCCGGCAATGGCAACGAGGATTGCCGGATGGCGCTGCGCTTATCCGGCCTACAACAACCGACGTAGTCCGGTCGAGCGACGGGTTACAGCGACGTACGTCCGAACGCCGTCTGCCAGTCCTGCTCAAAATTCGCCACCGCCGCATCCACCGCCGGGTAGCTGATCAACTGCTGCGCCACATCGAGCGGCAGCGTGATTGACTGGCAGCCCGCCAGCAGGCAGTCCAGCGCCTGTCGTGGCGTTTTAAAGCTCGCCGCCAGCACTTTCGCCTGTGGCGCGTGCAGGGTCAGCAGGTCCTGTAATTCACACACCGTCTGAATCCCGTTGCCGCCCTGGGCATCCACACGGTTGACGTAAGGCGCGACATACTCAGCCCCCGCCAGCGCCGACAGCAGCCCCTGCGCCGCACCGTACACGGCGGTACCCAGCGTTGGAATGCCTTCCGCTTTCAGCAGCTTAATCGCTGCCAGACCTTCCGCCGTCACCGGCACTTTCACCACCAGATCGGGAATAATCGCCCGCAGTTTACGCGCGTCCGCCACCATGCCATCTGCCGTCGTCGCCATCACCTGAGCAAATAGACGGCCTTTACCGCCCATAGCGTCCAGCAGTTCCGGCAGCAGCGCGTCCAGCGGCGTCTTACCTGCCGCCACGATGCTTGGGTTTGTGGTCACGCCCGCCAGCGGGAAAACGCGCGCCAGCTTCTTCACTGCAGCGACGTCGGAGGTGTCGAGATAGAGTTCCATAATGTGTCCTTAAACCGTGATATTCAGCATGGAATAACATTACCACAGCAAAACCTCTGCTGAAGTTGACTCACATCAAGATAACTTTCATTCGAAAGTATTTTAATCTTTATACGAAAGATGAGGGCAGCATATGATTTTCAACATTCAGCGCTATTCCACCCATGATGGTCCAGGTATCCGCACCGTCGTCTTCCTTAAAGGATGCTCGCTCGGTTGCCGTTGGTGCCAGAATCCCGAAAGCCGTTCCCGTGAACAGGATCTGCTGTTTGACCCACGCCTGTGCCTGGACGGCTGCGACCTGTGCCAGAAAGCCGCGCCGTCGGTCATTGAACGTGCGCTTAACGGGCTGGTTATCCATCGGGAAAAGCTGGATGACGCCCACCTTGCCACACTGACCACCTGCTGCCCAACCCAGGCGTTAACCGTCTGCGGGGAAGAGAAAAGCGCCGACGAGATTATGGCCACCGTGCTGCGCGATAAACCGTTTTATGACCGCAGCGGCGGTGGCATGACCCTGTCCGGCGGCGAACCGTTTATGAACCCGGAACTGGCGCTATCACTGCTAAAAAGCGCGCACGAACAGGGGATTCACACCGCCGTTGAAACCTGTCTGCACGTGCCGTGGCGCTACCTTGAACCCGCGCTGCCCTATATCGACCTGTTCCTGGCTGACCTCAAACATGTCGATGAAGCACGCTTTAAACAGTGGACCGACGGCTCGGCCAAGCGCGTGCTGGATAACCTGAAGCGGCTGTCAGCCGCCGGTAAACAGGTCACGCTGCGCGTGCCGCTGATTCAGGGCTTTAACGCCGACGAAACCTCGATTAAAGCGATTACCGATTTTGCCGCCGACGAAATGCCCGGCGTGCGCGAGATTCATTTTCTGCCTTACCACACGCTCGGCATCAATAAATATGCCCTGCTCGGCCTTCCCTACTTCGCACCCGATAAGCCGCTGAATGACCCTGAGCTGCTGGATTTTGCTCAACAGTATGCCGGTGAAAAAGGGTTAACAGCGACACTACGAGGATAAAACGATGACCACTCTGAAACTCGATAAACTGACCGACCGCATTCAGGCCCACAAAAACGCGCTGGTTCATATCGTGAAGCCGCCGGTGTGCACCGAACGTGCGCGTCACTATACCGAAGCCTATCAGCAGCACCTCGACAAGCCGATCCCGGTTCGCCGTGCGCTGGCGCTGGCCCATCACCTCGCAGAGCGCACTATCTGGATCAAGCACGACGAGCTGATTATCGGCAACCAGGCAAGCGAAGTGCGCGCCGCACCTATCTTCCCGGAATACACCGTCAGCTGGATTGAAAAAGAGATCGACGACCTGGCGGATCGCCCAGGCGCTGGCTTTGCAGTCAGCGAAGAGAACAAGCGCGTGCTGCACGAAGTGTGCCCATGGTGGCGCGGCCAGACCGTACAGGACCGCTGCTACGGCATGTTCACCGACGAGCAAAAAGCGCTGCTGGCGACCGGTATCATCAAAGCTGAAGGCAACATGACCTCCGGTGATGCCCACCTGGCGGTGAACTTCCCGCTGCTGCTGGAAAAAGGCCTCGACGGTATGCGCGCTAAGGTAGCCGAGCGCCGCACCCGCATCAACCTGACCGTGCTGGAAGACCTGCACGGCGACCAGTTCCTGAAAGCCATTGATATCGTGCTGGACGCGGTGAGTCTGCACATCGAACGTTTCGCGGAACTGGCGCGCAAAATGGCTGCCGAAGAGATTCGTGAAAGCCGCCGCGATGAGCTGCTGGCAATGGCGGAAAACTGCGATGTCATTGCCCACGAGCCGCCAAAAACCTTCTGGCAGGCGCTCCAGCTGTGCTACTTCATCCAGCTGATTCTGCAAATTGAGTCCAACGGCCACTCGGTGTCGTTTGCCCGTATGGACCAGTATCTCTATCCGTATTACCGTCGCGACGTTGAGCTGGAACAGACGCTGGACCGCGAACACGCTATCGAGCTGCTGCACAGCTGCTGGCTGAAGCTGCTGGAAGTGAACAAGATTCGTTCCGGTTCGCACTCTAAGGCTTCCGCCGGTAGCCCGCTGTATCAGAACGTCACCATCGGCGGCCAGAAGCTGATGAACGGTGAAGTGCAGGACGCGGTGAACCCGCTCTCTTACGCGATTCTCGAATCCTGCGGCCGCTTGCGCTCAACCCAGCCAAATCTGAGCGTGCGCTACCACGCGGGCATGAGCAACGACTTCCTCGACGCCTGCGTGCAGGTGATTCGCTGCGGCTTCGGCATGCCGGCGTTTAACAACGATGAAATCGTTATCCCGGAATTTATTAAACTCGGCGTTGAGCCGGAAGATGCCTACGACTATGCAGCCATCGGCTGTATCGAAACCGCCGTCGGCGGCAAGTGGGGCTACCGCTGCACCGGCATGAGCTTTATCAACTTTGCCCGCGTGATGCTGGCGGCGATGGAAGGCGGCCGTGATGCCACCAGCGGCAAGGTGTTCCTGCCGCAAGAACACGCGCTGTCGCAGGGCAACTTCGCCAGCTTCGACCAGATGCTGGCGGATTGGGACACCCAGATTCGCTACTACACCCGTAAATCGATTGAGATCGAGTACGTGGTCGACACCATGCTGGAAGAGAACGTGCACGATATTCTGTGCTCGGCGCTGGTTGATGACTGCATTGAGCGGGCGAAAAGCATCAAACAGGGCGGCGCGAAATACGACTGGGTTTCCGGCCTGCAGGTGGGTATTGCCAACCTCGGCAACAGCCTGGCGGCGGTGAAAAAGCTGATCTTCGATCAGGGACTGATTGGTCAGCAGGAGCTGGCAAAAGCGCTAGCGGAAGACTATGACGGCCTGACCCACGAGCAGCTGCGCCAGCGGTTGATCAACGGCGCGCCGAAGTACGGCAACGATGATGACAGCGTCGACACCCTGCTGGCTCGCGCCTACCAGACCTATATCGACGAGCTGAAGCAATATCACAACCCGCGCTATGGTCGTGGCCCGATTGGCGGCAACTATTACGCTGGCACGTCCTCTATCTCGGCCAACGTGCCGTTTGGCGCGCAGACCATGGCAACGCCGGACGGCCGTAAAGCCAAAACCCCGCTTGCCGAAGGGGCCAGCCCGGCATCCGGGACCGACCATCTTGGTCCAACGGCGGTGATTAGCTCGGTGGGGAAACTGCCAACCTCAGCAATTCTTGGCGGCGTGCTGTTAAACCAGAAGCTGAACCCGGCAACGCTTGAGAATGAGAGCGATAAACAGAAGCTGATGGCGCTGCTGCGCACCTTCTTCGAGGTGCACAAAGGCTGGCATATTCAGTACAACATCGTGTCGCGCGAAACGCTGCTGGAAGCGAAGAAACATCCGGATCAGTACCGTGATTTAGTGGTGCGCGTGGCGGGGTATTCGGCGTTCTTTACCGCGCTGTCGCCGGATGCGCAGGACGATATTATTGCGCGTACGGAGCATACACTGTAGGTCGGTGCTTTTCCCCCTCACCCTAACCCTCTCCCCCTAGGGGAGAGGGAACCGGTCGGCGCCGTTGGTAAATTCCCCCTCCCCCTCCCCCTCCAGGGAGAGGGAACCGGTCGGCGCCGTTGGTAAATTCCCCCTCCCCCTCCAGGGAGAGGGAACCGGTCGGTGCCGTTGGTGAATTCCCCCTCTCCCTTCCAGGGAGAGGGCCGGGGTGAGGGTCCAACGCGCACAACTCTCCCGCCACTTCTCTTTCGAATGAAATAAATTTGTGCTTTAGCTCACATTGTAATTAAATTGTTTCTGGCCGAAGTTACCCCAGGAGCATCCCGCATGACCGTTAAAGTTATCGTCACTGATATGGACGGAACTTTTCTTAATGACGCCAAGACCTACGACCGTTCGCGGTTTCTGGCGCAGTTTGAACAGCTTCAACAGCGTGATATTGAATTCGTCGTTGCCAGCGGCAACCAGTACTACCAGCTGATTACCTTCTTCCCTGAAATCCGCGATCGTATCTCGTTTGTCGCCGAAAACGGCGCGCTGGTGTACGAGCACGGGCAACAGCTTTTCCACGGTGAGCTGACAAAGCATGAATATCAGGTGGTGATTGGTGAACTGCTGAAAGACCCGCAGATGTATTTCGTCGCCTGCGGTCTGGAAAGCGCCTACATCAGCGAGAGTGCGCCAGAGGCGCTGGTCGAGCTGATGTCCAAACACTACTACCGCTTAAAGCGCGTGGCGAACTTCCACGACGTCGACGACAAGATGTTCAAATTCTCGCTGAACCTGCCGGATAGCGACATTCCCGATCTGATTGATAAACTGCACGTCTCCCTCGACGGCATTATGAAGCCGGTTACCAGCGGTTTCGGCTTTGTCGATCTCATTATTCCAGGCCTACACAAAGCCAACGGCATCAGTCGTCTGCTGAAACGCTGGCAGCTTTCGCCGCAGCAGTGCGTGGCGATTGGCGACAGCGGCAACGATGCCGAAATGCTTAAGCTGGTGAAGTACGCCTTCGCCATGGGCAACGCGGGTGAAAGCATTAAAGCTATCGCCGACTACCAGACCGACGATAACAACCACGACGGCGCGCTGAATGTGATTCAGGCCGTGCTCGACAGCACCGCACCTTTCTAATTCTCTCCCTATGTAGGCCTGATAAGGCAACGCCGCCATCAGGCACCTCCGGGCACATTGCCGGATGGCGGCGTTGCCTTATCCGGCCTACGTATTCATCTTTCTTTACCTTCGTGATTGAACGCAAAAATTTAAACTTGCATTAACTTTATTTTAACTTAAAGTATCATTTGTAATGTTTTTTACTTTCGAATGAAAGATTGCGAGGTTGATATGACAATGTCCTTTACCCACGAAACGCTGCCCACCGACCCGAAAGCGGCGATTCGCCAGATGAAGCAGGCGCTGCGCGCACAGATTGGCGATGTGCAGGCGGTATTTGACCGTCTGAGCGCCACCATTGAAGCCCGCGTGGCGGAAATTAACGCGCTAAAGGCTCAGGGTCAGCCGGTGTGGCCAGAGATCCCGTATGCCGATCTCGCCGCCGGAAAAATCACTGACGCCACTCGCGCAGCAGTGAAGCGCCGCGGCTGTGCGGTAATCAAAGGTCATTTCCTTCGTGAACAGGCATTGGCCTGGGATCGTTCAATGCTCGACTACCTCGACCTCAACCGCTTTGACGATGTCTACAAAGGTCCGGGCGACACCTTCTTCGGTTCGCTGGATGCCTCACGCCCGGAGATTTACCCCATCTACTGGTCCCAGGCGCAGATGCAGGCCCGCCAGAGCCCCGAGATGGCGCTGGCGCAGTCATTCCTGAACCGCCTGTGGCAGGTGGAAAGCGACGGTAAGCAGTGGTTTAACCCGGATATCAGCGTTATCTACCCGGACCGTATTCGCCGCCGCCCGCCGGGTACCACGTCTAAAGGTCTGGGCGCGCATACTGACTCCGGCGCGCTGGAGCGCTGGCTGCTGCCAGCCTACCAGCAGGTGTTTGCCAACGTGTTTAACGGCAATATTGAACAATATGACCCGTGGAACGCCGCGCACCGCACCGATGTGGAAGAGTACACCGTCGATAACACCACCAAATGCTCGGTATTCCGTACCTTCCAGGGCTGGACGGCGCTCTCGGATATGATTCCCGATCAGGGATTGCTGCACGTGGTGTCGATTCCAGAAGCGATGGCCTACGTGCTGCTGCGTCCGCTGCTGGATGATGTGCCTGACGACGAACTCTGCGGCGTCGCGCCGGGAAAAGTACTGCCGATTTCCGAGAAGTGGCACCCGCTGTTGATCAGCGCACTGACCGCCATTCCCGCCATTGAGGCGGGGGATTCCGTATGGTGGCACTGCGACGTGATCCACTCAGTGGCACCAGTCGAAAACCAGCAAGGCTGGGGCAACGTGATGTATATTCCGGCGGCCCCGATGTGTGCGAAAAACCTCGCCTACGCCCATAAGGTGAAGGCTGCGCTGGAGCGAGGAGCCTCGCCGGGCGACTTCCCGCGCGAAGACTACGAAGCCGACTGGCAAGGGCGTTTCACCCTCGCCGACCTCAACATTCACGGCAAACGGGCGCTCGGTATCGACAACTGATTGTCGTATAGCCCTTCCCGTTCCACGGCGGTGTGCCCTTTTCCGGGGCGCACCCGCCTGACCGATTCCCGCACCGCCAGCCGCCCATGCAGCAGCAGCGAGCCAACCGGCGCGTCCGGGCGAATGAGCCGCTGTTGCAGCATCTGTACCGCCTCAACGCCCAACTCATCGCGCGGGACGTGAACCGCCGTTAGCGGCACATCTTCAATCGCCGCCAGGTTAAAACCATCGATGCTCATTACCGAAACATCCTGCGGCACGCGCAGCCCGCGCTGGCGCAGCGCGTTGATGGTGCCCGCCGCCATAAAATCACCGCCGACCAGAAACGCCGTCGACATCGGGCGGTTGCCAAGCGCATCAAGCCACGCCCCTACCTTCTCTTCCGCCCCTTTGGCGCTAAAGCTGCCGATATTGAGTAGGTCACGCTCATGCTGAAAAACGAGGTTGTGCTGCCGCCACGACTCTTTAATGCCCGCCAGCCGCTGCTCCATAGTGTAGCGGCGCAGGCACATCACGTTCATCACCTCACGGTGGCCCATTTCAAACAGATAACGGGCGGCAAACGCGCCGATCGTGCGGTGATCCGGCGCGATAGCAGGTAATCGCATGCGATCGTCTCGACAGTTGATCAGCACGCAGGGCTTGCCGAGATCGGCGGCTAGATCGTGAATATGCGGATCGTCGATACCCAACAGAATGGCCGCCTGCGTCTCCGGCTCGTTCATACGCGACAAAAACAGCGTGGGATCACCGTCGTTCTCTTCCAGCGGGCAATAGCGCAGGCGCACCTCGTGCGGTGCCAACGCCTTGCTGATGCTCTGAATCACGCGGTAGTAGAAGATGTCCGACCGCTCATCAAACGCTCTTGGCGGCGCAAAGATTATCAGGTTGTTCAGCAACATGCGGCCCGCCGCCATGCCGTCCATCACCCCCAGCTCACGCGCGCAGGCCAGCACCTTTTCACGGGCGCGGTCGCTGGTGTTGGCTTTCCCTGCTAATACCCGCGAAACGGTGCTGGCGGAGAGCCCGGTTCGCGCGGCAATTTCCGCAATTTTTAGCTTCTTTTCCATTTTGTGATCCGCCTCTAATTCATAAATGAAAGAATTTTCATGACATAAAAACCGCACGCTGACGGGATTTGAATGATTGTACGTAATCTATATCAGCCAGTTATGAAAAAACGTGCACAAAACCCGCTTTCCCCCGCTTTTATTGTCTCCTACTGTAAATTGGTAGAACAACTTCCATACAAGAACGGTGGAAGTGAGCACAAACAAAAACGATAACAATCAAAATCTTAATAAAAGTGGTGTGACAACTCCCCCACGCAGTTGGCGCGCCGTCCCCTACATCATCCTGTGGAGAACCCTATGAGCCAGGGTATCAATAATGATATGGCCGTCAGCAAAACGCGCCGCGTAGTCAAAAACCTGCGCTGGTGGATGCTGGTCCTCTTTTTACTCGGCGTCACCGTCAACTACATCACCCGTAACTCACTGGGCATTCTGGCCCCGGAGCTGAAAACCAGCCTTGGGATCACCACCGAACAGTATTCGTGGATTGTCGGGGCGTTCCAGATTGCCTACACCCTGTTCCAGCCGCTGTGCGGCTGGCTGATTGATGTGATTGGCCTCAAGCTGGGGTTTATGATTTGCGCCAGCCTGTGGGCGCTGGCCTGCCTGCTGCATGCGGGGGCCGGTAACTGGGTGCATCTGGCGCTGCTGCGCTTCTTTATGGGCGGCGCGGAAGCGGCGGCGACCCCGGCAAACGCCAAGACCATTGGCGAGTGGTTCCCGAAATCCGAACGCCCGGTAGCGGCAGGATGGGCGGGCGTAGGCTTTTCTATCGGCGCGATGCTGGCGCCGCCGATCATTTACTTTGCTCACGCCTCCTTCGGCTGGCAGGGCGCGTTTATGTTTACCGGTGTGCTGGCGGCAGCGTGGGTGGTGCTGTGGTGGGTGTTCTACCATAACCCGGACAAGCACCCGAACCTGGGCAAGGCCGAGCTGGACTATATCCGCCAGGATAACGAAGCGCCGCCGGTCAAACTGCCGTTCCTCACCGCGCTGAAAACCGTTGGCAAAAACAAACGCTTCTACGGTATCGCCATTCCGGCGTTTATGGCGGAACCGGCCTGGGCGGTCTTCAGCTTCTGGATGCCGCTCTACTTCGCCAAACAGTACAACATGGATCTCAAGCAGATCGCCCTGTTCGCCTGGCTGCCGTTCCTCGCCGCCGACCTCGGCAGCGTCGCCAGCGGTTACTTAACCCGCCTGTATGTCCGCTTGTTTGGCTGCTCGCGCGTTAACTCTACCGTGGCGAGCTCCGTTACCGGTGCTTTCTTAATGGTGTCGCTCGCCGTGGTCGCACTGACCAAAGATCCTATCGTCGCCGTGGTACTGATGTCGATTGGCGGCTTCGGTCACCAGATCATCTCCTGCATGCTGAGCGCCCTGGTCGTAGAGTCTTTCGATAAAGGCCAGATGGCGACCGTAAACGGCATGCGCGGTTCCGCGGCGTGGATCGCGAGCTTCATCTTTTCCCTGATTATCGGGGTGACCGCCGACAAAATCGGCTTCAACCCGCTGTTTATCGCCATGGGCTTCTTCGACCTGATTGGCGCCATCTTCCTGGTTTCTTTTATTGCTGAACGTCGCGCAAAACGCGCCTGAGAGTGGATGTAGATATGAAAACGCTGAAAAACTGGACCCTGCAAAAACAGTCAACTCATCACGTCGAATTGCTGGTCGACGGCCAGCACACGCTGTGCCTGTACGTGCTGGAGGAGAATCTGTTCCGCGTGCTGTTAAAACGCAAAGGCGAGCTGGCGCTGGACCGCACCTGGAGTATCGCGCCAGCGCAGGATGTGCCGTGGGAAGGGCGTGACCGTGAGGATCTCAGCGGTTTTACCCTGCCGGCCTGGACGCTGAGCCAGCAGGATGACACCGTGACGGTAGCGACCGAATCTCTGCGCGCGACCGTCCATCAGCCGCTGTGGATTGAGTGGCACTACCGTAACGCCGAGGGCGAGTGGCAGCCGCTGGTCAACGATCGCCCGACCAGCGCCTATCTGGTTAACGCCCACGGCGACGGCGTGGCGCACTATCAGAGCCGCCGCAAGGACGAGCGTTTTTATGGCCTCGGCGATAAAGCCGGCGACCTGCAGCGTACCGGCAAACGCTATGAGATGCGCAACCTCGATGCGATGGGCTATAACGCGGTCAGCACCGACCCGCTGTACAAACATATTCCGTTTACCATCACCCGCCGCGATGACGTGAGCTTCGGGCTGTTTTACGACAACCTCAGCAGCTGCTGGCTGGATCTCGGCAACGAGATCGACAACTATCACACTGCCTACCGCCGCTGGCAGGCCGAGGCCGGGGATATCGACTACTACCTGTTCACCGGCGAACGCGTGCTCGACGTAACCAAAGCCTTCGTCCGCCTAACCGGTAAAACGCTGTTCGGGCCAAAATGGAGCCTCGGCTATAGCGGTTCCACCATGCACTACACCGACGCGCCGGACGCGCAGAACCAGCTGATGAACTTTATTCGTCTGTGCGACGAACATGCCATTCCGTGCGACTCGTTCCAGCTCTCTTCCGGCTACACCTCGATTAACGGCAAGCGCTACGTGTTCAACTGGAACTACGACAAAGTGCCGCAGCCGAAGGTGATGAGCCGGGCATTCCACGATGCCGGGTTGCATCTGGCGGCGAACATCAAGCCGTGCCTGTTGCAGGATCACCCGCGCTACAGCGAGGTGGCGGAACAGGCGCTGTTTATTCGCGATTCCGAAAGCGACGGTCCGGAGCGTTCCAGCTTCTGGGACGACGAAGGCTCGCACCTCGACTTCACCAACCCGCAGACCGTGGCCTGGTGGCAGAACGGGGTCACCGACCAGTTGCTGGAGATGGGTATCGACTCCACCTGGAACGATAACAACGAGTTTGAAGTCTGGGACGGCGAAGCGCGCTGCCACGGCTTTGGCAAAGAGATTGCCATCAAGCATATTCGCCCGGTGATGCCGCTGCTGATGATTCGCGCCTCCATGGAAGCCCAGCAGCGCTTTGCACCGAACAAGCGCCCGTACCTGATTTCTCGCTCCGGCTGCGCCGGGATGCAGCGCTACGTGCAGACCTGGAGCGGCGATAACCGCACCAATTGGGATACCCTGCGTTACAACACCCGCATGGGGCTGGGGATGAGCCTGTCTGGCCTCTACAACCTCGGGCATGACGTCGGCGGCTTCTCCGGCGATAAACCAGACCCGGAACTGTTCGTGCGTTGGGTACAAAACGGCGTGATGCACCCACGCTTTACCATCCACTCCTGGAATGATGACCATACCGTCAACGAACCGTGGATGTATCCCGCCATTACCCCGGCTATCCGCAGCGCTATTGAACTGCGCTACCGCCTGCTGCCGTACTTCTACACCCTGCTGTGGCAAGCGCACGCTGACGATGAACCGATGCTGCGCCCAACGTTCCTGGACCACGAGCATGATGAACAGACGTTTGCTGAGTGCGACGACTTCCTGCTCGGCCGCGATATTCTGGTCGCCAGCGTCGTGGAAGCAGGCGAGCGCGAGCGCCGCGTCTGGCTGCCGGACAACGAGACCGGCTGGTACGATTTTTACACCAGCGAGTGGTTCAGCGGCGGCCAGTGGATAACCCTCGATGCGCCGCTGGAGAAGCTACCGCTGCTGGTTCGCGCCGGGGCCGGTATTCCAATGAGCGAACGCATTACCTTTATTAACGCCGCCGAGGATACGCAGCGCGAGCTGAAGCTGTATCCGCTGAAAGGCGTGGGCAGCACGTCTGGCTTGCTGTTTGAAGATGACGGCGAGTCGTGGGGATACCAGCAGGGCAACGCGCTGTGGCTGGAGTGGGAGATGGTCTGCACGGGTAGCACTATTGACCTGAAGGTCAATGCGCGCGGCGATTATCGTCCGGCGTGGAAGGCGCTGAAGGTGACGCTGCCGGAAGGGGAAAAACGTCAGTTACTGGTTAACGGCGTCGCCGCTGCAGAGTGGATAAACCGCTGATTGTTTTCCATTGGTAACAAAGCACGCCATGAGTGTAACCGCTCATGGCGTTTTTCTTGTGCTCACTATACCTTCAGAATGCCCTCTCAATTTGCGGACCCAAAAATATGAAAATAGTGACCACGATGGCAATGGCATTACTGCTCAGCTCTACCAGCGCATTGGCCTTCCAGGAGCGCCCTTTGCAGGAAACCGCTGCGCAAAATCCTCAAACGAAAACCACGGCGCTGAGTCGTTTCTCTGACGACGACAACGATGGTTCTATCGCGCAGGCATACGGCCCGGCGGCGTTCAGCGGCCCCTCTGACGTCAGCAACGGTTTTCCTCTACCGGTAATACATCACCACCGATAATCGCTCAACGCCGGGTAGCCGTTTACCCTGCCCGGCTTGTTTAAGCCTACCAGCTAAAACGGCGCGTCTCTTACGCCACCGCAATTAAAAAACCAATCAACACACCGTACAAAACGACATTGACCACCAGCGCATAATGATCATCAGTATCTGCTCCGTTCAAGGATTGGGCGGTAGGGTTAACTTTTGACAATGACCAGGCGAATAAAAGCCAGCATCGCCTCTTCCGCCATCAATGAATATGCGGGAGTCATTTCTTCATAAAACTGTGCAGAAATTATGGTGTGGCGAGGGTATCGAGAGGCTGTTGATGAATTGTTTGTGAGACGTTATGTCGCAAGAATTCCCGATGGCACGCGTGCCATCGGGAAGCGATACGGAATTAACCGTCGATACCTTTGCTGCGCAGGTAATCTTCGTAGTTGCCGCTGAAGTCCACCACGCGCTCAGGCGTAATTTCAATCACGCGGGTCGCCAGTGAGCTGACGAACTCACGGTCGTGGGAAACGAAGATCAGGGTGCCCTGATACATTTCCAGCGCCATATTCAGTGATTCAATAGATTCCATATCCAGGTGGTTGGTTGGTTCATCCATCACCAGAATGTTTGGTTTCTGCATCATCAACTTACCGAACAACATGCGACCTTTCTCACCACCGGACAGCACCTTCGCAGGCTTCTTGATATCGTCCTGGCTGAACAGCAGACGGCCGAGGAAGCCACGAACTACCTGCTCGTCGTCGCCTTCCTGTTTCCACTGGCTCATCCAGTCAAACACGGAGAGATCGTTATCGAAATCTTCGGCGTGATCCTGAGCGTAGTAACCGATGCTGGCGTTCTCAGACCATTTCACGGTACCGCTATCCGGCGTCAGTTCACCAACCAGGGTTTTCAGCATGGTGGATTTACCCACGCCGTTGGCGCCGATAATGGCGATCTTCTCGCCCACTTCCATCATCAGGTTGAAGTTTTTAAACAGTGGGCCGTTATCAAAGCCTTTGGTCAGCGCTTCCACTTCCAGCGCGTTACGGAACAGCTTCTTCTCCTGTTCGAAACGGATGAACGGGTTCTGACGGCTGGAAGCTTTCACTTCGTCGAGCTTGATTTTGTCAATCTGACGGGCACGAGAGGTTGCCTGACGAGATTTAGAGGCGTTGGCGCTAAAGCGGCTAACGAAGGATTGCAGGTCAGCAATCTGCGCTTTTTTCTTGGCGTTGTCGGCCAGCAGGCGCTCACGCGCCTGGGTCGCTGCGGTCATGTACTCGTCGTAGTTACCGGCGTACACGCGCAGTTCGCCGTAGTCGAGGTCAGCCATGTGGGTGCAGACCATGTTCAGGAAGTGACGGTCGTGCGAAATGATGATCATGGTGCTGTCGCGTTCGTTCAGCGTCTGCTCCAGCCAGCGGATGGTGTCGATATCCAGGTTGTTCGTCGGTTCATCGAGCAGCAGAATGTCTGGGTTAGAGAACAGCGCCTGCGCCAACAGCACACGGAGTTTCCAACCCGGAGCCACTTCACTCATCAGGCCGTAGTGCTGCTCCAGCGGAATACCCACGCCCAGCAGCAGTTCGCCGGCGCGTGATTCCGCAGAGTAACCGTCCATTTCGCCGTAAAGCACTTCGAGGTCGGCCACTTTGTAGCCGTCTTCTTCGCTCATTTCCGCCAGACCGTAGATGCGGTCGCGCTCTTGTTTCACTTCCCACAGCTCGCCGTGACCCATAATAACGGTGTCGAGTACGGAGTACTCTTCGAAGGCGAACTGATCCTGACGCAGCTTACCGATGCGTTCGTTCGGATCGAGGGAAACGTTGCCCAGCGTCGGCTCTAAGTCGCCGCCGAGGATTTTCATAAAGGTAGATTTGCCGCTCCCGTTTGCGCCAATCAGGCCGTAACGGTTGCCGCCGCCAAACTTGACGGAGATATTTTCGAACAGCGGCTTACTGCCAAACTGCATGGTAACGTTGCTGGTAACTAACACGGGAGTATCCTGAAGAATGTGACAAACCGCCTATTCTGCCACAATTCCGAATAAAAAGCGCCCGCCTTCGCCAGTGACTAAACTGTAACTCAAGTGAAAAAAATGTGATTTCGTACACATCCGAATTCCCTGCGACAAGGAATGCACATATAATGCGCTCCTACCAACAGTCTGAATTCTCAAACAACCGCTGTAATGGCACTGATACCTCGCACAACATGAACATGAAATTAACTACGCTTTTCGCTGCGGCGCTTGCTGTCGTAGGCTTCTGTAATTCGGCATCGGCGGTAACCTATCCGCTGCCAACCGATGGAAGCCGCATTGTCGGTCAGAATCAGGTCATCACCATTCCTGAAGACAATAAGCAACCGCTGGAATACTTCGCGGCCCAGTACCAGATGGGTCTGTCTAACATGCTGGAAGCTAACCCTGGCGTGGATACCTACCTGCCGAAAGGCGGTAGCGTGCTGAACATTCCTCAGCAGCTGATCCTGCCGGACACCGTGCATGAAGGTATCGTTATTAACAGCGCAGAAATGCGTCTGTACTACTATCCGAAAGGCACCAACACTGTGATCGTGCTGCCAATCGGTATCGGCCAGCTGGGCAAAGATACGCCTATCAGCTGGACCACCAAAGTAGAACGTAAGAAAGCGGGCCCAACCTGGACCCCAACGGCGAAAATGCATGCTGAATATGCCGCAGCCGGTAACCCGCTGCCAGCCGTTGTTCCTGCTGGCCCGGATAACCCGATGGGTCTGTACGCGCTGTATATCGGCCGTCTGTACGCGATCCACGGCACCAACGCTAACTTCGGTATCGGTCTGCGCGTGAGCCACGGCTGCGTACGTCTGCGTAACGAAGACATCAAGTTCCTGTTCCAGAACGTGCCGGTCGGTACTCGCGTACAGTTCATTGATGAGCCTGTGAAAGTAACCACCGAACCAGATGGCAGCCGCTTTATGGAAGTTCACAACCCGCTGTCTACTACCGAAGCGCAGTTTGAAGGCGGCGAAACCGTACCGGTTGTGCTGACTAAAGCGGTGCAGAGCGTGACCAGCCAGGCTGACGTTGACCAGAGCATCGTTGACCAGGCGGTTAAAAACCGTTCCGGTATGCCGGTCCGTCTGAACTAATTGCCTGATGTTGCCCGGTGGCGCTTCGCTTACCGGGCCTACATGAACATCGTTCGGGTAACAAAATAAAAATGGCGGGTTAATCACCCGCCATTTTTTTATCCGTTATTCACTATCACGATACCGCCATGGTCGTAGCGATAGTGGCAGTGCGCGTACTCCAGCGGCGTGCCGTCATCCAGATAGATAACCTGCTCCACCTCCAGCACCGGGTCACCGGGCTCACAGCTTAGGTGCTGCCGATCGAGCGCATCGGGTTTGATTGCCCGCACCACCCGATACGATCCCATCATCTTCAGGCCCAGATTTTCCTGCACATAGCGAAACACCGAGCTTTCGAGATGCGTTTTGCTTAACCCCGGCACCAGCGACACCGGCATCACGGTCATATCCAGCGACAGCGGCTCGCCGTTGAGCAGACGCAGACGGACAAAGTCATAGACCGGCGCATCGGCGTTGACCAGCAGCGAAGCCTGCTCTTTTTCCGTGGGAAAGCGCAGCTCAAAGCGAATGACCTGGCTTTCGACGGTGCCAAGATGCTCCCAGGTTTCGGTGGCCCCGGAATAGTCCGCGCCGGGAACATCCCACTGCGAAAGCTGCAGGAAATTCTTACGCACAAACGTGCCCTGCCCCTGGCGGGTATACACCAGCCCTTCGACGATCAGCTGGCGCATGGCCTGCTGGATGGTCATCCGGCTGGTACCGAACTCAGCCGCCAGCGCAAACTGGTCGGGCAATGGTTCAGAGGCGGAATACTGCCGACTGATAATCCGTTTTTTAATTTCCCGCGCTATCGCGATGTATTTCGCCGCCATTACCCGCTCCTGTTATTACATCTCTTCGCCGTTGCTATGAATCGCTTTTTTCAACCATTCGTAGCTTTTCTTCGGCACACGCTTCAGGTCTTTTAAATCGTGGTTTTCACGGTTGACGTAGACCACGCCGTAACGTTTACGCATATCTCCCTGCGAGCTCAGAATATCAATCAGCCCCCAGCCAAGATAGCCAATGACCTGCGCGCCATCTTCAAAAATCGCCGCCTTCATGGCGTTGATATGGTCGCGATGATAGGCAATGCGATAGTCATCTTCAATGATATGTTCGCCATCCCAGGATTCAATCACCCCAATGCCGTTCTCAATCGGGAATACCGGCAGACGCCAGTCATTGTAATAGCGCGTAATAATACTGCGAAAACCGAGCGGGTCTATCTGCCAGTTCCACTCCGTAGCTTTCAGGTGCGGGTTCGGCGTGTCGCCAAACAGCATATAGTTGTTCACCGCCGTGCCTTCCGGGATAGCGTCGCTGTTGAGGGTACGGCTGGCATAGTAGCTGAAGGCCATGTAGTCGTTTTTCATGGACGCCAGCACCGCCAAATCTTCCTCACGGTAGATGTCGTCAAAGCCGGACTGCTTAACGAAGTGCATCACTTCCGGGCTGTAGCCCTCGCCCGCAAAAGCGCGTAGCAGGTTCTGGTTGAAGAATTCATCGAGCTGCTGAACGCAGAAGACATCGCGGGGCTTGCAGGTAGCCGGATAAACCTGAGCGTGCGCCAGCATACCGCCCATCAGCTTGCCCGGTTTGGTGTCGTGCAGGTAATTGGTAAGATGCGCGTGGGCCATCATCACGTGGTGCTGAATTTCATAAAGCTCGCGCAGGGTTTTGTCGCCGCGCATATAGCCGGAGATCAGGAACGTTTCCGGCATATGGTAGAGGTTCTGCTCGTTAAAGGTCAGCCACCAGGTCACCTTGTCGCCGAAGGAGTCGATCACTTTTTTGCCGTAGCGGATAAACGCGTCCATCACACGACGGTCGGTAAAGCCGTTGTATTTTTCCGCCATCGCCAGCGGCATATCGAAGTGGTACAGGCAGATCATCGGCTCAATGCCGCGCTCAATCAGCGCATCGATGAAACGGTCGTAGAAGGCAATGCCCTCTTCGTTAAACTCACCGTCACCGGTTGGGCACACGCGGCTCCAGGCAATCTGGAAGCGATAGCAGTTCATGCCCAGGTCTTTCATCAAATCAAAATCTTCTTCATAGCGATGATACGAATCCGTCGCCACCTTCCAGTCAGAGGCGAACTCTTTCGGTTCGCGAATATCGTATACCGACATTCCCTTGCCGCCTTCATTCCAGGCGCCCTCGGTCTGCATGCTGGAAACAGAGTTGCCCCAGAGGAAGTTGGCGGGCAGTGATGGTTTCATGGTTCGGCTCCTATATGACTAGTCATTTAAATTTAATGACTAGTCATATAACGCAAAGTCGAAAAAGTGCGCAACCCTGGAGATCGTTTTTTGTGAGTCGGAGAGGTTTTTTCCCGACGGCGCTTCGCTTGGCCGGGCTACGCTTCGAATGTAGAGTTTTTTTCCCTGAAGACAGAGAAGCGATTATGTAGGCCGGATAAGGCAGCGCCGCCATCAGGCCTACACGACCCGCAAGAGGCTACGAGCGGTTGACGATGGCGAGCAGCCCGTATCCCACCGCCGCTGCCCACAGCAGCATCGGGATCGAGTACAGATGGAAGCGCCACCAGATGCGTCGGTCTGCCGCCATACGCAGGGCAATCAGGTTTGCCAGCGAGCCTGGCAGCAACCCGAAGCCGCCGACGTTTACCGCCCACGCCAGCAGCAGCGACGGCGGCACGTAGTTGAGCAGCAGAATAGTCGATGGGACGTTGCTGATAACCTGCGACAGCCCAATCGCCGTGAGCCAGAGCGGCGCATCAGACAATCCGCTCACCCCGCTCAACACCTGATGCAATGCGGGAAGCTGGGTCAGCAGGTGTACGTCGATAAACATCGCCATAAACACCAGCAGCAGCGTCCAGTCCACGCCGAATACCACGCGCCTTGCCAGCAGCAGAAAACCAACGGCCACAATCACCAGGCCCCACAGCTCCTGCTTCATTTCGAGCGCGGTCAGAAAGACGACATAGAACGCGAGGCAGCTCCACACCAGCCGTGGCTGCCACGATGGCGTGATATCACTGCTCTGAAACTGCAGCTTTTTCGCCGGGAAGCAAAACCAGCACAGCACCAGCAGCGTAACCATCATCGCCAGCGCTAACGGCAACATTTGTAGCGTAAACGCCGGGAACGATAGGCCGGATCGTCCCCATAGCAAGATGTTCTGCGGGTTGCCGATAGGCGTTAACAGCGATCCGGCGTTGACCGCCAGCGCTTCGAAAATAATCAGCCGGTTAATCGGCAACGCGCACCATTTTTTCAGCGTTAAGGTCAGCGGCACGACGATAAACAGCGCTACGTCGTTGGTGAGAAAGGTGGAGAGCAGCGCCGCTGCCAGCACCATAAACAGCGCCAGCTGCCGCTCGGTGGCAAAGCGACGCGCCATTTTGCGCCCGAGGACATCAAAATAACCGCTCTGCTCAACCCCTTTGGTCAGCAGCATCAGGCCACTCAGAGTAATGATGGTGTGCCAATCAATGGCCACAGGCCAGCGTGATGGCATGAAGGGAACGAAAAAGCTCAGCAGAACGCCGACGATAATCAGCAGATGCAGAAAACGGTCGCGGGCTAGCGACCGTATAAAAGGGAGGTTCATTCCACGTATTGCCCATGTTTCTGGGTAAACTGACGGAACATGTCCAGCGTCTCTTCGCTGACATGGTGCTCAATGCCTTCCGCATCGCGGCGGGCAGTGTCGGCGCTGACGCCCAGCACCAACAGGAAGTTCTCAACGATCTGATGACGCTCGCGACTCTCCTGCGCCAGCTTCTCCCCTTCCGGCGTCAGGAATACCCCACGCCATGGGATCTGTTCAATCAGCCCAACGCCTGCCAGGCGTTTAAGCATTTTAGCCACCGTCGGCTGAGAGACGCCAAGGCGAGCGGCCATATCCACCTGCCGCGCTTCCCCTACTTCGCGGATCAAATCCGAAATCAGCTCAACATAATCATCAATCAGCTCCCGGCGATGCGCTTCACGCACCTGACGGAACCCTTCGACGTGTTCTTCAACGTTAACCAGCTGCGTCGCTTTTTTAGTTGTTGGCGTACCTGCGCGGCGGCTCATAGCACTTCCTCATCTGTGTGACGCCTGAACGCGTCATATCAAGTGGGCCCATTGTAATGGATTGTGACCCGAGCACAAAAATTTAACGTTTTAGCCATAGCTATAAAATATAGCCTGTGCTATATCTGTATGTAATGCAAACGCTCGTCACGGAATGACGGGCCAAATAGCAGGAGGAAACCATGAACGAATTCAAGAGGTGTATCAGCGTGTTTAGTCACTCTCCTTTTAAAGTCCGGTTAATGTTGATCGGTATGCTGTGCGACCTGTTCAACAATAAACCGCAACAGGACACTCCGTCCCGCTAAGCGGCGAGCGCATCGCCGCTTCATCTTTCCGTCACATTTCGCTGGCAACCTAACCCTTCCGCCCCAAAAACCCCGGTTATTTTCTGGTTTTGCAGTCTTCCTCCCAAAACAATTCGTTATCAGTAGTTGACCCAATAATAAGCACGCTTTATCTTTGCGCAGCCCTGTACTTTGCTTCCCCCTCTTCACGCATTGTCTGGCCAATAAAGACCCCTTGACGCCAGGGGATGCACATGGCGTTTTTATAGTTGCTATCTATGAATCTAACCCTGAAAGAAACCCTCGCTGCACGTGGGCTTGCCCTGAGCCCGTGGACGGGATTTTATTTTTTACAATCGATCCTGATTAACCTGGCGCTGGGCTATCCCTTTAGCCTGCTCTATGCCGTCGCCTTTACCGGCGTCCTGCATTTGCTGTGGTGCACCGTGCCGAAAACGCAGAAGGTCATTCTGGGGGTTTATTCTCTGGTAGGGGCGCTCTATTTTCCCTTTAGCCAGGCCTACGGCGCGCCGAACTTCAACACTCTGCTGGCGCTGCACTCAACTAACGTCGAAGAGTCGACGGAAATCTTCACCATCTTCCCGTGGTACAGCTACCTCGTTGGCCTGTTTATTTTCGCGCTCGGGGTCATTGCCGTTCGCCGTAAGGTCACCGACAAAAAGCGCTGGGGCGTGATGGAAACGCTGTGTCTGGTGTTTTGCATCGGCGTGTTCTTCGTCCAGCCTATTCAAAACCAGCTGACCGGCTGGGGCTTTAAACTGAGAGATACCGGCTACCCGGCCTTCCGTTTCGTCAAAGACATCGTCGTTAACAACAACGAGGTGATTGACGAGCAGCGGCGCATGGCTGAGCTTTCCAATATGAAAGACACCTGGAACGTGCTCGCCGTGAAGCCGAAATATCACACCTACGTGGTGGTGATTGGCGAAAGCGCGCGCCGTGATGCGCTGGGCGCTTTTGGCGGCCATTGGGACAACACGCCGTTTGCCAGTTCGGTAAACGGCAACCTGTTCACCAACTATATTGCCGCCAGCGGATCAACGCAGAAATCGCTGGGGCTGACCTTAAACCGCGTGGTGGACGGTAAACCGTTGTATCAGGATAACTTCGTCACCCTCGCCAACCGCGCGGGCTTCCAGACCTGGTGGTTCTCCAACCAGGGGCAGATTGGCGAATACGATACGGCGATTGCCAGTATCGCCAAACGCGCCGATGAGGTGCACTTCCTGAAAAATGGTGATTTCGAAGCGGACAAAAATACCCGTGATGAAGCGCTGCTGAAAATGACCGAGCAGGTACTTTCGACCGCACGTAGCCAGCCGCAGCTGATTGTGCTGCATCTGATGGGTTCACATCCACAGGCCTGCGACCGTACTCAGGGCAAATATGCGCAGTTTGTGCAGTCGAAAGAGACCTCATGCTACCTCTACACCATGACGCAAACCGACAGTCTGCTCAGCCAGCTGTACGATCAGCTGCGTCGCAATACCGACAGCTTCTCGATGGTCTATTTCTCCGATCACGGGCTGGCGTTTAAAGAGCGCGGTAAAGCGGTGCAGTATCTGGCGCATGATGATAAATACCAGCAGAACTTCCAGGTGCCGTTTATGGTGCTGTCCAGCGATGACAAAAAGCACAACGTCATCAAGGCCCGCCGCTCCGCTAACGATTTCCTGAGCTTCTTCTCGCAGTGGACGGGGATCCAGACGCAGGAGATCGTGCCGAAATATCGCTTTGTCTCCTCGCAGAAAGCCGGCAAGGTCTACATCACCAACTTCCAGTTACAAAAAGTGGATTACGACACGCTGAAAACCGATCTGTTTGATCCCAAAAGCTAATTCGTTCCTTCTCTGCTCTTGCTATCCGCTCGCTGCGAAATCCTGCGGGCGGATAGCAAACCCGCCAGACTCTGCATTACTATACTGTTCTGAATTCCCCTCACCGCGAGCCTGATGATGATCGCACAACGTCTTACGCGCGACTGGCGTATTCCTACCGCTGGGCTAGTGCTGTTGCTCTTACTCACCACCGCATTCAGCCTGCACACCCACTGGAACGCCTTTATTCAGTGGTGTCTGGCGACACAAATCACCCTGCACCGCTATCTGGTGATGTATTTGCTACAGCTCAATAATCACGAATACAGCGGTGGGTTATGGCTGTTAACCGGCGCGTTCTTCTATGGCGTGCTGCATGCCGTTGGCCCAGGACACGGCAAATTCATCGTTACCACCTATCTCAGCACCAACCGCGAAAGCCTGATGGCCGCCCGCGTGGTGCCGTTTATCGGTAGCCTGATGCAGGGCGTTAGCGCGATTATGTTTGTCTTTATTCTGGCGGTGGGCTTTAACCTGGCCTCCGGCGATCTGAGCACCAGTCGCTGGTATGTAGAGAAAATCAGCGCGGTGATGATTGGCGCATTTGGGCTGTTTGTTATCTATCAGGCGTTGAAAAGCCTGCGCCCGCGCAAAATGACCATTTCATCGCTCAAACCGCTGCACCAGCACGATGAACAGTGTGGTTGTGGGAATCACGGCGTAGGAATCGCGCTGGCTGAAAGCGACTGGAAAACCCGTCTGGGGGTCATTCTGGCAATCGGTGCCCGACCATGCAGCGGCGCTATTATGATTCTGATGTTCGCCAATGCGCTCGGTATTGTCAGTTGGGGAATTGCCGCCGTGATGACGATGGCCCTCGGTACGGCGCTGTCCATTCTTGGGCTATCGCTTGCCGTACGCTATGCGCGCGAACGGACGGTTGCCTTTTTTGGCGGCGCGGCGGGACAACGCTGGGTGATGCCGGCGATTAAAGTCGCTGGGGGGGTGATGCTGATTCTCTTTGCGACCGTGCTATTTTTAACGGTCATTCCTATCAGCGCTAACGGGGATTACATCGCGGCAGGCTGCTAGTCTGCTGAACAACGGGCATAAAAAAAGGGGTCATCAAGACCCCTTTTTACATCACCGAAGTGATTAGAAGCGGTAACCTGCACCCACGATCCAGGTACCTACGTCAACGCTACGAATGCGAGACTGCTCGTAGGATACGTCCAGAGCGACGTTCTCGATCGGGTTGAACTGCAGACCAGCACCGTAGGAGAAACCGTAGTCGCTGGTGCTGTTGTTGTTTTCTGGGAACTGGTTGTACTGTGCTTTACCATAACCAACACCGACTACGCCATAGATGCTAGCCCAGTCGTTGATGCGGTAAGCAGGACCAGCAGTAATGCCGTAGTACTGACCTTTGGTGTAGAAGTCGTTCTGAGTGTCGCTCTTAGACGTGTAAGTGAAGGAGCCGATCACACCCAGTGGGCTGTTGTCTTCTTCATAGCGGTATTTCAGGTTGAAACCGCCCGCTTTGTTAGCAACGCCCTGCATATCGCTCTGAGCGTAACCACCAGTAACGGTAGAAGTTGCAGCTACGGCAGTACCTGCGGAGATAGCCAGTACAGCGGCCAGTGCTGAAAGACATGCAATTTTTTTCATAACCACCTCAAATGTGCTTCTAATAAGTCCTAAGATTTAAATATATCAAAAATTGTTAAGAAACTCTTTCGACCTAACGCTGTCTAAGGGCATCAATGATGTAACATTTTATTGCCATCAATCACTATCCCTTTCATTAACCACATGTTTTCACCTTAAGTCTTATCTCTACGTCGGTAAAATCCAGGTTAATTTTTCCAGATTATTCCTGGTTTGACAGGCCAAAATGTCCTCGACTGAAGAAATTCTACCCCTTCCATGACACTTTTTTTTCAACAATTCCTCAACCGTAGCCGACTATTTCAATTACACTGCCGGTTTTACCTCTTTTGACAAAAGCTGACAGGAAGAAGATGCCCGGCACGCCCCGCAAGGTACCGTCATGGTTACCCATACTCGTTATTCTTATCTCAATGGTCTCTATCCAGAGCGGCGCTTCGCTGGCTAAATCATTGTTTCCTCTGATCGGTGCTCCCGGTGTTACCGCACTGCGTCTGGCGTTAGGCACCCTAATCCTCGTCGTGGTATTTAAGCCCTGGCGGCTGCGCTTTGCCAAAGAACAACGACTGCCGCTGCTCTTTTATGGCCTTTCGCTTGGCGCCATGAACTACCTGTTCTATTTATCGTTGCAGCGTATTCCGCTGGGTATCGCGGTGGCGCTGGAGTTTACCGGCCCGCTGGCGGTGGCGCTTTTTTCATCACGTCGCCCGGTCGACTTTATCTGGGTGATTCTGGCAGTCTCCGGTCTGTGGTTCCTGCTGCCGCTGGGCGAGGATGTGGCGCATGTTGATTTAACCGGCGCACTGCTGGCGCTGGGTGCCGGTGCAGGCTGGGCGGTCTATATTCTGAGCGGGCGACGTGCCGGTGAAGAGCATGGCCCGGCAACGGTGGCCATGGGCTCGTTGATTGCGGCAATCGTGTTTGTGCCGCTGGGAGCAATACAGGCAACGGATGCGCTGTGGCATTGGTCGATATTACCGCTGGGGCTTGCTATCGCCGTGCTTTCCACGGCGCTGCCCTACTCGCTGGAGATGATTGCCCTCACCCGTTTGCCAACGCGAACCTTCGGGACGTTGATGAGCATGGAACCGGCGCTGGCCGCCCTCTCTGGGATGGTTTTTCTCGGCGAGATGCTGACCTTCAATCAGACGCTGGCGCTGGGTGCCATTATTATTGCGTCGATGGGTTCAACGCTAACCATGCGGCAGGAAAGTAAAATTAAAGAGGTCGATATCGGTTAGGTTTTTTATATTATGCATAGTGCACGCCACTATGCATAATAACCCCATACGATTGCATAACTTTTTATTTCATATCAATAAAACAGCCTTAAAAATATTATCACCTCGCCATGAAGATTATAACTCATTGTTTTAAATAACAAATACCAAACCCATTACCGTTACTATCAAACCTATAGGCAGAATCAGAAAATACCGTCCCGGTGACGGTGCTATACTTGTTTTCGTTAATTCATGAGGACGCAGATACACACGACTTTATAGGTGTATCAGATCAAGAGGATATATGATTATGAGTACTGCAAAACTGGTTAAAACAAAAAATGCCCATCTGCTCTATACGCGTAACGACGTTCCGGATAGCGAAAAACAGGCGACCGTTGCGTTACTCAATCGTCAGGTTCTGCAGTTTATCGATCTGTCATTGATTACCAAACAGGCGCACTGGAACATGCGCGGCGCCAACTTTATCGCCGTTCATGAGATGCTCGACGGCTTCCGTACTGCGCTGACCGATCATCTGGACACCATGGCAGAACGTGCCGTGCAGCTCGGCGGTATCGCGCTTGGTACCACGCAGGTTATCAATGCCCAGACCCCGCTGAAAAGCTATCCGCTGGATATCACCAGCGTGCAGGACCACCTGAAAGCGTTGGCCGAACGCTATGCCATCGTGGCTAACGACGTGCGTAAAGCTATTAGCGAAGCAAAAGATGAAGATACGGCGGATATTTTCACCGCGGCGTCTCGCGATCTCGATAAGTTCCTGTGGTTCATCGAAGCGAATATTGAATAACCTTTAGTAAGATCGGTCTCCTTCCCGTCGCCCGGCGGGAAGGCTTTCGCACTAAAAAAGTGCACAACAACGGTTATAAACCCCGCCAAAGTAAATCATTTGTAATAATCACCTCACACAATCGTTAATAAAAGATTGTTTTCTCCCCTACGTTTGCGCTAAAAATCACCATACTTAACAACATCTTTTTCACGCACTATTTTGGTGCCCCCTTGTGGTGCATATGGACATTTATCCTGCCGAAATTGTGCAAAGCCAAAAGTATTATTTGTTGATAAACAATGAATTGTAATGTTGGCACGATTTTTTCATATACCGATTGTTCTCGCAGGGGATCGCCCCGTGGATATAAAAGGAAATGCTATGAAGTCTATGTTTAAAGTTTCACTGGCTGCACTCACCCTGGCTTTTGCAGTTTCTTCTCATGCTGCAGACAAGCAACTGGTTGTGGCAACGGACACGGCGTTCGTTCCGTTTGAGTTCAAACAAGGCGACAAGTACGTCGGCTTTGATATCGATCTGTGGGCCGCGATTGCGAAAGAACTGAAGCTGGATTACACCCTGAAGCCAATGGACTTTAGCGGCATTATCCCTGCGCTGCAGACCAAAAATATCGACCTGGCGCTGGCGGGTATCACCATTACCGACGAACGTAAAAAAGCAGTCGACTTCTCCGACGGCTACTACAAAAGCGGCCTGCTGGTGATGGTTAAAGCCAACAACAACGACATTAAAAGCGTGAAAGATCTCGATGGCAAAGTGGTCGCTGTGAAGAGCGGCACCGGTTCTGTTGATTACGCGAAAGCCAACATCAAAACCAAAGACCTGCGTCAGTTCCCGAACATCGATAACGCGTATATGGAATTAGGCACTAACCGCGCCGACGCGGTGCTGCACGATACGCCAAACATTCTCTACTTCATCAAAACTGCCGGTAACGGTCAGTTCAAAGCGGTAGGCGAATCTCTGGAAGCACAGCAGTACGGTATTGCGTTCTCTAAAGGCAACGACGAGCTGCGCACCAAAGTTAACGGCGCGCTGAAAACGCTGCGCGAGAACGGTACCTACAACGAAATCTACAAAAAATGGTTCGGTACTGAACCTAAATAAACCCACCTGATTTATCAGGTTCTGTAACGCCCGGTGGCGCTTGCGCTTACCGGGCCTACAATTTTAGTCAGCACACGTTGGCTCATTTTTTATTTTTCACCACGGTATACAGGAACACATCATGCAGTTTGACTGGAGCGTCATCTGGCCAGCCATTCCAATTTTGTTGGACGGCGCCAAAATGACTCTGTGGATTTCGATCCTCGGCCTGGCGGGCGGTATTGTTATCGGTCTGCTGGCGGGTCTGGCCCGCACCTACGGCGGCTGGATTGCTAACCACATTGCCCTCGTATTCATTGAAGTGATCCGCGGTACGCCGATCGTCGTGCAGGTGATGTATATCTACTTCGCCCTGCCGATGGCCTTCCCGGATATTCGCATCGACACCTTCACCGCAGCAGTGATCACCATCATGATCAACTCCGGCGCCTACATTGCTGAAATCACCCGTGGCTCGGTGCTGTCGATCCATAAAGGTTTCAGCGAAGCCGGTCTCGCGCTCGGTCTTTCCCGTCGCGAAACCATTCGTCACGTGATTATGCCGCTGGCCCTGCGCCGCATGCTGCCCGCGCTCGGCAACCAGCTCATCATCAGTATCAAAGATACCTCGCTGTTTATCGTTATCGGTGCCGCAGAGCTGACCCGCAGCGGCCAGGAAATTATCGCCGGGAACTTCCGCGCGCTGGAAATCTGGACCGCTGTTGGCGTTATCTACCTCATTATCACGCAGGTACTCAACATCGTGCTCCGCGTTCTTGAAAGAAGGATGAAAATCCTGTGATTGAATTTAAAAACGTCTCTAAGCACTTTGGGCAAACCCAGGTGCTGCATAACATCGATCTCAACGTCAAACAGGGTGAAGTGGTGGTGATTATCGGGCCGTCCGGCTCCGGTAAATCGACGCTGCTGCGCTGCATTAACAAACTGGAAGAGATAACCAGCGGTGACCTGATCGTCGATGGTCTGAAGGTCAACGACCCGAAAGTGGACGAACGCCTGATCCGCCAGGAAGCGGGGATGGTGTTCCAGCAGTTCTATCTGTTCCCACACCTAACGGCGCTGGAGAACGTGATGTTTGGCCCAACCCGCGTGCGCGGTCTGAACAAAGATGAGGCAGAAAAGCTGGCGAAAGATCTGCTGGCGAAGGTCGGTCTTGCCGAGCGCGCCCATCACTACCCTTCTGAGCTTTCCGGCGGCCAGCAGCAGCGCGTGGCCATTGCCCGTGCGCTGGCGGTGAAACCGAAGATGATGTTGTTTGATGAGCCAACCTCAGCGCTCGACCCGGAGCTGCGCCACGAGGTGCTGAAGGTTATGCAGGATCTGGCGGAAGAAGGCATGACGATGGTTATCGTGACCCACGAAATCGGCTTTGCCGAGAAAGTGGCGTCTCGCCTGATCTTTATTGATAAAGGCCGGATTGCCGAGGATGGCAACCCACAGGAGCTGGTGAAGAACCCACCAAGCCAGCGTCTGCAAGAGTTCCTGCAGCACGTATCCTGATGCTAACGCCGTTTATTCCCTTGGGATAAACGGCGTTTTTTCTTAGCGTTTGCGCGCGAGGAATCGACGACGCTGTTCGTCATCCATAAACGACCAGGCAATAAAGCGACTCTGCTTCTGACCCTGCGCCATCTCTTTTTTGACGACCTTCACCGCACCTGCATCGGTCAACGCACGATACAGCGGCGGCAGGTTTTCGCCTTTGGATACCAGCGACGTAAACCACATCACCTGACGAGCAAAACCTTTGCTCTCCGCGATCATCTGTTTGATAAAGGCCACTTCCCCACCTTCACACCACAGCTCCTGCTGCTGGCCACCAAAGTTCAGCGCATCGTCACGGTCCTGACCCAGGTTACGGCGCTTACGCTCGCTGCCCGCACGCGCTGCGGCCGCCGAATCGTGAAACGGCGGGTTGCACAGCGTGGCATCATACTGTTCGTTTTTGTGGATCACGCCGTTGAACATCGCCGTCGTATCCTTCTGGCGACGCAGACGGATCATGCGGTTCAGCGACGGGTTCGCGCTCAGGATTGCCTGCGCGCTGGTAAAGGCTTCTGAGTGCGTTTCACTGCCAGTGAAACGCCAGCCGTATTCATGCGCGCCAATCAGCGGATAGATACAGTTTGCGCCGACACCAATATCCAGAATGCTGGCCCCTTTTACTACATTCCCGCTCTCATCGCTGAGCAGGTCACCCAGATGATGAATATAATCCGCGCGTCCCGGTACCGGTGGGCAGAGAAAACCTTCCGGAATATCCCACTCTTTGACCGCATAAAAGTGCGCCAGCAGCGCTTTGTTCAGCGTCTTCACCGCCAGCGGATCGGCGAAGTTGATGGTCTGCTCGCCTGCCGGGCTGAGGGTAATAAAATCACGCAGTGCGGGAACGGCCTGGCACAGCACGTCGAGATCGTAGCGACTATGATGACGGTTACGCGGGTGTAAACCCGGTTTTTGGGTACTCATGACTTTCTCCTGTCGTAATGCGGCGTAAGATACCCGTTGACGACGGTGCGGTAAATAAGTGAGTCTGGATTCCTGCTTCTAAATATCAGGTGCGCTATGTATTTTTATGAGCCTTCCCACGGACATGGGCTGCCCCACGACCCGCTCAACGCCATTGTCGGCCCGCGTCCTATTGGCTGGATTTCCTCCATCGACCCGCAGGGGCGGCGCAATCTTGCGCCCTACAGCTTTTTTAACTGCTTTAACTATCGCCCACCGATCATCGGTTTCGCCAGCAGCGGCTGGAAAGATAGCGTGCAGAATATTGTCGAGACCAAAGAGTTTGTCTGGAACCTGACCACGCGCGATTTAGCCACCGCGATGAACGAAACCTCCGCCACGCTGCCGCGCGGTGAAGATGAGTTCACCCGTGCGGGGCTCACGGCAGCCGCCAGTCAGTTGGTGAAAGCGCCTCGCGTGGCTGAAAGCCCGGTTAACTTCGAGTGCCGCCTGTCACAGTGTATTCAGCTCACCGGTGCAGACGGTACCGCCGTCGATACCTGGCTGGTGCTGGGCGAGGTGGTCGGCATTCATATTGATGAATCGCTGCTGGAAAATGGCATCTACCAAACCGCCAAAGCCCAGCCGGTGCTCCGCGCTGGGGGGCCATCGGCCTATTACACCATTGATGAGCGTCATCGGTTTGATTTAATCCGCCCGGATGCGCGTCAGGGGTGATCGAGCCCCCCCGGGTCGGCGTAAACGCTTCGCCCGGGCTACGCGCTAAAGTGTTACCTATGTTTCCGGTTTGCACCGTTATAGCGCCTTGCCTATCACACTTGCGACAACATAATCTTCAACGCTGTATAGCTCAAATCATCAGTTTTTCTTGTGGAAAGCGGCACGCAAATTTTAACGCCGGGTTTCTCCCGGAGTCGGCGTACACGCCTCGTCCAGGCTACGGGGCGGCAGGTTCGTAGCCCAGGCGAGCGCAGCGACTCCGGGAACCACTCCGACCAGCATGTAATCTTTATGTATAAAAAATGAAGAAACTGTAAAGCAATGTATTTATTTTTAGCTCAATGAGTGATAAAAAGTTACGCGTTTTGATAATGCTTCTCACAATCATTATCAACATCATTTAAAAAATTAAGCAACCTGCAGTGGCAAAGGGGACAAGACGTGCCCGGTTGTCATCTTTAACATCGCTTTTAAAAATTATAAGACGCTCATTGATATGGATAAAAATCGCACTACCCCGTTCAGCAGCTTTGGCTCGCTCACCTTTTTTACCGGGCTGTGTATTGGCCTGACGCCTGCTGCCCAAGCCGCGGACAGTAAAGAAAAAAGCCAGGGAGATACGCTGGTTGTTGAAGCGCAAGCCCCGTCACTGTATGCCCCGACAAAATCAGCCGACCCGAAATTCAGCCGCCCGATTGCCGACACCACGCGTACCGTGACGGTGATTTCCGAGCAGGTGCTTAAGGATCAGGGTGCCACCAACCTGACCGATGCGCTGAAAAACGTGCCGGGCGTGGGCGCATTCTTTGCGGGTGAAAACGGCAGTTCATCGACTGGCGATACCATCTATATGCGCGGTGCGGATACGTCGAACAGTATCTACATCGATGGCATTCGTGATATCGGCAGCGTGACGCGTGACACCTTCAACACCGAACAGGTAGAAGTGATTAAAGGCCCGTCTGGTTCAGACTATGGCCGCAGCGCGCCGACGGGCTCTATCAATATGATCAGCAAGCAGCCGCGCCTGGACTCTGGTATCGATGCTTCGGCAAGCGTAGGCAGCGCGTGGTATCGCCGCGGCACGCTGGATCTGAACGAAGCGATCGGCGACACCACCGCCGTGCGCTTAAACCTGATGGGGGAAAAAACCCACGACGCCGGGCGTGATAACGTGAAAAATGAGCGCTACGGCGTTGCCCCTTCCATCGCCTTTGGTCTCGGTACGCAAAACCGTCTGTACCTGAACTATCTGCACGTCACCCAGCACAACACACCGGATGGCGGTGTACCAACCGTAGGTCTGCCGGGCTACTCCGCGCCAAACGCCGCCACATCAGCGCTGAATAGCTCAGGCAAAGTCGATACACACAACTTCTACGGCACCAACTCAGACTACGACGACTCTACCACCGACACGGCGACGATGCGTTTCGAGCACGACTTCAACGACACCACCACCCTCCGCAATACCACCCGCTGGTCGCAGATTAAGCAGGACTATCTGATGACGGCGGTGATGGGTGGGGCAACTAACATCGGTCGACCAAACCCTAACGATGTCGGTACCTGGACCTGGACGCGCAACGTCAACACCAAAGACGTGAGCAACAAGATCCTGACCAACCAGACCAACCTGACCTCGAAGTTCTACACCGGCGCTATCGGCCACGATATCAGCACCGGCGTCGAGTTTACCCACGAGCAGCAGACTAACTACGGCGTCTATCCAATGACCGCCCCGGCGGTGAATCTGTATAACCCGAACAGTAACGTCAACATCGGCAGCCTGAGCCGCAGCGGCGCTAACGCTAACGGTCAGACCGATACCTTTGGTGTTTACGCGTTCGATACGCTGCAAATTACCCGTGATTTTGAGCTGAACGGCGGCATTCGCCTGGATAGCTATCACACCGAATATGACAGCGCCTCACTCTGTGGCGGTACGGGCCGTGGCGCGGTTGCCTGCCCGGCGGGCGTTGCCAAAAATAGCCCGGTCACCACCGTCGATGCGACCAAATCGGGTAATCTGGTCAACTGGAAAACGGGGGCGCTGTATCACCTGACGCAAAACGGCAACGTCTACGTCAACTACGCCATCTCCCAGCAGCCTCCGGGCGGCAGCAACTTCGCGCTGGCCGCTGGCGGCACGGGCAACAGCGCCAACCGTACCGACTTTAAGCCGCAGAAGGCCAAAACCAGCGAGGCGGGCACCAAGTGGGAGCTGCTGGATAAACGCCTGCTGCTGTCGGCGGCACTGTTCCGTACCGATATTGAAAACGACGTTGAAGCCAACGACGACGGCACCTATTCGCAGTACGGCACCAAACGCGTAGAAGGCTATGAAATCTCCGTTGCCGGCAACATCACGCCAGAATGGCAGGTCATTGGCGGCTTTACGCAGCAGCGCGCGACCATCCAGCAGGGTGCCGATGTTGCGCAGGACGGCTCATCTTCACTGCCGTACACGCCGGAGCATGCGTTCACCCTGTGGAGCCAGTATCAGGCCACCGATGCCATTTCCGTCGGCGCGGGTGCACGTTATATTGGTAGCATGCGCCGTGGTACTGATGGTGCCGTCGGCACACCAAACTCCACCGACAGCTACTGGGTTGCCGATGCCAAGATTGGCTATCGCGTAAACAGCACGCTCGACCTGCAGTTGAACGCCTATAACCTGTTTGATACCAACTATGTTGCCTCGATCAACAAGAGCGGCTATCGCTATCATCCGGGCGAGCCGAGAACCTTCGTGTTAACGGCTAACGTACACTTCTAAGTATCATCGTGGGGCGCAAGCCCCACTTTTTTTAAGGAGAGATTCCCATGATGTACCGCATTCCTGGCGTATTGAACGCCGACGAGGTTCGTCTGCTTGTTGAAGAGTTGAGCCAGGCGGAGTGGGTAGATGGCCGAGCGACCGTCGGCGCGCAGGGAGCGCAGGTGAAGCAAAATCAGCAGGTCGACACTCGCAGCGAACGCTACGTCCGCCTACAGGCAAAAGTACTGGAGGCGGTGAATCGTCACTCGCTGTTCTTCGCCGCCGCGTTGCCCAGGACGATCTCCAGCCCGTTGTTCAACCGTTACCAGCAGCAGGAGACCTACGGTTTTCACGTCGATGGCGCGGTACGCCAGCACCCGCAAAGCGGCTGGATGCGCACCGACCTCTCCGCCACGCTGTTTTTGTCCGACCCGGAAAGCTATGAGGGTGGCGAGCTAACCATTAACGATACCTACGGCCAGCACGCGGTGAAGCTTCCGGCGGGCGATTTGGTGCTCTACCCTTCCAGCAGCCTGCACTGCGTCACGCCGGTGACCTCAGGCGTCCGCATCGCCTCCTTTATGTGGATTCAGTCAATGATTCGCGATGACAAACGTCGCGCCATGCTGTTTGAGCTTGATGGCAATATTCAATCTTTAAAACGCCGTCACGGTGAGTCAGAAGAGGCGCTTTCGCTGCTTAATCTCTACCATAACCTGCTGCGGGAATGGTCAGAAATTTAGCCCGAAATATTTCTCAAATTTTATGATGGAGATAAACAGGGGCGGCGGATGATACGACTATCAGTGGCTATCACCGGCAAACCACTCCATCAAAAAATAAACTCATGACAAAAATTTACGACCAATCCGTTAATTGGAATATAATGCTAATTAAAGGCGATAAAACCAGCCTTGATGACAAATCTATACCTGCATATACAGAGCAATCGGTTATCTTTACGAGCACGCTTTTTGGCAAATAAAGTGGCAAATTGTGCGCTAGATCGCGTTCTTACCGCTAGACACCCCGCAAACATATTCATTTCATGAATATTTTATTAATAATCAATACATTAATAATCGTTCAATTTTTTTGAGTATGGACATCAATTCTCTTCGATTTATTCCGTCGAAAAAAAACGTGATACTTCTCACATCGACGGAAACAACGTCATCCGAACAACATCACCTGCGAGAGATTAATGATGAAAACGATTAAATATGCTGTTGCTGCTATTGCCCTTTCTACTCTGTCCTTCGGTGCTTTTGCTGCCCAACCGGTCACTCAGGAACAAGCGCAGAAAATGAATGAAATTGGTGTGGTCTCTGCGAACGGTGCAAGCACGCTGGATGGTCTGGAAGCAAAACTGGCGCAGAAAGCCGCTGACGCTGGCGCATCCGGTTACAGCATCACCTCCGCTAACACCAACAACAAAGTTAGCGGCACCGCGGTTATCTACAAATAACCAACCGATGTAATACCCCGTGAGCCTGACCTCTCGCGGGTGCTCCAACCCTCATTGAACTTGTTGATACCCTTATTTGCCCGGCCGCCACGCCGGGCTTTTTTTTGCGTGGAATTTGGTGGGATGGTGTTGATCCCGGGGTCACTTCGCCTCGCCCGGGTTACGGGTAATGTAGCCCGGGCAAGGCGTTTACGCCGCCCCCGGGAAAGCACGACGGCTTAATACGACTGCGCGACGCGCGTCAGCCCTTCTTCAATACTCTGCACTTCACCCGTCGCCAGCAGACAGCACGCGAGCTGAATTTTTAGCGAATGCGGCACCGGCTCAACGCCCGCCACACAGCGCTCAATCCATTGGGCGGTGATTTCTGGATCCTTGCTTGACGGCAGCACCACTTCCGTCTCGGGCTGCTCGCTCTGACGTTCATTAACCACTCGCGCTCCCTCGGCATCGATCAGCGTGATCTGCGGGCAACGCTGTGGGTTGGCGTACACCTCGCCTTCCGTCCCGTGCATCAGCAGGCTACGCCCACCAATATCAGCAAAGAATTTCGCCACTTTCCCCACGTATTCGGGGTGAGACACGCTGGACAAACGCAGCGCGGCGCTCTCTTCAAACGGCGTGGCAAGCTTCGCCAGCGTATGGGCGCTGTTGCGCACGCCTAGCTGCCAGCGGAAATTCAGCTGTCGCTCCAGCGGCGGACACAATGCGCCAACCGGAATATAGACCGGCTGATGGCCTTCGAGCTTCGCCTGTGCCTGACCGGCGTGGCGAGTAGGCTCAATGCCCATCAGGGCGAAAATGGTTTCCGTAATGACACGGGTAGGGTCTTCGCTCACGCCGTGCACCACCACCGGGAAGCCCAGCTTGTGCAGCAGCATCGCCAGCAGCGGCGTCAGGTTGGCCTGTTTACGCGCGCCGTTATAGCTCGGAATGACGATAGGCATGGGTTTGCCTGCCGGCGGCGTTAAGCGCAGCGTCTTTTGCTGCATCGCGTCGTAGAAGCCGAGCATCTCCGCTTCGCCTTCGCCCTTAATACGCATGGAGAGCAAAATCGCACCCATTTCCAGTTCCGGCACGTCGCCGTCCAGCATATGGCTATACAGGCCGCGCGCGGTCTCCTGGTCCAGGTCACGGGCGTGATTTTTACCGCGCCCGATCTCTTTGATGATTTTGCGATAATCCATGTGCTGCTCCTTTTACATGCTCATTCGGCGGCTTCGTCCCGACGGCACAACGCTCGACCGGGCTACCGTTTTTTACGGCGCGGCGATTTGGGTTTCGCCGTGGGGGCTTTTTGCTTTACTTCCGGTACTTCCGGGCGTTCAATCGGGAAAACCGGTAACGCATTCAGTAAACGCTTACCGTAGTTTTTGGTCAACAACCGCTTATCATAGATAACCACTTCGCCCCAGCAGCCATGGCTACGGATAAGGCGCCCAACCTGCTGAATCAGGTTAAACGAGGCGCTGGGTAGACTCTGCACCTCAAAAGGATAGCGGTTGAGGCTTTTCAGCCACTCCCCTTCGGTAATGACTACCGGGCTATCGATTGGCGGGAAGGCAATTTTGTGGATATGCACCTGAGTGAGCAGGTCACCTTTCAGATCCAGACCCTCGGCAAAAGATTGCAGGCCAACCAGCACGCTGCGCTCGCCGTTTTCCACCCGTTTACGGTGCAGCTCCACCAGCCGATAGCGCGGCTGATCGCCCTGCACTAGCAGCATCAGTCGCAGGTCGGTAACGTACTCGAGGAAACGCTGCATCGCGCGCCCGCTGGCAAACAGCACCAGCATGCCGTGATGTTTTTTGCTTTCAACCTGTTCGCGGAAGTAGGCTGCCATCTCAGCAATATGCTGCTCTTCATTGTCGATAAGCGGCTCATACTGCATCTGCGGAATAACGATTTTACCCTGTTCGACGTGGTTGAACGGCGAATCCAGCGCAACGAAGCGATCGCCTGCCTTCTCCTTCAGACCGCTCATCTCCTGCAGACGGGAGAAGCTGTTCAGTGAACGCAAAGTTGCCGAAGTGACCACAATATGCGGCACGCTGCGCCACAGCAGGCGTTCGAGCTGATCGCTCACGCGAATACCGACGCAATGGAACCAGACGTGCATCTGCCCATCGCGCATATCACGCGTCGCCCACTTGGTCACCGGCGCGCCCGACGCCTGAGCAAGCGAAGCCAGCCGCCACAGCTTACTCTGGGACTCAAACATACCCAGGGCGCGGTTCATCTGCAAAATAATGCGGTGCAGCCGCACGATATCGTGGCTGCCGGTTTTTTCACTCAGATCGTTTAAGAACAGCTCGGCAAGCCCGCGCAGCATCTCGGTAAGCTTGGCCAGACGCTGGCAAATCTCCATCACCTCATCAGGCAATTCGCCCATCGGGAAGCGGTGCTCGGCCTCCTGGGTGACGGGAAGATAGAGATTCAGAATGTTATTGAGTGAAGCAATCAGCTCGTAAAGCTCTTCGCAGTGGGCGGTCAGCCGCTCCGGCAATGCCAGCGGCGGCGTAGTTTTCGGGCGGAACTGCTCCATGCAGGTCGCTACCAGCTTGCTAAAGAGATCAAGCTGCAGCCGATACCACGGCGCGGTAATCTCCGCGCTCATCTCTAGCGCATCACGGGCGACGTCAGGCAAATGGTGGCCTTCATCCAGCACCAGCAGCAGGTTTTTCGGCTCCGGCAGCACCGCTTCGCTCTCCATCGCGGCCATCACCAGCGCGTGGTTGGCGACAACCACTTCCGCCTCCTGAATTTCGCGGCGAGCGACGAAGAACGGGCATTCGCGGTAGTAGTGGCAGTTGCGGTTCAGGCAGCTGGCTTTGTCGGTGCTCAGGCGACGCCACAGATCGTCGTCAATGGCGATATCGGTGTGATCGCGCAGGCCATCCCACTTGTAGCCGTCGAGATCACCCTTTAGCTTTGCGCAGCGCTTCTGCTCTTCCTGGTTGTTTGGCGTGAGTTCGTCGTCGAGGAACGCCAGCAGGTCCTGCTGGTTCGGCTCGGTGCTGGCGAGCGCCGCCAGATTACGCGGGCACACATAGCGCCCACGGCCAAAGGCAGCGGTAAAGCGCAGGTCGGGGATAATTTTGCGCAGCAGCGGCAGGTCTTTACTGTAGATCTGATCCTGTAAGGCAACGTTGGCGGTACTGACTACCAGCGTTTTTTGTTCTTCGCGGGCAATGGCAATGCCGGGGATCAGATACGAGAGCGTTTTCCCGACGCCGGTCGGCGCTTCAATCGCCAGGTGCCGCCCCTCTTCCCCGGTAAGCGTTTTGGCGACGTCAGCAATCATCTGCCGCTGCGGCGCGCGGGGGATAAAGTCGGGAATCTGTTCCTGGAGCGCCTTGTACCAGGCGGCGATTTGCGCTTTTAGCGCAGCGGTCAAAGCCATGAGAAAACCTGAGATACTGTATAAACAGCCACTATTGTGGCATTTTCTGCACGATGCCGCAAAAAAGAAAGCCCGGCTTTCGGCCGGGCTCGCAATTTACTGTGCTGCTGCGGGTTTACGCGGACGGCGCGGCGGGCGTGGCTTATCGCCAGCCGGTTTGCCTTCCGCACTGCGCGGCTTGGCTTTCGGCGCCCCGCCGTCGTTACGACGCGGCGGCTGCTGGCTGCGACCTGCGCCCTGGCCTTGACCCTGGCTCTGACCGCGGCCACGGCCACCGCCGTTGCCACCATTACCGCTGCCACGCTGCTGGCGACCATTCTGAATCGGCTCAGCTTTGATTGACGGATCGACGTCATAACCATCGAGGGCGATGCGTGGGATCTCTTTCTTCAGCAGACGTTCGATGTCACGCAGCAGTTTGAGTTCATCAACACACACCAGAGACAGCGCTTCACCGGTGGCCGCCGCACGGCCGGTACGGCCGATACGGTGAACGTAATCTTCCGGCACGTTTGGCAGCTCGTAGTTCACCACGTGCGGCAGCTCTTCGATATCGAGGCCACGCGCGGCGATGTCGGTTGCCACCAGCACGCGAATATCACCGGATTTAAAATCAGCCAGCGCACGCGTACGCGCACCCTGTGATTTATTGCCGTGAATTGCCGCGCTGCGGATGCCGTCTTTGTTCAGCTGCTCTGCCAGATGGTTCGCACCGTGTTTGGTACGGGTGAAGACCAGCACCTGCTGCCAGTTACCCTGACCAATCATCTGCGACAGCAGTTCGCGCTTACGCTTTTTATCGACCATGTGTACATGCTGCGTCACCTGCTCGGAAGCGGTGTTGCGACGCGCCACTTCGATTTCCAGCGGGTTGGTCAGCAGTTTTTCTGCCAGCGCTTTGATGTCGTCAGAGAAGGTCGCGGAGAACAGCAGGTTCTGACGCTTAGCGGGCAGTTTGGTCAGCACACGGCGGATATCGTGGATAAAGCCCATATCCAGCATGCGGTCCGCTTCGTCCAGCACCAGAATTTCAACCTGGTCCAGCTTCACGGCGTTTTGATGTTCGAGGTCCAGCAGACGACCCGGCGTTGCCACCAGCACGTCAACGCCGCCGCGCAGCTTCATCATCTGCGGGTTAATGCTCACACCACCGAAAACCACCAGCGAACGGATGTTCAGGTAGCGGCTGTATTCGCGGACGTTTTCGCCAATCTGGGCGGCCAGCTCACGGGTTGGTGTGAGGATCAGCGCGCGCACCGGGCGGCGGCCTTTAACGTGCGGCTCGCGGGAAACCAGCAGCTGCAGCAGCGGCAGCGTAAAGCCTGCGGTTTTACCGGTGCCGGTCTGCGCGCTGGCCATCAGGTCACGGCCCTGCAGTACAGCAGGAATCGCCTGCTGCTGAATAGGAGTGGGTTCCTGGTAGCCTTGCTCGGCAACGGCACGCAGAATATCGGGGTTCAGTCCGAGGGAATCAAAAGACATACATACTCCACACCCACCCCGACCGCACGCGGTGTAGTTTTCGAGGGGATAAAAAACGGGGGAATGACAAAAACCACAATGTCATGAAGGGGCGGAGTGTAGCAGTTTTTGTGATGCACCGCATAAATTATCCCCTCCGGCGGAGAAAACAAGATTATTCACCAGACTGGACAAGTTTAAAAACGCGGCATAATCTTAATCAATCGTTTGATTAATTTTTGGTGGCACAATGAATGCAACGCCAATAACCAGTAAAGGTGAGCAGGCCAAAAGCCAGCTAATAGCCGCGGGGCTCGCCCAGTTTGGCGAGTACGGGCTGCATGCCACCACCCGAGACATCGCCGCCCAGGCCGGGCAGAATATCGCAGCGATTACCTACTATTTTGGCTCAAAGGAAGATTTATACCAGGCCTGCGCGCAGTGGATTGCCGACTTTATTGGCGAGAACTTCCGCCCGCATGCCGAAGCGGCAGAAAAGCTCTTTGCCCAGCCAGAGCCGGACAGAGAAGCGATGCGGGCGCTGATTCTTAACGCCTGCCAGAACATGATCCTGCTGTTAACCCAGGACGACACCCTGAACCTCAGCAAATTTATCTCCCGCGAGCAGCTTTCACCGACCGCCGCCTACCAACGCATTCACGATCAGGTTATCGCCCCGCTGCACGCGCACCTCACCCGGCTGATTGCCGCCTATACTGGCTGCGAGGCCAACAGTACGCAGATGATCCTCCATACCCACGCGCTGCTCGGCGAAGTGCTGGCCTTTCGCCTCGGGCGGGAAACCATCCTGATGCGCACCGGCTGGTCGCAGTTTGACGCCGATAAGGCCGAGCAGATTTTCCAGGTGGTGACCTGCCACATCGATTTGATTTTGCAAGGACTGACGCAAAGGAGCCTGAAGTCATGAAAAAACCGGTAGCGCTTATTCTGGTCGTGGTGGTCATCGTCGCCCTGATTGGCGGCGGAACATGGTGGTATCAGAGTCGGCAAAATAACGGCCTGACCCTATATGGAAACGTCGATATTCGCACCGTTAATATGAGCTTCCGTGTCGGCGGGCGCCTGCAGTCGCTGGCGGTTGACGAGGGGGATGCCATTAAGCAGGGGCAGTCGCTGGGCGAACTGGATAAAGCGCCATTTGAAAACGCGCTGATGCAGGCAAAAGCCAACGTCGCCACCGCCCAGGCGCAGTACGACCTGATGATGGCAGGCTACCGGGCCGAAGAGATTGCGCAGGCGGCGGCGGCGGTCAAACAAGCGCAGGCCGCCTATGACTACGCGCAGAGCTTCTTGCAGCGCCAGCAGGGGCTGTGGAGCAAACGGCTGTTGTCGGCAAACGATCTGGAAAACGCGAAATCCTCTCGTGACCAGGCGCTGGCGACGCTGAAATCCGCGCAGGATAAACTGAGTCAGTACCGCGCCGGCAACCGTCCACAGGAAATCGCCCAGGCCAAAGCTAATCTGGAACAGGCTCAGGCGCAGCTGGCACAATCTACACTCGATTTACAGGACACCGTACTCACCGCCCCTTCGGACGGTACGCTGCTCACCCGCGCCGTGGAGCCGGGCAGCATGCTTAGCGCGGGCAGCACGGTGTTGACGCTCTCCCTGACCCATCCGGTGTGGGTTCGTGCCTATGTGGATGAAAAAAATCTCAGCCAGGCGCAGCCGGGTCGCGAGATTCTGCTCTATACCGACGGTCGCCCGGATAAGCCGTACCACGGTAAAATTGGTTTTGTGTCGCCAACCGCGGAATTCACCCCAAAAACCGTTGAAACACCCGACCTGCGTACCGACCTGGTCTATCGTCTGCGCATTATCGTGACCGATGCCGACGCTAGCCTGCGTCAGGGGATGCCGGTCACGCTGCACTTTAGCGATGAGCCGCGCCATGAGTGAACAGCAGATTCAGCTGCACGGGCTGGTTAAACAGTTCGCCGGCATGAACAAACCAGCGGTGGCGAAGCTGGACTGCACGATTAACGCCGGCTACGTCACCGGGCTGGTCGGCCCGGACGGTGCGGGGAAAACCACGCTGATGCGCATGCTGGCGGGTTTATTAAAACCCGACGACGGCAGCGCCGTGGTGTTGGGGCTTGACCCAATTCGTGACGATAGCGCCCTGCACTCAGTGATGGGCTATATGCCACAGAAGTTCGGCCTTTACGAAGACCTTACGGTAATGGAGAACCTCAACCTCTACGCCGACCTGCGCAGCGTCACCGGCGAAGCGCGCGAGAAAACCTTCGCTCGCCTGCTGGAATTTACCGCGCTCGGCCCGTTTACCTCACGTCTGGCCGGTAAACTCTCCGGCGGCATGAAGCAGAAGCTGGGGCTCGCCTGTACGCTGGTTGGCGAACCGAAGGTGCTGTTGCTCGACGAGCCCGGCGTCGGCGTAGACCCCATCTCCCGCCGCGAACTGTGGCAGATGGTGCATGAATTAGCAGGCGACGGGATGCTGATCCTCTGGAGCACCTCCTATCTCGATGAAGCCGAGCAGTGCCAGGACGTGCTGCTGATGAACGAAGGCGAGCTGCTCTATCAGGGCGAACCCACCGCCCTCACCCGCACCATGGCCGGGCGCAGCTTTTTAATGCATAGCCCGGTAGAGAACAACCGCCGACTGTTACAGCACGCGCTGAAGCAGGAGATGGTCAGCGACGGGATGATTCAGGGCCGCTCGGTGCGGGTTATTCTGAAGAAATCGGCAACGGCGGACGATCTCAAACGCGCGCCGGGCATACCGGAGCTGGTCATTGAAGAGACCACGCCACGCTTTGAAGATGCGTTTATCGACCTGCTCGGCGGCGCGGGCACGTCTGAATCCCCGCTGGGAGCGATTTTGCACACCGTTGAAGGTTCAGCGGATGAGACGGTTATAGAAGCCCGAGAGCTCACCAAGAAATTCGGCGATTTCGCCGCCACTGACCACGTAAACTTCGCCGTCAAACGCGGCGAGATTTTCGGCCTGCTCGGGCCCAACGGCGCAGGCAAGTCCACCACCTTCAAGATGATGTGCGGCCTGCTGGTTCCTACCTCCGGCAACGCGTTAGTGCTGGATATGGATCTGAAAACCGGTTCCGGCAAAGCCCGCCAGCATTTGGGCTATATGGCACAGAAATTTTCCCTCTACGGTAACCTGACCGTCGAACAGAACCTGCGTTTCTTCTCCGGCGTATATGGCCTGCGCGGGCGGGTACAGAACGACAAAATTGAGCGCATGAGCGAGGCGTTTGGCCTGAAGGAAATCGCTCGTCACACCACCGACGCATTACCGCTGGGCTTTAAGCAGCGTCTGGCGTTGGCCTGCTCGCTGATGCACGAGCCGGATATTCTGTTTCTCGATGAACCGACCTCCGGCGTCGATCCCATCACCCGCCGTGAATTCTGGCTGCACATCAACAGCATGGTGGAGAAAGGGGTCACCGTGATGGTGACCACCCACTTTATGGATGAAGCTGAATACTGCGACCGTATCGGTCTGGTCTATCGCGGCAAGCTGATTGCCAGCGGCACGCCGGACGATTTAAAAGCCAAAGCCGCGGATGAGCAACAGCCCGACCCGACCATGGAGCAGGCGTTTATCACCCTCATTCGCGACTGGGATAAGGAGCATGCCGATGAGCGCTAAAGGGCTATCGTGGCGGCGCGTGCGCGCGCTGTGCGTGAAGGAGACGCGGCAGATCGTTCGCGATCCCAGCAGTTGGCTGATTGCGGTGGTGATCCCGCTGATGCTGCTGTTTATTTTCGGCTATGGCATCAACCTCGACTCCAGCAAGCTGCGGGTTGGCGTGCTGCTCGAACAGCAGAGCAAAGAGGCGCTGGACTTCACCCATATCCTCACCGGCTCGCCCTATATCGACGCCACCATTAGCGACAATCGCCAGCAACTGATCGAGATGATGCAGGCCGGGCGCATTCGCGGCCTGGTGGTGGTGCCGGTGGATTTTGATAAGAAAATGGCCCGCCCCGGCGACGATGCGCCGATTCAGGTGATCACCGACGGCAGCGAGCCTAATACCGCTAACTTTGTGCAGGGCTACGTCGAGGGGATCTGGCAGCTGTGGCAAAAACAGCGCGCGGAAGATAACGGCCAGAGCTTCGAACCGTTAATCGACGTGCAGACCCGCTACTGGTTTAACCCGGCGGCCATCAGCCAGCACTTTATTATTCCGGGGGCGATAACCATCATTATGACGGTTATCGGCGCGATCCTGACGTCGCTGGTGATCGCCCGCGAATGGGAGCGCGGCACCATGGAAGCGCTGCTCTCCACCGAAGTGACCCGCGTCGAGCTGCTGCTGTGTAAGCTTATCCCCTACTACTTCCTCGGCATGCTGGCGATGCTGCTCTGTATGCTGGTGTCGGTGTTTGTGCTCGGCGTGCCGTATCGCGGTTCGCTGGTGATTCTGTTTTTCATCACCAGTCTGTTTTTGCTCAGCACGCTGGGAATGGGGTTGCTGATTTCGACCATCACCCGCAACCAGTTTAACGCCGCCCAGGTGGCGCTGAACGCCGCGTTTCTGCCGTCGATTATGCTGTCCGGGTTTATTTTCCAGATAGACAGTATGCCAGCGGCCATCCGCGTGGTGACCTATATCATCCCTGCGCGCTATTTCGTCAGCACCCTGCAAAGCCTGTTTCTGGCGGGGAATATTCCGGTAGTGCTAATGGTCAACACGCTGTTTTTGATTGCCTCAGCGGTGATGTTTATTGGCCTGACGTGGATGAAGACCAAACGTCGATTGGATTAATTTTCGTGCTCGCATATTGCCCGGTGGCGCTGCGCTTACCGGGCCTACGAGCCTGGTAGGTCGGGTTAGCGCAGCGCCACCCGACATGAGGACGGCACTATGTTTTACCGCTTATGGACGCTTATCCGCAAAGAGCTACAGTCGCTGCTGCGCGAACCGCAGACACGCGCCATTTTGATAATGCCAGTGCTGATCCAGGTGCTGCTGTTCCCCTTTGCCGCCACGCTCGAGGTGACCAACGCCACCATCGCCGTCTATAACGAAGATAACGGCAAGCATTCGGTAGAGCTGACCCAGCGCTTCGCTCGCGCCAAAGCGTTTACCCACGTTCTGCTGCTGCAAAGCCCGCAGGAGATCCAGCCAACCATCGACACCCAGAAGGCGCTGCTGCTGGTGCGCTTCCCGGCTGATTTCTCGCGTAATCTCGATACCTTCCAGACCGCACCGATGCAGCTCTTGCTCGACGGGCGTAACTCGAACAGCGCCCAGATTGCCGCTAACTATCTGCAGCAGATCGTCAAAAACTATCAGCAGGAGCTGCTGGAGGGAAAAGCAAAACCCAATAACAGCGAGCTGGTGGTGCGTAACTGGTACAACCCTAATCTCGATTACAAATGGTTCGTGGTGCCGTCGCTGATCGCCATGATCACCACCATCGGGGTGATGATCGTTACCTCGCTGTCGGTGGCACGCGAACGCGAACAGGGCACGCTCGACCAGCTGCTGGTCTCCCCGCTGGCCACCTGGCAAATTTTCGTTGGCAAGGCGGTGCCTGCGCTGATTGTGGCAACCTTCCAGGCAAGCATCGTGCTGGCGGTCGGGATATGGGCCTATCAGATCCCCTTCGCCGGGTCGCTGGCGTTGTTCTACTTTACGATGGTGATTTACGGGCTGTCGCTGGTGGGCTTCGGGCTGCTTATCTCATCGCTGTGTTCAACGCAGCAGCAGGCATTTATTGGGGTATTCGTCTTTATGATGCCCGCCATTCTGCTGTCGGGTTACGTGTCGCCGGTTGAGAACATGCCGGTGTGGTTGCAGCATCTGACGTGGATAAACCCAATTCGGCACTTTACCGATATCACCAAGCAGATCTATTTGAAGGATGCGAGTTTGTCGATTATCTGGGGAAGTTTGTGGCCGCTACTGTTTATAGCGGCCACGACGGGATCAGTGGCGTACGCGATGTTTCGCCGCAAGATCGCCTGAGGCTTTCTCTTTTACCAGCAGTGAGAACACGGCAGGGCCTGCAAGGATAGCGAGCCCGGCCAGCGCCAGCAGGTAATTGTTGTGCAGTACGCGTGACAGCAACCAGACGGCAATCATCGCCGCGCCAAAATACCAGGTGGTGGTTAACTCTTCGAGCACGTCGGCGAAGGCACGCCAGCGCTGCTCAGGGTGGCGCTGCAGCGCCAGCATCAATACGACGGTCACGGCATACAGCACGCAGAGCCCAAGGCCTACGCGCACCAGCGCGCCGCCCATCCAGCCCATCACCAGTGCGGCGACGACCAGTAAATGCAACATAATCTGCCAGCAACTCAGTCCTGTTGCGACACGAATTCGTTGTTGCCACTTCATGGCTTCTCTCCTGAAGAATTTTATTCGCTTATTCAGAGTACCCAAGTCTACGGAAAATTCCGTAATAGTGGTGCTTTTTGTGACGCTGTTGTCACTATTTTCACCAACAGGGTGATGAATTGTGCCTAAACATTCATTTAACGAAGAGGAAAATGCAGGGGATTAGGTGAGATTCCCGGCGTCGCTGCGCTCGGCCGGGCTACTAATTCGCGCCTGTAGGCCTGATAAGCGCAGCGCCATCAGGTACCCCGACGCGCATTGCCGGATGGCGGCGTAAAAGCCTTATCCGGCCTACACGTTCAATGCCACGTTAGCGGCGGTTGCCGAAAATACGCAGCAGCATCAGGAACAGGTTGATGAAGTCGAGATACAGCGTTAGCGCGCCAAGAATGGCGTATTTACGCAGGTTCGACGAATCGCGCACGTCAATCTGCTCGCCGATATTTTTCAGCTTCTGGGTGTCGTAAGCGGTCAGGCCAACGAACACAATCACCCCGATGTAGGTGATGGCCCACATCAGCGCATCGCTTTTCAGCCAGAAGTTCACCAGTGACGCCAGCACAATACCGATCAGCGCCATAAACAGCATGTTGCCAAAGCCGCTCAGGTCACGCTTCGTGGTGTAGCCGTACAGGCTCATAATACCGAACATCCCGCCGGTCACCACGAAGGTGCTGGCGATGGACGAATAGGTATAGACGATGAAAATACTCGATAGCGTCAGCCCGGTGAGCGCTGAGTAGAGCATAAACAGCGTAGTCGCCATGCCTGCGCTCAAACGCTGCACCATGCCCGAGAGCACGAATACCAACGCTAACTGTGCAATGATCAGACCAAAGAAGGTAATTTTGCTGGAAAAGACGAACATCATTACCGCGGGAGTATTCGCCGCATACCAGGCGATAAACGCCGTCAGCAGCAACCCGCAGGTCATCCAGCCGTATACCTGCGCCATATAGGTTTGCAGACCACTACGTGCCTGCACAATTGAGTCGGACCGAGGGAATCGTTCCATGACTTTCTCCTGAGTGTGAGTAGAACTTATTCTAAGCGTATCACATTCACGGCTTACCAGCGCTCGGCGGCGTGTTTATCGCTGTCGCGGGCTTCCACCCAGCGCTCGCCTTCCGGCGTGGCTTCACGTTTCCAGAACGGCGCGCGGGTTTTCAGGTAATCCATGATAAATTCGCCAGCGTCAAACGCGCTGCTGCGGTGCGCGCTGGTGACGCCTACAAATACAATCTCTTCGCCAGGCCACATTTCACCAATACGGTGGATGACCGTCACGCGGCCGAGCGGCCAGCGTTCGCGCGCGGCATCAACGATCTCCGCCAGCGCTTTTTCAGTCATGCCCGGATAGTGCTCCAGGGTCAGCGCTTTAACGCTATCGCCCAGGTTGTGATTACGCACCTTGCCGGTAAAGGTCACGACCGCACCATCTTCATCGCGCTCGGCAAGCCACGGGTACTCGTCGCCAACGCTGAAGCGCTCATGGCGGACGATAATTCGGGTCTCGCTCATTTTAGCCTCCTGTTACCGGTGGGAAAAACGCCACTTCGTCGCCGTCTGTAACCGGATGGTCGAAGCTCACCAGCGTCTGATTAACCGCCGCCAGCAGCTTGCCCTCTTCCAGCGCCAGAGACCAGCGCCCTTCCTGCGCCGCCAGATGCTGGCGAACGGCTTCAACCGTTGCAAACTCAGGCGCCAGCGCCAGCGAGTCGGTGCCCACCAGCTCGCGGACCTGAGCAAAAAACAGCACATTAATCATAGGAATCCGCCTTGAAATCGCCCGATTTGCCGCCGCTTTTCGCCAGCAGGCGAACCGGGCCAATGACCATATCTTTTTGCACCGCTTTGCACATGTCGTAAATCGTCAGCGCGGCGACCGAGGCGGCCGTCAGCGCTTCCATCTCAACGCCGGTTTTCCCGGTCAGGCGACAGAGCGATTCAATGCGCACGCGATTGTGTTCCGGCTCGGCCTGCAGATTAACTTCCACCTTACTCAGCATCAGCGGGTGGCACAGCGGGATAAGATCCCAGGTACGCTTGGCCGCCTGAATACCGGCGATACGCGCCGTGGCGAACACGTCGCCTTTGTGGTGGCTGCCTTCGATAATCATCGCCAGAGTTTCCGGCTGCATGGTAACAAACGCTTCAGCGCGCGCTTCGCGGACGGTTTCCGCCTTGGCGGAGACATCCACCATATGGGCTTCACCCGCCGCGTTGATATGGGTCAGTTGCGACATGGTTTATTTCTTCAGATGTGGGTGGAAGTTGCACGGACGCGTACGGGCATCCAGCTGCGGGGCGATAATGTTGTCCCACGCGGTACGGCAGGCTTTGGTTGAACCCGGCATCGCGAAAATCAGCGTCCGGTTCGCCATCCCGGCGACGGCGCGGGATTGCAGCGTCGCGGTGCCAATCTCTTCAAAGGAGAGCATGCGGAACACTTCGCCAAAGCCTTCAATTTCGCGGTCAAACAGCGGCAGCAGCGCTTCCGGGGCCTGGTCGCCATCGGTCAGACCGGTACCGCCGGTGATCAGCACCACCTGTACGTCGTCGCGGGCAATCCAGGCGGAAACCTGGGCGCGAATCTGATAGCGGTTCTCTTTGACGATGGCCTTATCAACAATCTGATGCCCAGCTTCCTGGGCGGAGTCGCGCAGAAAGTGACCGGAGGTATCGTCCTCTTCGCCGCGACGGTTGGAAATAGTAAGAATAGCAATGCGTGTCGGGATAAATTCAGCGCTCACCTGACTCATTTACGTGCTCCTTGATTTGGAATTATCCACCAATATAGGACAAATTCTGCGTAATTCCGGTATTGCCCTGATGCAGGAAGTGGGTCTGCTTTTTGTGGGTTAACGCTTCAGCGATGCGTGCTTCCAGCGCCTGCTGCTGAGCGTCATCCGCCAGCAGTTCACGCAGGTCAACGCCGCCGTCGCCAAACAGGCACAGATGCAGCTTCCCAATGGACGATACGCGCAGACGGTTACAGCTGGCGCAGAAGTCTTTCTCATACGGCATAATTAAGCCGATTTCCCCTTCGTAGTCGGGATGACAAAATACCTGCGCCGGGCCGTCGCTGCGTTGACGGATTTGATGGATCCAGCCGCGCTTGAGCAGTTGATCGCGCAGCACCATGCCAGAGATATGGTGCTTGCGGAACAGCTCGCTGCTTTCGCCGGTTTCCATCAGTTCAATAAAGCGGAGTTGAATGCGGCGCGGTTTGATCCACGCCAGAAAGGTGTCGAGCTGGTGATGGTTCACATCGCGCATCAGCACGGTGTTGACCTTCACTTTTTCAAAGCCCGCGGTAAAGGCGGCATCGATGCCGTCCATTACCTGGCGGAATTTATCCTGGCCAGTGATGGCATGAAACTGGCGCGCGTCCAGACTGTCGACGCTGACGTTTATCGCGGTTAAACCCGCATCACGCCAGCCCGCCACGTCACGCGCCATACGATAACCGTTGGTGGTCACGGCAATCTGGCGGATAGCGGCATTCTCTCTCACGGCGGCGATGACGTCGGTAAAGTCGCGACGCAGAGAGGGTTCCCCGCCGGTCAGACGTACTTTTTCCGTACCCAGCGCCGAAAAGGCGCGCGTCACCCGGCGAATTTCGTCCAGAGACAGAAATCCGTTATTAGTGACCCCATTAGGCTGGTAGCCGTTTGGCAGGCAGTAGGTGCAGCGAAAATTGCATACGTCGGTAATCGACAAACGCAGATAGTAGAAGCTGCGTGCATACGCATCAGTGAGTTGTGAAGCCATAGACACCTTTCCAAATACGGGAGGCGAGATCATTTCTTCCTTCGCCCTGGCAACAGCGTTTGCCGTTGCGGCCAAAGCGCCGTATTTTTCAACTTAGGCGCAGAGGCTAGAGTGTGTTGTTCAACCTGCATGGCAGGATGACTGAACCATGTTATGCCGAATAGTAGCGCGAGAATAAAGGTTTCGCCATTTTCGCTGACGCTATATAAACTTATATATAGCGAGCCTATCGTGCACTTTCCCTACAGAATACGTAAAAATCACGTTTTTGCATTGATATACGTCATTTTGCTGGGGGTGGAGCATCGTCTTTTAGAGGTAGTTAGGCTAATGTAAGCAGGTTTTTCAGACATAAGGAAGTTGTATGCGCAATCGCACTTTTGCCGATCTCGACCGCGTTGTGGCGCTCGGCGGCGGGCACGGACTTGGACGCGTGATGTCGTCTCTCTCCACCCTTGGTTCTCGCCTGACCGGCATTGTCACCACCACCGATAACGGCGGCTCAACTGGGCGTATCCGCCGCTCGGAAGGCGGCATCGCCTGGGGCGATATGCGCAACTGTCTTAATCAATTAATTACCGAACCCAGCGTTGCTTCGACGATGTTTGAGTATCGTTTTGGCGGTAACGGTGAACTTTCTGGGCATAACCTCGGAAATTTGATGTTAAAGGCTCTTGATCACCTGAGCGTGCGGCCTTTAGAGGCTATCAATTTAATAAGAAATCTATTGAAAGTTGAGGCTTCACTGATTCCCATGTCCGAGCAGCCGGTCGATTTAATGGCGATCGATAGCGAGGGGCATGAAATCTACGGCGAAGTAAATATCGATCAGCTTGCGCTGCCGCCGCAGGAGCTGATGTTAACGCCGTCAGTTTCCGCCACCCGCGAGGCGGTGCAGGCCATCGCTGAAGCGGATCTGATTTTGATTGGCCCCGGCAGTTTTTACACCAGCCTGCTGCCCATTCTGCTGCTGCCGGAGATTGCCCAGGCGCTGCGCCGCACCCCGGCGCAAATGGTTTACATTGAAAACCTCGGCCGGGAGCATAGCCCTGCAGGCCACTTGACCCTCAGCGACCGCCTTGCGCTGCTGGAGCACTACATTGGTAAACCCGTTATCGATGCCGTGATTGCTGGCCCCAAAACGGACGTCAGCGGCGTAGAAGGGAAATTGGTGATTCAGCAACCGCTGGAGGCCAGCGACATTCCGTATCGCCACGATCGCCATCTGTTACGTGCTGCACTAGAAGAGGCGCTTCAGGCTTTTGGTCGCGTTTCCTTAAAATCTTAAGGTTGTCTTAAAAAACGTCAGGCAGCATAGCGAGCATCAATCTCTTTGGGTTCAACGCTATGCTTCGCCTGTTTCGCCATCGTCCTGCCGTCAGTCGACTGACCTACATCATCCTGTTTTCGCTGTACATCGCTCTGGCGCTGAACATCGTTTTCTATCGCCAGGCTTTTACGCTGCTGCCGGTCGATGGCCTGCACAACGCGCTGGTGTTCATGTCCATGCCGGTAGTCGCCTTCGCGGTGATGGCTATTTTGCTGACCCTGGCTTCGGTGATTCGCTTAGAGAAAGTCGCCACGACGCTGTTTATTTTGCTCAGCGCCAGCGCGCAGTATTTCATGATGAACTTTGGCATCATTGTCGACCGTTCGATGATTACCAATATTCTCGATACGACCCCTGCGGAAAGCTACGCTCTGCTCTCCGGGCAGATGATTATGGTATTTGCCTTTACCGCCCTGCTCGCTATTGCGCTAGCCTGGTGGATCAAAATTAAACCGGCAGCAAGCATGTGGCGCGGCACAATAATGCGTGCGGGCACCGTTCTCGTATCGGCGCTGTTAATCCTTCTGGTCGCCGGCCTGTTCTATAAAGATTACGCGTCGCTGTTCCGCAATAATAAAGAGCTGGTGAAATCGCTTAACCCGTCTAACAGCATTGTGGCCATGAACTCCTGGTATTTTCACCATGAGATGGATAACTTGCCGCTGGTGAAAATTGGCGAAGATGCCAAACAAAAAGCGGTGATGAAAAACGGCCCGCGTAAAAATCTGACGATATTAATCGTCGGCGAAACGTCACGCGCCGCTAACTTCTCACTGGGCGGCTACGAACGTGAAACCAACCCATTGCTGGCAAAAGATAACGTCGTCTATTTCCCAAAAACGGCCTCCTGCGGGACAGCTACGGCGGTCTCGGTTCCGTGCATGTTCTCTAATATGCCGCGCACTGGTTATGACGAGTCGTTAGCGCACCACCAGGAAGGGCTGCTGGATATTATTCAGCGCGCCGGGATTCAGGTGCAGTGGAATGATAACGATGGCGGCTGTAAAGGCGCCTGTGACCGCGTGCCGCACCAGGATGTCACCGCGCTGAACCTGCCAGGGCAGTGCATCGACGGTGAATGCTACGATGACGTACTGTTCCATGACCTTGAAAAGACCATTGATAACATGCAGGGTGATGGCGTCATCGTATTGCACACCATTGGCAGCCACGGCCCGACCTATTACAACCGTTATCCGCCGGAATTCCGTCGCTTCACGCCAACCTGCGACACCAGCGAAATTCAGTCCTGTAGCCAGGAACAGCTGAAAAATAGCTACGACAACACAATTTTGTACGTCGACCATATTGTCGATAAAGCAATAAAGTTGCTGCAATCCAAACAGGATAAATTCACCACCAGCCTGGTTTACCTTTCCGACCACGGTGAATCTTTGGGTGAAAATGGCGTTTATTTACACGGACTGCCTTATTCCATTGCTCCGGAAACGCAAAAACATGTACCAATGCTGTTATGGTTATCTGATGATTATCAGAAACGCTATGGCGTTAATTACGCCTGCCTGCAGCAAAAGGCCAAAGAAAATGACTACTCGCAGGATAATCTGTTCTCTACAATGCTGGGATTAACCGGCGTAGAGACCCAGGAATATCGCGCAGCGGATGATATATTAGCCACCTGTAAATAGAGGCCAGCAGATGAAAATATTAGTCGTGGAAGATGACACCCTATTATTACAGGGGCTGATTCTGGCAATGCAGAGCGAAGGATACGCCTGTGATGGTGTAGAAACCGCGCAGCAGGCGGCGCTGAGCCTGGCTAACGGACATTACAGCCTGGTAGTACTGGATTTAGGTCTGCCAGACGAAGACGGTCTGCACTTCTTAAACCGTATGCGTCAGGAAAAAATAAGCGTGCCGGTGCTGATTCTGACCGCCCGCGATACGCTGGAAGATCGCGTGATGGGGCTGGATACCGGTGCAGATGACTATCTGGTGAAGCCGTTCGCGCTGGAAGAGTTGAATGCCCGCATTCGCGCCCTGCTGCGACGTAACCTCAACCAGGGCGATAACGAAATTACGGTTGAGAATCTGCGCCTTAACGTCACCCGTCGTCAGGTCTGGCTCAATGAAGAGTTGCTGGAACTGACGCCGAAAGAGTATGCCCTGCTTTCACGCCTGATGCTGAAAGCGGGCAGCCCGGTGCACCGCGAAATCCTCTACAACGATATCTACAACTGGGATAACGAACCGGCGACCAATACGCTGGAAGTGCATATCCACAACCTGCGTGACAAGGTAGGTAAAGCGCGGATCCGCACCGTACGCGGGTTTGGCTACCAGTTGGTTAACGCGATAAACAAAGCGGAGTAAGGCATGGCGCTATTTTCCATCCGCAAGTGGCCGATGCGCCATCAGTTGCTGCTCGCCATCGGCGTGATTCTGGTGGTGTTCCAGCTCATTAGCGTGTTCTGGCTCTGGCATGAGAGCAAAGAGCAGATTGAGCTGGAAGTCGCGATGCTGATGCATAACCACAACAACGCCAAGCACATCCGCCACGAGGTGCGTGAAGCGATTGCCAGCCTGCTGGTACCCAGCATGCTGATTATTGGCCTTGCGCTCTTCCTCTGCCTGCAGGCAGTGAAGCGGATCACCCGTCCGCTGGCCGACCTGCAACAAGAGCTGGATTCGCGTACGCCGGGGAATTTGCAGCCAATCTTTCTTCAGCAGACCACCGTGGAAGTCGAGGCGGTGACCAACGCTATCAACCAGCTTGTTGATAACCTGACGCAGACGCTTAACCGAGAGCGCTTGTTTACCGCCGACGTCGCCCACGAGCTGCGCACGCCGCTGGCGGGATTAAAGCTGCACCTTGAGCTGCTGGAGAAAACCCAGAAGCTCAACCTGTCCCCGTTAGTACAACGCCTGGATCAAATGACCGATAGCGTGGCGCAACTGCTGCTGCTCGCCCGCGTCGGCCAATCGTTCTCCGCGGGGAGCTATCAGCAGGTGAATCTGTTGAGCGACGTGATTGAGCCACTGAAGGGCGAGCTGGAAACGATGCTGGAAACGCGTGCGCAAACGCTGGTGATTGCCGAACCAACGCCAACGGTGACCGTTTCGGGCGACGCCACGCTGCTGCGCCTGCTGCTGCGCAATCTGGTTGAGAATGCCCATCGTTATAGTCCAAAAACGTCAGCGATTACGCTGTCGCTGGTTCAGGATGCGCGGCCGATGCTGGTCGTGGAAGATGAAGGTCCGGGGATCGATGAGTCGAAGGTGGGCGAGCTGAGCCAGGCGTTTGTGCGCATGGACAGCCGGTATGGCGGTATTGGTCTGGGGTTGAGTATCGTTACGCGCATCGCCCAGCTGCATGAGGCGGCGTTCTTTTTACAAAACCGCGACACCAAAACCGGGACGCGGGCATGGGTAGAGTTTCAACCGACGAAGCGCTAAGGCGCTTCAGAAGGTGAGCATCCAGTGGCAAACAAAGCAGGCTACTATGGCAACAGAGACAAGCACGGTGAACAGCTGTTGGACGTTCAGATTCGACATAACACTACCCTCAATGATTTTACGGATAGTATCAGTAGATTATATTAAGCGAACCTTAAGGCTGGTTCCCGGCCCGTGATGGCTGCCTCAATTCAGAGAAATTGTGCCCGGGGAGGCGTTCGTGCCGCCCCGGGGTCGGCGTAAACGCCTCACCCGGGCTACACACATGCCTGATGGCGCTGCGCTTATCAGGCCTACTTAATTTTCACGCGCCAGACTGTAGCCCGGCCAAGCGAAGCGCCGCCGGGGCGGCACCCACTTATGACGTGGCGATAAACAGCTCGCGCAGCTGGTGCAGCCGGTCGCGAATCTCTGCCGCTTCTTCGAACTCCAGGTTCTGCGCGTGTTTGAGCATTTGCGCTTCCAGCGACGTAATCTGTTGCTGCAGCGCTTTTGGCGTCAGCGCCTGAACATCCGGCTCGACGATGGTGACCGCATTTTTCGACTTACCGCGACCTTTAGCCCTGGTTTTCGCCAGCCCCTCGCCCATCGCCAGAATATCAACAACGTCTTTCACCAGCCCCTGCGGCACGATGCCGTGCTCTTCGTTATAGCGCTGCTGTTTCTCGCGACGACGCTCGGTTTCACCAATCGCTTTCGCCATCGACGGGGTAATTTTGTCCCCATAGAGAATCGCTTTACCATTGATGTTACGCGCCGCACGACCGATGGTCTGAATCAGCGAGCGCTCGGAACGCAGGAAGCCCTCTTTGTCGGCGTCCAGAATCGCCACCAGTGAGACTTCCGGCATATCGAGGCCTTCACGCAGCAGGTTGATCCCCACCAGCACGTCAAACTCGCCCAGACGCAGGTCGCGGATGATCTCCATACGTTCCACGGTATCGATATCAGAGTGCAGGTAGCGCACCCGCTCACCGTGCTCTTCCAGATATTCCGTCAGGTCTTCCGCCATACGTTTGGTCAGCGTAGTCACCAGCACACGCTCGTTAATCACCGAACGTTTACGAATTTCCGACAGCAGGTCGTCTACCTGCGTGCCAACAGGACGCACTTCAATCAGCGGATCGAGCAGCCCGGTTGGACGCACCACCTGATCAATCACATCACCGCCGGATTTTTCCAGCTCGTAATTGCCCGGCGTCGCCGAGACGTAAATAGTCTGCGGTGCCAGTGCTTCAAACTCTTCAAACTTCAGCGGACGGTTGTCGAGCGCGGACGGCAGGCGGAAGCCGTACTCCACCAGCGTCTCTTTACGCGCGCGGTCGCCACGGTACATGCCGCCAATCTGGGGAATGGTGACGTGTGATTCGTCGATCACCAGCAGGCCGTCCGCCGGCAGGTAGTCAAAGAGCGTCGGCGGCGGCTCGCCCGGCCCGCGTCCGGAGAGGAAGCGCGAGTAGTTTTCGATGCCGGAGCAGTAGCCCAGCTCGTTCATCATTTCGAGGTCAAACTGGGTACGCTGGCTCAGGCGCTGCTCTTCCAGCAGTTTGTTATTCGCCAGCAGCACCTTGCGGCGGTCTGCCAGCTCCACTTTGATCTCTTCCATCGCCTGCACAATACGCTCGCGTGGCGTCACGTAGTGCGATTTCGGGTAGATGGTAAAGCGCTGGATGGTCGAATCAACGTGGCCGGTCAGCGGGTCAAACAGCGAGAGGCGTTCCACCTCTTCGTCAAACAGCTCAACGCGCAGTGCCAGATCGTCAGATTCGGCCGGGAAGATGTCGATAACCTCGCCGCGCACGCGGAAGGTCGCGCGCTGAAACGCCTGATCGTTACGGGTGTACTGCAATTCAGCCAGACGGCGCAGAATGGAGCGCTGATCGATAATCATACCCACCGTCAGGTGCAGCATCATTTTGAGGTACAGGTCAGGGTCGCCCAGACCGTAGATAGCGGACACCGAGGCCACCACCACTACGTCGCGGCGTTCGAGCAGCGCTTTGGTGGCGGACAAACGCATCTGTTCGATATGTTCGTTCACCGAGGCATCTTTTTCGATAAAGGTATCCGAGCTTGGAACATACGCTTCCGGCTGGTAGTAGTCGTAGTAGGAGACGAAGTACTCCACCGCGTTTTCCGGGAAGAACGCTTTCATTTCGCCGTATAGCTGAGCGGCCAGCGTTTTGTTCGGTGCCAGCACCATCGTCGGGCGCTGAAGGTCAGCGATGACGTTGGCGACGGTAAAGGTTTTCCCCGACCCGGTCACGCCCAGAAGCGTCTGGTGCGCCAGGCCGTCTTCCAGCCCCTCTTTCAGGCGTGAAATGGCAGCAGGCTGGTCGCCTGAAGGACTAAACGCAGAATGCAATTTGAAGGGTTTACTCATGGACAACGCTACCTGATGACGAATGGGCCGGGCTGGAGATTAATTCTACTCGCCGCCTGCCGAATTGCCAATAAAAAATACTGGATATAAAAACAGTAATCACTTACTGTATTTCGTGTTCCTGGGGCAACGGCAAGCAAGAGCGGCTGAAATTTATCCTCTGACCAGATAAAACACCAGCCTGATAAGGTTATCCCCAGAATTTTTTCTCTTTTAACATTTGTCAATATAGGTCATGAAAGTTTTATGGCAATCCGCAGCACTTTTTGTTACGCCATTGCTTTTATTTATCTTGTTGAATTTTATAAAAAACATCGAAAAGCCGCGTTTCGCATCAATTCAGGCGCAGGCCGCATGTTCTCTCGTTTACCGCAGGTTTTCTAACTCTAATGCACAGGGTTATCCACAGGAATAGTGGATAACTGCCGCTAGCCCCTATCCCCCGCCACCCGGCGATTTGCGCAACAGCGTGTCAACGTGAATGCAAAAAAATATTTTATTGCCGATTTTGATATTTATCAGCGAAAAAGCACGCCCATTTTGTCCATCAACATGGGCGATTTCCTTACGTTATCTGCGGGTTAGTGCTTACGAATGAAGAAGGAAAAGGCGTGCCAGAAAAACGACTTACAGAGCGCTCAGGTCAAGGTATTGCCCAAGCGGCTGGGATTCAACCTCATCACCCAGCCACGGGATCTCCCCGAGCAGCGGTGCGGGAAGCATTCGCTGGAGCGTGCTGAGGTATTCTTTATGGCGACGCCCCGGCGGCGTCACATCGTTGGCAATCCAGCCTGCCAGCCGCAGCCCCGCCTGTTGAACTGCCTGCGCGGTCAACACCGCATGGTTGATGCAGCCAAGCTTCACGCCCACTACCAGGATGACCGGCAGCTGTTCTGTCTGCACCCAATCCGCCAGGGTCAGCGTCGGGGAGAGCGGCGTAAACCAGCCACCGGCACCTTCCACCAGCACCCAGTCGGCTTCAGCCTCCAGCACACGCAGCCCGGCAGAGAGCACGCTGGCCTCAATAGGCCGCTGTTCGTCGGCGCTGACGATATGCGGAGAGGTCGGCTCGGCAAAGGTATACGGGTTCACTTGCTCATAGCGTAACGGCAGCACGCTGTTGCGTTGCAGCGCCAGTGCGTCGCTGTTGCGCAAACCGTCGACGGTCATTTTGCTGCCGGAAGCAACCGGTTTGTACCCCGCCGTACGCCGCCCAAGCGAACCAGCCGCCTGAAGCAGCGCGGTGCTGGCAACGGTTTTTCCGACTTCGGTATCGGTGCCGGTTACATAAAAGCGTTCAGTCACGCGAGATCACTCCTGTAAAAAGATGGTAAGTCAGCGGGAATACTCCCGCCTGAGACGGCCACGCCAGTTGAAGCTGCTGTAGCCTGCTGCGCGTCAGCGGTTGCTGGCTGCGCCCCTCATGAAGATGCGTCGCACCAATGCCTTTCAGGGAACGCATGGCGCTCAGCGCATCGGGAAAAGCTAGCGTGATGGAGGTGGCAATGCTGCGGCTGTGGTAGCCAACTAGCGCCTCCTGCAGCGCCGTCTCGGGAAGAAAACGGTTGGCGTGTGGGCGCTGGTCAACGGCACGCCAGGCCTGATTCAGCTCTGGCAACGAACCTGCCGTTAAGGTGGTAAAGGCCAGCGTGCCGCCGGGGCTAAGCTGGCGATGCAGCCCCTCCAGCGCTACGTGGAGGTCGCTACACCACTGAATAGCCAGATTGCTCCACACCAGATCGAAGCCCCCTGCGGGCAGTGGAATCGCTTCAATATCGGCCTGAAGATAACGGTCTGCCGCCTGCTGACGCTGCGCCTGCTCAAGCATTTCCGCCGAGAGATCCAGTGCCGTCACATGGCTCCCTTTGTCGCGCCAGTAGCGGCTGTAGCTGCCCGGTCCACAGCCCGCATCCAGCACTCGGTCAAACGCCTGCGCCGGCAGCTGAGACAGCAGCTGTCGTGCACTCAGGCGCTGTAACTCGTCGTGCTGATGATAGTGCGCCGCCGCGCGGCCAAACGCCGCCGCCACCGCCTGTTTATTGACGGTTGCCATGCAGCACCTCCAGCAATAAGTCGATATCCTGCGCTTCATGCGCGGCGGTCAGCGTTAAGCGTAAACGCGCTGTCCCCGCTGGCACCGTCGGCGGACGAATTGCCGTCACCCAGCAGCCCTGCTCACGCAGTTGTTCTGCCAGAACGAGCGTCTGCTGGTTCTCGCCAACAATCAGCGGCTGAATCGCGCTTTGTGAATCTGTCAATGCAAAATCCAGCCCCTGCGCACCGCGGCGAAACGCGGCCACGTGCTGCGCCAGCTCTTCGCGTCGCTGCTGTCCATCATCGCTCTGAATCACCGCCAGCGCCGCCTGTAGCGCAACCGCCTGGGCGGGTGGCATGGCGGTGCTGTAAATCAGATGGCGAGCGAACTGCACAAAGTAATCCGCCACGTCATGGCTGCACAACACCGCCGCACCGCTCAGGCCAAACGCTTTGCCAAAGGTCACCACCAGCAGCTCAGGATGAACGCCCTGCTGCTGACAGCTTCCCCGTCCGCTTTCGCCATTAACGCCAATGCCGTGCGCATCATCGACCATCAGCCAGGCGTTAGCTTCGCGCGCGGTCGCAGCGATATCCGCCAGCGGAGCGCTGTCGCCATCCATGCTGAACACCCCTTCCGTCACCACCAGCTGCTGGCCGTCGATAGGAGTAGCCAACAGCCTGGAGAGATGCTGGCTGTCGTTGTGCTGAAAGCGCCGCAACTGCGCCGAGCTTAGCGTGGCGGCTTCAAGCAACGACGCGTGGCTGAGACGATCGGCGACGATCCGGTCTTCACGCCCGGCCAGTGCGGCGATCGTCGCCTGATTGGCGGCAAAACCGGAGATAAACAGCAGCGCGCGGTCATAGCCCAGCCAGTCAGCCAGCTGCTCTTCAAGGCGTTGGTGCGCGTGGTGGTAGCCGGTGACATGTCCGGAGCCACCGCTGCCCACGCCATACAGCTGCGCGCCCTGCTGCCAGGCGTGGATCACCTGCGGGTGCTGGCTGAGGCCGAGATAGTCGTTGCTGGAAAAGTTGCAGTAACGACGCTCATCGCGCACCAGCCAGCGGCCCGCACCCTGCGCTAACGGTTGGCGAGAACGGAAGGCCTGGGCCTCCCGACGTTCGCTTAATGCCTGTTCAATGCGCTGCTGCCAGCTCATACCGCCGCCGCGTTGTAATAATCCTCAGTGTCCGGCGTCATCAGCACCTGTTCCAGACGCTGCTGCTGTTCGTTATCACCCGCCGTGACCGTGGTCTGCTGCGGGTTGAGACCGAGTTTGCGGAACAGCTGCAGGTCTTTGTCCTCTTCCGGGTTTGGCGTCGTCAGCAGTTTGCAGCCGTAGAAAATCGAGTTTGCACCGGCCATAAAGCACATTGCCTGGGTCTGCTCGTTCATCTGCTCACGGCCTGCAGAGAGACGCACGTGAGAGGTTGGCATCATGATGCGCGCCACGGCGATGGTGCGAATAAAATCAAAGGCATCGACATCGTCGTTATCCGCCAGCGGCGTGCCTTTGACCTTCACCAGCATGTTAATCGGCACGCTTTCCGGCGGCGTTGGCAGGTTGGCGAGCTGCAGCAACAGCCCGGCACGGTCGGTGACGGTTTCACCGAGGCCAACAATGCCGCCGGAGCAGACTTTAATCCCGGCTTCGCGCACTTTGTCCAGCGTGTCCAGGCGTTCCTGGTAGCTGCGGGTGGTGATGATATTGCCGTAGAACTCCGGCGAGGTGTCGAGGTTGTGGTTGTAGTAATCCAGACCCGCCGTCGCCAAACGACTCGCCTGGCTATCGGACAGCGTGCCCAGCGTCATACAGGCTTCCAGCCCCATCTCTTTCACACCCTGAACCATCTGTTCCAGGTACGGCATATCGCGGTCGTTCGGGTTTTTCCACGCCGCGCCCATGCAGAAACGGGTCGAGCCCGCCAGCTTGGCTTTGCGCGCTGAGTCCAGCACCTGCTCGACTTCCATCAGGCGTTCAGTTTCCAGCCCGGTTTTGTAGCGCGAACTCTGCGGACAGTATTTACAGTCTTCCGGGCATGCGCCGGTTTTGATCGACAGCAGCGTGCTCACCTGCACCTGCTGAGGGTCGAAGTGCTGGCGGTGAACCTGTTGAGCTTCGAACAGTAAATCGAGCAGCGGTTTATCGAAAAGAGCGGTGACCTGCGACATTGTCCAGCGTAAAGGGTTAGCCATTGGCTTCTCCGGGGTTTTGTTAATTTTCGGTTCGGTTTATACTCGTAAACCTAAAACTTTTCAAAATGGTTTACAAGTCGATTATGACAACGGACGATCTTGCCTTCGATAGCCGCCATATCTGGCATCCCTATACCTCAATGACCAAACCGCTGCCGGTCTACCCGGTAGTTTCCGCCGAGGGCTGCGAGCTGCACCTCGCCAGCGGCGAACATCTGGTGGACGGCATGTCCTCGTGGTGGGCGGCCATTCATGGCTACAACCACCCGCGCCTGAACGCGGCGATGAAGACGCAAATCGATCAGATGTCGCACGTGATGTTTGGCGGAATCACCCACCCTTCCGCCGTAGCGCTGTGCCGTAAACTGGTGGCGATGACCCCGGAGCCGCTGGAGTGCGTATTCCTTGCCGACTCCGGTTCGGTAGCGGTGGAGGTGGCGATGAAAATGGCGTTGCAGTACTGGCAGGCCAAAGGCGAGTCGCGCCAGCGTTTCCTGACCTTCCGCAACGGCTACCACGGCGACACCTTTGGCGCGATGTCGGTATGCGACCCGGATAACTCGATGCACAGCCTATGGAAGGGCTACCTGCCGGAGAACCTCTTCGCCCCCGCGCCGCATAGCCGCTTTGATGGGGAATTTGACGAGTACGATATGGTGGCCTTTGCCCGCCTGATGGCCGCGCATCGCCACGAAATTGCCGCCGTTATTCTTGAGCCCGTGGTTCAGGGTGCGGGCGGCATGCGGATGTATCACCCGGAGTGGCTCAAACGGATCCGTAAGATGTGCGATCGTGAAGGAATTTTGCTGATTGCCGATGAAATTGCCACCGGTTTTGGCCGTACCGGCAAGCTCTTTGCCTGCGATCATGCGGGTATCAGCGCCGATATTCTGTGCCTTGGCAAAGCGTTGACCGGCGGCACCATGACCCTCTCCGCCGCTATCACCACCCGTGAGGTGGCCGAGACCATCAGCAACGGTGAAGCGGGCTGCTTTATGCACGGCCCGACCTTTATGGGTAACCCGCTGGCCTGCGCCGTAGCGACAGAAAGCCTGGCGCTGCTGGAGAGCGGCGAGTGGCAAACGCAGGTGGCGGCGATTGAACGTCAGCTTAAGCGCGAACTCGCCCCGGCCGCCGACGCGCCGCTGGTCGCCGATGTTCGCGTGCTGGGAGCCATTGGCGTCGTTGAGACGCGCTACCCGGTGAACCCGGCACTGCTCCAACGTTTCTTCGTCGAACAAGGGGTGTGGATCCGTCCGTTTGGCCGCCTGATTTATCTGATGCCGCCATACCCGATTACCCCGCAGCAGCTGACGCGCTTGACCCGAGCGGTATGTCTTGCCGTCGAGCAGGAAACATTTTTTATCCAATAAGCTGCGGTAATCTCCCCACGTTACCGCTACACTCCTTTGTTAATCAGTTGATTAACAAAGGAGGCAGTTGATGAAATTAGTCAGCCACGACCTGCGTGACGGTGAAAAGCTCCCTCATCGCCAGGTGTTCAACGGCATGGGCTACGATGGCGAAAACCTTTCTCCCCATCTGGCCTGGGATGACGTTCCTGCGGGCACCAAAAGTTTTGTCATAACCTGCTACGACCCGGATGCCCCAACCGGCTCCGGCTGGTGGCACTGGATTGTTGCCAACATTCCAGCCGACACCCGCGAACTGCCAACCGGAGCGGGTTCAGGTCTGGTCGGGTTACCGGCCGGCGCGCTGCAAACCCGTACTGACTTTGGTAAAGCGGGCTACGGCGGCGCGGCTCCGCCGAAAGGCGAAACCCACCGTTATATCTTCACCGTCCATGCGATGGACGTTGAGAGCATTGAGGTTGATGAAGGTGCCAGCGGCGCAATGGTCGGCTTCAACGTGCACTTCCATAGCCTCGGCAGCGCATCCATCACCGCCCTGTTCAGCTAATCGCACCCTAATCCGTTCACGCCCTGCCAGGGAAACCTCGCAGGGCTTTTTTGTGGCTGATACGAAGCGCTGTAATTTTCTAACGTAAACGCCAGCGCATAACAGGAAAGCGCAGGAGTGTGAGGGGAATGTAAATTTATCTTGTGAAATTGATCACAATTTAAAAACAAACACGCCAATACAAAAGGTGATTTAAATCACAAAAAAGAGGTCAGGAATGGACATATTTTCGCTTTGTAGCCGACTTACAGCCATTTTATGTGATAACGATCACCAAAAGTGACCTATTGATGGGGTGGTGAGAGTGATCAAGATCACAAACACCCCTCGGGGTACGCGAGACGAAAACGCCGTGATAGAGTCGATTTTGCATACTGAACGACTGGATGGTTTTTGGCGAAACCATCACAACTATGACGACGCGCAGCATCTAAGACGCGCACCACGAGGGGTGTTTTTATGTTATCACCAGATATCAAGGTCAAGGTACAGAATTTTGGCCGCTTCCTCAGCAATATGGTGATGCCCAATATTGGCGCATTCATTGCCTGGGGTTTGATTACTGCACTGTTTATTCCCACCGGATGGCTGCCTAACGAGACGTTAGCCAAACTGGTCGGCCCGATGATCACCTACCTGCTGCCGCTGTTAATCGGTTATACCGGCGGCCGTCTTATCGGCGGCGAGCGCGGCGGCGTGGTCGGTGCCATCACTACCATGGGCGTTATCGTAGGCGCCGATATGCCAATGTTTATGGGCGCGATGATTGCGGGTACGCTGGGCGGGTGGGCGATTAAGCGCTTCGACCGTTGGGTTGACGGTAAAATCAAAAGCGGCTTTGAGATGCTGGTGAACAACTTCTCCGCCGGTATCATCGGCATGCTGTTAGCGATGCTTGCTTTCCTGGCGATTGGCCCGATGGTTGAGTTGCTCTCTAAAGCGCTGGCGACCGGCGTTAACGTCATGGTGCAGAACAACCTGCTGCCGCTGACCTCTATCTTTGTTGAACCGGCAAAAATTCTGTTCCTCAACAATGCCATCAACCACGGTATCTTCTCACCGCTGGGCATTCAGCAGGCCACCGAAACCGGTAAGTCTATCTTCTTCCTGATTGAAGCGAACCCAGGCCCAGGCCTCGGCGTGCTGCTGGCGTACATGTTCTTTGGTAAAGGAAGCGCTAAACAGTCTGCGGGCGGTGCGGCGATTATTCACTTCTTCGGCGGTATCCACGAAATCTACTTCCCGTACGTGCTGATGAACCCACGCCTGCTGCTGGCGGTGATTCTGGGCGGCATGACCGGCGTCTTTACCCTGACGTTGTTCAACGCAGGCCTGGTCTCCCCGGCATCTCCTGGCTCTATCTTTGCCGTACTGCTGATGACGCCGAAGGCCTCTATTATTGGCGTGGTGCTGTCGATTCTGGCCTCAACGCTGGTCTCCTTCCTGACCGCCTCCATGTTGCTGAAACGCGTTCGCGTTGGCGATGAAGAGAGCAACGGCCTGGCGGAAGCCACCCGTCGCATGCAGAGCCTGAAGCAGCAGTCTAAATCCGGCGGCAAATCCTCCGGCGAACTGCCGCAGCCAGCGATGCGCAGCGAAACGCTCGACCTGTCTAAAGATCTGCACCACGTGCGTAAAATCATCGTGGCGTGTGATGCAGGTATGGGCTCCAGCGCACTCGGCGCAGGCGTACTGCGTAAAAAGGTTAAAGATGCTGGGCTGACCCACATTTCGGTGAGCAACTGCGCCATTAACAGCCTGCCTGACGACGTTGACCTGGTGATTACCCATCAGGACTTAACCGAACGCGCCATGCGCTTTGCGCCGCAGGCGATGCATATGTCGCTCTCCAACTTCCTCGACAGCGGCCTGTATACCGACCTGACCACCCGTCTGCTGGCGGCTAAACTGCCTGCCGCCGCGAACGACAGTCGTCTCATCAACCAGACGATTATTGCGGCGAACGATGACGCTTTTGACGATACCGAGCGCGATGAGAATCTGTTTAAGCTCAGCGCGGACAACATCTTCCTCAACCTGACCGCAGAGAATAAAGCTCAGGCTATTCGCTTTGCCGGTGAGATGCTGGTCTCCGGCGGCTACGTTGAGCCGGACTACGTTGATGCCATGCTGGCGCGTGAAGCGCTCACCACCACTTACCTGGGAGAATCCATTGCGGTGCCGCACGGTACCGTAGAAGCCAAAGACCGCGTGCTGCGCACCGGGATTGTCATTTGCCAATACCCCGAAGGCGTTCGATTCGGCGATGAGCCGGACGATATCGCCCGCCTGGTTATCGGCATTGCTGCCCGCAACAACGAGCACGTACAGGTTATCGCCCGCTTAGCGAACGCCCTGGATGATAAAGACGTGATTGACCGTCTGACGCAGACCAGCAGCGTGCAGGAAATTCTACAAATCCTGTCCGGCGAACAAGCAGCTTAAGGCTTCAGGGGCGAGCCGCCCCTGACATGGAAAGTTTTTCTCGAGGTCAGATTTATGAAAGCGATTCATTTTGGTGCAGGGAATATTGGTCGGGGTTTCATTGGTAAACTGCTGGCCGACGCGCAGGCGGAGTTAACCTTTGCCGATGTTAATCAGCCGCTGGTCGATCAGCTGGCGCATCAGCAGCACTATCAGGTCAACGTGGTGGGCGAAAACGCCCGCATCGAGCAGGTTAACCGCGTCAGTGCCATCCACAGCAACAGCCCGGATGCCATCCAGCAGATTGCTGAAGCCGACATCATCACCACCGCCGTTGGCCCGCAGGTATTGAGCAAAATCGCCAGTACGCTGGCGCAAGGGCTGATTGCCCGTCATGACAACGGTAATCATCAACCGATGAACATCATCGCCTGCGAAAATATGGTGCGCGGTACCAGCCAGCTCAAGCAGCACGTGTTGCAAGCGATGCCCGCCGAGCTGCACGGCTGGGTGGAAGAGCATATCGGTTTTGTCGATTCCGCGGTTGACCGTATCGTACCGCCGGGCTCAGCGGCGAACGACGATCCGCTGGAGGTGACCGTGGAAACCTTTAGCGAGTGGATTGTCGACAGCACGCAGTTTAAAGGTGCGTTACCGGACATTGCCGGTATGGAGTCCACCAGCAATCTGATGGCCTATATCGAGCGTAAGCTGTTTACCCTCAATACCGGTCACGCCATTACCGCTTATCTTGGTCAACTAGCCGGGCATAAAACGATCCGCGATGCCATTCTCGACCCGGCCATTCGCGATGTGGTGAAAGGGGCGATGGTAGAAAGCGGCGATGTGCTGATCAAACGCTACGGCTTTAATGCCGAGCAGCATGCGGCCTATATCGAGAAGATCCTAACCCGCTTTGAGAACCCGTACCTGCACGATGACGTGGAGCGCGTGGGCCGTCAGCCGCTGCGTAAGCTCAGCGACGGCGACCGTCTGATCAAGCCGCTGCGCGGCACGCTGGAATACGGCCTGCCTCATAACAACCTGGTGATGGGCATTGCGGCAGCGTTAAGCTATCGCAGCGGCGATGACCCGCAGGCGCAAGAAATGGCAACCCTGTTGAGCGAAAATGGCGTCACCCACACCGTGACTCAGGTCTGCGGCCTGCAGGACCAGCCAACGCTTGTCGCCCAGATTGCGAATGTGTATAACGCCATGCAACGGAAATAATGTTGTTGCCCATAGGGTTGGAGCTGCTGTCCCGACAGCAGCTCCAGAATAAGAAGGTAAGATGAAACAAAATCGACTGCGTTTAACAACGCAACCAGAGATACAAGGACATCATCCGAAGGAGCCGACGCCGCTAAAGGCGCGCTCTCCGGTCAATGAAACCACCATGATGGCGACAATGGACGAATCTGACCTTTATAAAAACCAGGCCGCAGAGAACCGCGTGCTGGAAAAGCTCAATGCGCGCCAGACGCTCAGCGGTTTTATCCAGACCGCCGTCTTGCTGCTGGCTGAAGCGGTCGATCATCTGATTCTTCAGGCCTTTCGTAAAGACGATTATGCCGTTAAGTACGCCGTTGAACCGCTGCTCGAAGGGAGCGGCCCGTTGGCGAACCTGTCAGTCCGTCTCAAGCTCATTTACGCGCTCGGCGTGATCAGCCGCGATGAATACGAAGACGTTGAGTTGCTGGTAGCGCTGAACAACGAGCTGGAGCAGGAGAAGACCGTTTACAGCTTTACCGATGATGAAATCCTCGGCCCGATTAGCATGCTGCACAGCATGACGGCGCTGCCGCCCCCTCCAACGCTGCATATGCCGGAGGACGTGGTGGATGATGCGCTAAGAACCATGCAGGAGCAGCGCTATCAGCAAATGGTGCGTTCGGCGCTGGTATTGAGCATTACTGATTTAATTACTCGTCTGACCCACAAAAAAGCATTCTAGCAGGGCAATGGTATTTACATTGTCTATATGAACGCGTCTGGCAAATGGCGGTCACCTCCGCCAGAGACCTCCCCTTTCCTTCCAGAACGGTAAGTCGGCAAAAAAACAGGCGATTTTTTTGCCAGCACATCTTCCCGTTTCGCTCAACTTAGTATAAAAAGGCTGCTTTTACGGGATTCACATTCACTTAAATTAGCCTGGAGCAACATGAACACTTTCTCGGTTTCTCGTCTGGCGCTGGCATTGGCTTTTGGCGTGACACTGACGGCTTGCAGCTCAACCCCAGCGGATCAACGTCCTTCTGACCAGGCAGCCCCTGGTACGGCTTCTCGTCCGGTGCTGTCAGCTGATGAAGCGCAGAACTTTGTCGCCGCGCGTTATTTCTCATCGCTCGATCCTAACGCTGCCGCCTGGTCTCCGTCTTCCATCGCCGTTCCGGCCAAAGCCGACTTCGTCGTCGGGCCTGCGGGTACGCAGGGCGTTACCCACACCACCATTCAGGCTGCGGTTGACGCCGCCATTGCTCGCCACAGCAGCTCACGTCTGTATATCGCGGTTCTGCCGGGTGAATACCAGGGCACCGTTTATATTCCTGCAGCTCCAGGCAGCGTGACCATTTACGGTACCGGCGAGAAAGCGATCGACGTGAAAATCGGTCTGGCTATCGACTCCGAAATGGACCCAACCAGCTGGCGTCGCCAGGTGAACCCAGGCGGCAAATACATGCCTGGCAAACCGGCGTGGTATATGTTTGACAGCTGTCAGAGCAAACGTGCCGCCACCGTCGGCGTGATGTGTTCTGCCGTTGTCTGGTCGCAGAACAACGGTCTGCAGTTGCAGAATCTGACCATCGAAAACAGTCTCGGTGACAGCGTAGATGCTGGTACGCATCAAGCGGTTGCCCTGCGTACCGATGGCGATAAAACCCAGATTAACAAAGTGAACATCCTGGGTCGTCAGAACACCTTCTTCGTGACCAACAGCGGCGTCGATAACCGTCTGCAGAACAACCGTCAGACCCGTACGCAGGTCACCGACAGCTATCTGGAAGGCGACGTGGATATCGTTTCCGGCCGCGGCGCGGTGGTGTTTGAGAACACCGACTTCCGCGTGGTGAACTCCCGCACCCAGCAGGAGGGTTACGTATTCGCACCAGCGACCCTGTCCACCATCAACTTCGGCTTCCTGGCGACCGACAGCCGCTTCACCGCAACCGGTGACGGCGTGGCGCAACTGGGTCGTTCTCTGGATGTAGATGGCAATACCAACGGTCAGGTCGTTATTCGCGATAGCGTGATTAACGAAGGCTTCAACGTGGCGAAACCGTGGGCTGATGCCGCGGTATCTAAACGCCCATTCAGCGGTAATACCGGCGCACAGGACGAGAAAGGTCAGCTGAAACGCGATCTGAACGACCGTAACTTCAACCGCATGTGGGAGTTCAACAACCGCGGCGTGGGAAGTCACGTAGTGGCTGAACCTAAGAAGTAATTAATGATGATGTGAAAAAGGCCCATGAGATCATGGGCCTTTTTTTATCACGTAGGCCTGATAAGCGTAGCGCCATCAGGCATTATGCCGACATTGCCGAATGGCGACGTCGATTAATACGCGTTAACCACCACCCACATTGGGCCCAGGCCTACCGCGTAACGCCCTTTCTCCTGCAACAGCCCCTGCTCACCGGCAATTTCATACACCGCAACGTGGTGCGATTTCTGCCCGGCGGCAATCAGGTATTTCCCGCTGTGATCGACGTTAAAGCCGCGCGGCTGCGTTTCGGTTGGCTGGAAGCCTTCCAGTGACAGCACGCTACCGTCTTCTGACACGCTGAAGATGGTAATCAGGCTAGAGGTACGGTCACAGGTGTACAGGTGACGACCGTCTGGGGTGATATGAATATCTGCCGCCCAACGGGTATCGGTGAAATCAGCAGGCATCATGTCCAGCGTCTGCACACACTCAATTTTGCCGTACGGATCTTTCAGCTCCCACACATCGACAGAACCGTTGAGTTCGTTGACGCAGTAACCATACTGTTCGTTCGGGTGGAACACCATATGACGCGGGCCTGCGCCTTCTACGGTGGTCACTTCCGCCGGAGTCTGCGCGGACAGGAAACCGTCATCGCTCAGCGTGAACAGGCAGATACGATCCTGCTTCAGCGCCGGTACCCACAGGGTTCGGTTATCCGGGGAGATGTTCGCTGAGTGGCAGCCGTCCAGCCCTTCTACAACCGTCACGGTGTCACGCGGCAGGCCATCTTCCAGACGAATGACGCTGACGTTGGCCTGGTTGTAGGAGGCGCTAAAGACAAAATTGCCTTTACGATCGGTAGAGATATGGGTTGGGCTACCCGGCAGCGGCGCTTCGGCTTCAAAGGTCAGTGCACCGTCGTCCGGGGCAATGCGGTAAGCCAGCACGCGGAATTCAGGGCGTACGCCGACGTACAGAAAGCGTTTATCAGGACTGACAACCATTGGCTGTACCTGACCCGGGACATCCACCACCTGAACCAGCGTCAGGCTGCCGTCATGGTTCAGCGTCCAGACGTGGATCTGCTGGCTCTCCGGGCTGGCGGTATAAACGGTCTGTTTCATGACTACTCCTTTCTGAAAACATTGAATTGGCGGCGACGAGTCGCAGCCTGGTCCACACAATTTTGCCGAACAGGTATCTCGGTGTACCATCCTGAACAGCGAATTTTCTCTTTAACTCGAGACAACACTATGACTGCACGTGTGATTGCCCTGGATCTGGACGGAACGCTCCTGACGCCAAAGAAAACTCTGCTTCCCTCTTCACTTGAAGCGCTGAATCGTGCCAGAGCGGCTGGCTATCAATTAATGATTGTTACCGGTCGACATCACGTTGCCATTCATCCTTTTTATCAGGCACTGGCGTTAGATACACCTGCAATTTGTTGTAATGGTACTTATCTTTATGATTATCAAAATAAAAAAGTACTGACCGCCGACCCAATGCCGGTCGAAAAAGCCCAACAACTGATTACGCTGCTGGATGAACATCAGGTGCATGGCCTGATGTACGTCGACGATACCATGATGTATCAGTACCCAACCGGCCACGTGGTACGCACCAGCAACTGGGCGCAGAGCCTGCCGGAAGCCCAGCGCCCATCGTTCACCCAGGTTGATTCACTGTCGCAGGCCGCTCACGAAGTGGAGAACGTCTGGAAGTTTGCGCTGACCGACGAAAATGGGCAGAAGCTGCGCGAATTCGCCGAGCATGTCGAAAAAACGCTGCAGCTGGAGTGCGAATGGTCGTGGCACGATCAGGTTGATATCGCCCGTCAGGGGAACAGCAAAGGCAAACGCCTGACCCAGTTTATCACCGACCAGGGCTGGTCGATGCAGGACGTAGTGGCGTTTGGCGATAACTTTAATGATATCAGTATGCTGGAAGCTGCCGGAACCGGCGTGGCGATGGGCAATGCCGATGACGCGGTAAAAGCCCGCGCCAACGTGGTGATTGGCGACAACACCACCGATGCCATCGCCGACTACATCAATAAACACCTGCTGTAATCAGGCGGTGATCGACACGCTTTTCACCTGAGCATAGAGCCACAGGCCTGGTTTAATCGCCAGGTCATCGCGAGCCCACGGGCTGACGCGCGCCCACAGCGTGCGTCCGCTAACGTCCAGCTGTACTTCCACCTGCCCGTTATCGTCGTAGCACTGCACCACTTTCGCGTGCAGCACGTTACGGATACTGGTGTGTAACGATGGTTGCAGCACCAGCGACACATCGGTGGCCTGTATACGCACCCGCACCGCGCTCTGCAGCGGCTTATCCAGCTTATTGACCCAGATATGCTGGTCGCCCAGCGCTAGCGCGGTCATGGCGTAATGCGGATGATGCTCTAGCACCGTCACGCGCAGAATGCTGCTCTGCTGATCCTGCGGCAGCCACGGGTGCATCACGCTGCTGCCCCATACCTCTTCCAGAGGGCCAAAGGCTTTCACCTTGCCGTTTTCCAGCACCAGCACGTTATCCGCCAGATGGAGAATTTCATCCAGCGAGTGGCTAACGTAGAGCATCGGAATATTAATTTCCCGCGCCAGGCGCTGCAGATAAGGCAGCAGCTCACGTTTACGTGGGATATCAAGCGAGGCCAGCGGTTCATCAAGCAGCAGCAACTCAGGGGCGGTTAGCAACGCACGGCCAATCGCCACGCGCTGTTTTTCACCGCCGGAGAGACTGCCCGGCAGCCTATCGAGCAGAGGTTCAATACCCAGCAGCGCCACCAGTTTATCGAACTGGTCGGCCATGCTTTTCGCCATACCGTAACGCAGATTGCCGCGCACCTTGTAGTGCGGGAACAGCCGCGCATCCTGGAACACGTAACCGACGCGGCGTTTTTCCGGCGCCAGGCAGACGCCCTGTTCCGCATCGTTCAGCACGCGACCATTGAGCACAATGCGCCCCTGCTGCGGCTTGGTCAGGCCGCTGATGGCGTTAATCAGCGAGGTTTTTCCCGCCCCGGAGACGCCAAATACGGCGGTGATACCGGAAGCCGGCAGCGATTCATCAATTTGCAGACAGTGCGTACCGAGCGTCTGGCTAAAATTCAGCTCCAGCATGGTTACGCCCCCATCCGACGACGGCTAATGCTGGCCAGCCATTCAGAGATCATCAGGGAAATCAGCGCCAGTACGATGGAAATCAGACACAGACGCGCCGCCGCGCTTTCGCCGCCAGGAGTCTGGATCAGGGTATACATCGCGGAAGGAATGGTGCGGGTTTCACCAGGAATATTGGATACGAAGGTAATGGTCGCGCCAAACTCACCAAGCGAACGGGCAAAGGCCAGAACGGTGCCGACGATAATACCGGGCAGCATCAGCGGTAGCGTTATGGTGCAAAACACTCGCCAGCGCCCTGCGCCGAGCGTACGAGCCGCTTGCTCCAGCTTGACGTCTACCCCTTCCAGCGCCAGGCGGATGGCGCGAACCATCAGCGGGAACGACATCACCGCTGCGGCAATCACCGCGCCGCGCCAGCTAAACGCGAAGGTCAGGCCGAACCAATCATACAGCCAGGAGCCGATTAACCCTCGACGCCCCAGCGCAATCAACAGCAGGTACCCCACCACTACCGGCGGCAGCACCAGCGGCAGATGAATAAGACCATCGAGCAGCGCTTTACCGGGGAAGCTGCGGCGGACCAGCAGCCAGGCGAAGAAGATCCCAAACGGCAAACTCAACACCACGGCCAGGGATGACACTTTAAGGCTCAGCAGAACCGCCTGCCATTCGGGATCGGTCAATATCATTAGTGCGTAGTAAATCCGTAACGTTTAAAGATTTCGGATGCCTGCGGCCCTTTCAGGTAGTCGTAGAATGCCGAGACGGTTGCGTTTTTATGGCCATCGATAATGGCAATTGGGTATTCCACTTTCTTGTGCGAGTCTTCCGGGAAGGTGCCAACCACTTTAACACCTTTGCTTGCGACTGCGTCGGAACCGTAAACGATACCCAGCGGGGCTTCATTACGTTCAACCAGCGCCAGCGCACCGCGCACGTCTTCAGCCGGAGCCAGTTTCGGTGACAGGGTGTCCCATGCGCCCAGCTTCTGCAGCGCTTCTTTCGCATAGATGCCCGCCGGTACGTGGTCCGGGTCGCCAACCGCCAGACGGCCGCCTTTCAGCAGGCTGGTCCAGTTGGTTTTCGCATCAATGGTGATGTCGCCCTGTGCGCTAGCTTTTGGCGCCACGACGACCAGGCTATTGCCCAGCAGGGTTTCACGAGACGCGGTGTCGATGGCTTTCTTATCTACCGCGTAGTCCATCCATTTCTGGTCTGCGGAGATAAACAGGTCAGCCGGGGCGCCAGCTTCAATCTGGCGGGCCAGAGTAGAAGAGGAAGCAAAGGAAGAAACCACATCAACGTTCTTCTCTTTTTTATACTCTTTCGCGATATCCTGCATTGCGTTGGTCAGCGATGCTGCCGCAAATACGGTGATTTTGCTTTCGTCCGCCAGCGCGTGACCTGCAACGGAAAGCGTTAAAGTCGCTCCTGCAAACAAACGTAACCATGAACCTGTCATTTGAAACTCCTGTGTGTGCCGTTGTATATCGAAAAATACAGCGCAGAGTATAGGGGCTTTCTTAGATTAATGCATTACAGATACATGAATTATTGCTGTGTTTACGGGGTGTTATCGGCAGGAGTGTGAAGAACTTCATAGCAAAACGCCCGGTTAAACCGGGCGTTTGGGGGAAATCAGTGATTTTGCTGGTTGCCGTTTTTATGACCGACACCGGAGAAAATGTTAAACACTTCACCCAGACCGTAAATTAACCCCAGGATGATAGCCATCACTACGGGTACCATGATTACGGCAAAAACCAGACTTTTCAACAGCTCTAACATGGTTTACTCCAGACATTGTGATGCGGTTATTGTAACCGGATATCGCAGAAATACACTCCCTTTTGTGCGGTGTGCTTTCCGCTTGCTAACATTTGGGTCAAAATACCCTTTTTATTGCCAGGATACTCTTATGCAGGCTGAAATCCTTCTTACCCTCAAGCTCCAGCAGCGCCTGTTCGCCGATCCGCGCCGCATTTCACTCCTCAAACAAATAGCACAGACCGGCTCCATCAGCCAGGGAGCAAAAAATGCGGGCATCAGTTATAAGAGCGCATGGGATGCAATTAATGAAATGAACCAGCTTAGCGAGCAATCGCTGGTTGACCGGGCGACTGGCGGCAAAGGCGGCGGCGGCGCGGTGCTCACCCGCTACGGTCAGCGCCTGATTCAACTCTACGACCTGTTGGCGCAGATCCAGCAAAAAGCCTTTGATGTGCTGAGCGACGACGATGCGCTGCCGTTAGACAGCCTGCTCGCCGCCATTTCGCGCTTCTCCCTGCAAACCAGCGCCCGCAACCAGTGGTTTGGTACGGTGACCCAACGCGACCACCAGCAGGTGCAACAGCACGTGGATATTCTGCTGGCCGACGGCAGTACGCGCCTCAAAGTTGCCATCACAGCCCAGAGCGGCGAGCGTTTAGGGCTGGATGAAGGCAAAGAGGTGCTGGTATTGCTGAAAGCGCCGTGGGTCAGCGTCACCCGCGATCCGCAGGTTGCCGCAGCGGCAGACAACCAGCTTGCGTGCCGTATCAGCCATATCCAACGTGGCGAAGAGCAGTGCGAAGTGCTGATGGCGCTGCCGGATGGGCAGACACTTTGTGCGACTCTGCCGCTGGCTGAGGCCGCAGGGCTGGAAGAAGGTGCTGACGTCACAGCATTCTTTAACGCCGATCGCATCATTCTTGCCACGTTGTGCTGATGGCATTGACTTTGCGCTGAGGAAGACGTATCCCTGATGCATAATGCTGCAAAAAACGGGATACATCATGTCATCATTGCAAATTTCGCAAGGCACGTTTCGTCTTAGCGACACAAAAACATTAAAAGTTGAGCATCTGACGCTGCATGCCGGGGAGAGCTGGGCTTTTGTCGGCAGCAACGGCAGCGGCAAATCGGCGCTGGCCCGCGCGCTGGCAGGCGAGCTGCCGCTGCTTTCTGGCAGCCGTGACGCTACCTTCACCCGCATTGCTCGCCTCTCCTTCGAGCAGTTGCAAAAGCTGGTCAGCGACGAGTGGCAGCGCAACAACACCGATATGCTGAGCGCTGACGAAGACGATACCGGGCGTACCACCGAGCAAATCATCCAGGATGAAGTGAAAGACGCGGCCTTGTGTGCTCGGCTTGCCGCGCAGTTTGGCATCAGTCATCTTCTGGATCGCCGCTTTAAATACCTCTCCACCGGTGAAACCCGTAAAACTCTGCTCTGTCAGGCGCTGATGGCGCAGCCGGATCTGTTGATCCTTGATGAGCCCTTTGACGGCCTGGACGTGGCCTCTCGCCGCCAGCTCGCGGAACATCTGGCAGAGTTGCATAAAGCGTGTTATACGCTGGTGCTGGTACTTAACCGTTTTGATGATATTCCTGAGTTTGTACCGTTTGCCGGAGTACTGGCCGACTGTACCCTGACGGAAACCGGTGAAAAAAAAGCGCTGCTTGCGCAAACGCTGATTGCGCAACTGGCACACAGCGAAAAACTCTCCGGCATGACCCTGCCAGAGCCAGATGCGCCGTCCGCGCGGTTGTCCATTGCCGACGATCTACCGCGCATCGTGCTGAACGACGGCGTGGTCTCCTATAACGATCGCGCGATCATCGACCATTTAAGCTGGACGGTCGCCCCAGACGAACACTGGCAAATTGTCGGCCCGAATGGCGCGGGTAAATCAACGCTGCTGAGCCTGGTCACCGGCGATCATCCGCAGGGCTACAGCAACGATCTGACGCTGTTTGGTCGCCGTCGCGGCAGTGGTGAAACCATCTGGGATATTAAAAAACATATCGGCTACGTCAGCAGCAGCCTGCATCTGGATTACCGGGTGAGCACCACACTGCGCAACGTGATCCTCTCTGGCTACTTCGACTCCATCGGCATTTATCAGGCGGTTTCGGATAAACAGCGCAAGCTGGTCGATAAGTGGCTGCAAATCCTCGGCATGGACCCGCACACCGCCGACGCGCCGTTCCACAGCCTTTCCTGGGGGCAACAGCGGCTAGCGCTGATCGTGCGCGCGCTGGTGAAGCACCCGACGCTGCTGATTCTCGATGAACCGCTGCAAGGGCTGGACCCGCTTAACCGCCAGGTGGTTCGCCGCTTTGTGGACGTGCTGATTAGCGAAGGTAAAACGCAGTTACTGTTCGTATCGCACCATGCGGAAGACGCGCCGGAGTGCATCACCCATCGGCTTGAGTTTGTTGCTGACGGCGATAGTTATCGTTACGAAGTTGGACCCATCACTATTGCCTGATAGCGCTTCGCTTATCAGGCCTACTCTCGGAATGTAGCCCGGCCAGGCAAAGCGCCGCCGGGTTTACACAACATGCCCCCCATTATCACCTCACCTTTTTCAGACTTTTTTCACCCCACTCCGCTAACCCCTTTGATTTATAATGCAATCTGCTCAGGTTATTGCACTAATTCAAGTAGTGTAAGCGATTCCACTAATTTAGCCCATGTCACACTTTTGGCTTCTCTGTTATGCTAAGGTTATTCCATGCCATAAGCTTAACGGAGCTAAAAATGAAAGTATTGGTTACAGGTGGTAGCGGTTACATTGGAAGCCACACATGTGTGCAACTGCTGCAACAGGGCCACGATGTCGTCATCCTCGATAACCTGTGCAACAGCAAGCACAGCGTTGTACCGGTCATTGCCCGCCTGGGCGGCAAACAGCCGAGCTTCGTCGAAGGCGATATTCGTAACGAAGCGCTGATGGTTGAGATCCTCAAGGAACACGCCATTGAAGCGGTGATTCACTTCGCGGGCCTGAAAGCCGTGGGCGAGTCCGTGCAAAAGCCGCTGGAGTACTATGACAACAACGTCAACGGTACCCTGCGTCTGGTTGCCGCCATGCGCACTGCCAACGTCAAAAACTTCATCTTCAGCTCCTCCGCAACCGTCTATGGCGATCAGCCGAAAATCCCTTACGTCGAAAGCTTCCCAACCGGTACACCGCAAAGCCCGTATGGCAAGAGCAAACTGATGGTTGAACAGATCCTGACCGACCTGCAAAAAGCGCAGCCGGAGTGGAGCATTGCGCTGCTGCGCTATTTCAACCCAGTAGGCGCGCATCAGTCGGGCGATATGGGTGAAGACCCGCAGGGCATCCCGAACAACCTGATGCCGTATATTGCGCAGGTTGCCGTGGGCCGCCGCGAATCGCTGGCCATCTTCGGTAATGACTACCCAACGCCTGACGGTACCGGCGTGCGCGACTACATCCACGTGATGGATCTCGCTGACGGCCACGTTGCCGCGATGGAAAAACTGGCGAACAAAGCCGGCGTGCATATTTACAACCTGGGCGCAGGCGTCGGCAGCAGCGTGCTGGACGTGGTCAACGCGTTCAGCAAAGCCTGTGGCAAACCGATTAACTACCATTTTGCTCCACGTCGCGATGGCGATCTCCCCGCTTACTGGGCCGATGCAACCAAAGCCGACAAAGAGCTGAACTGGCGCGTAACCCGTAACCTTGACGAAATGGCGCAGGACACCTGGAACTGGCAGTCCCGTCATCCTCAGGGATATCCAGACTAAGGATTTTGTCATGACGCAATTTAACCCCGTCGACCATCCACACCGCCGTTTTAATCCGTTAACCGGCCAGTGGATCCTTGTATCACCGCATCGTGCAAAGCGCCCATGGCAAGGGGCGCAAGAGACACCAGCAAAACAGACGCTGCCCGCGCACGATCCGGATTGTTTTTTATGCCCGGGTAATACTCGGGTGACGGGCGATAAAAACCCCGACTACACCAGCACATATGTTTTTACCAATGACTTTGCCGCGCTGATGACCGACACGCCGGACGCGCCGGAAAGCGACGATCCTCTGATGCGCTGTCAAAGCGCGCGCGGTACCAGCCGGGTGATTTGCTTCTCGCCTGATCACAGCAAAACGCTGCCGGAACTGAGCGTCGATGCACTGAAAGCCGTGGTGAAAACCTGGCAAGAGCAAACCGCTGAGCTCGGCCAGCAGTATCCGTGGGTACAGGTGTTCGAAAACAAAGGCGCGGCGATGGGCTGCTCCAACCCGCACCCGCACGGACAGGTCTGGGCTAACAGCTTCCTGCCGAACGAAATCGAGCGTGAAGACCGCCTGATGCGCGAGTACTACGCCGAGCAGAAATCGCCAATGCTGGTCGACTACGTTAACCGTGAGCTGGCTGATGGCAGCCGTACCGTAGTAGAAACCGAGCACTGGCTGGCGGTGGTACCGTACTGGGCGGCGTGGCCGTTCGAAACGCTGCTGCTACCAAAAGCGCACGTGCTGCGGATTACCGATTTAACCAAGGCCCAGCGCGACGATTTAGCGCTGGCGCTGAAAAAACTGACCAGCCGTTACGACAACCTGTTCCAGTGCTCCTTCCCCTACTCTATGGGCTGGCACGGCGCACCGTTTAACGGCGAAGAAAACGCACACTGGCAGCTGCATGCTCATTTCTATCCGCCGCTGCTGCGCTCCGCTACCGTGCGCAAATTTATGGTTGGTTATGAAATGCTGGCAGAAACCCAGCGCGACCTGACGGCAGAACAAGCGGCTGAGCGCCTGCGTGCGGTCAGCGACATCCACTTTCGCGAGTCCGGAGAATAACAATGAGTCTGAAAGATAAAACCCAAACCCTGTTCGCTGATAAATTCGGCTACCCTGCTACCCACGTCATTCAGGCTCCGGGCCGCGTTAACCTGATTGGTGAACACACCGACTACAACGACGGTTTCGTTCTGCCATGCGCCATTGATTACCAGACGGTGATCAGCTGCTCGCCGCGTGATGACCGCCTGGTTCGGGTGATTGCAGCCGACTACAATAACCAAAGCGACGAGTTCTCTCTCGATGCGCCGATTGTGAGTCACGATACCCAGCAGTGGTCCAACTATGTGCGCGGCGTGGTGAAGCATCTGCAAAAACGCAATAACGCCTTTGGCGGCGCAGACCTTGTTATCAGCGGCAACGTGCCGCAGGGTGCGGGCCTGAGCTCATCGGCATCTCTGGAAGTCGCGGTCGGTACCGTCTTCCAGCAGCTGTATCATCTGCCGCTGGATGGCGCACAGATTGCGCTGAACGGTCAGGAAGCGGAAAACCAGTTTGTCGGCTGTAACTGCGGCATTATGGACCAGCTGATCTCCGCGCTCGGCAAGAAAGATCACGCGCTGCTGATCGACTGTCGTTCGCTTGGCACCAAAGCCGTCTCCATGCCGGAAGGCGTCGCGGTGGTGATCATCAACAGCAACTTTAAACGCACTCTGGTCGGCAGCGAGTACAACACCCGCCGCGAGCAGTGTGAAACCGGTGCGCGCTTCTTCCAGCGCCCGGCGCTGCGTGACGTGACCATCAATGAATTCAACGCCGTGGCCCACGAACTGGACCCAATTGTCGCGAAGCGCGTACGTCACGTGCTGACCGAGAACGCGCGTACCGTTGAAGCCGCGGCGGCGCTGGAAAAAGGCGATCTGCTGCGCATGGGCCAGTTGATGGCAGAATCCCACGCTTCCATGCGTGATGATTTCGAAATCACCGTGCCGCAAATTGATACGCTGGTTGAGATCGTGAAAGCGACCATCGGCGACCAGGGCGGCGTGCGCATGACCGGTGGCGGCTTCGGCGGTTGCATCGTGGCGCTGATCCCAGAAGCACTGGTACCTGCGGTGAAACAGGCCGTGGCCGAGCAGTACGAAGCCAAAACTGGCATTAAAGAGACGTTCTACGTCTGCAAACCGTCACAAGGAGCAGGACAGTGCTAAGAGAAACGCCTGCGCTGGCCGCAGATGGCCAGCCGTATCGACTGATTACGTTACGCAACGCCAATGGCGTGGTGGTGACGTTAATGGACTGGGGCGCGACGCTGTTATCTGCGCGCATCCCAATGAAAGACGGCAGCGTGCGTGAAGCGCTGCTGGGCTGCGCTTCACCGGAGCAGTACACCGAGCAGGCGGCGTTCCTCGGCGCATCGATTGGCCGTTACGCCAACCGCATCGCCAACAGCCGCTATACGCTCGATGGGCAGACGGTTGAACTCGCGCCAAGCCAGGGCAAACACCAACTGCACGGCGGGCCAGAAGGCTTCGACAAACGTCGCTGGGCGATTGCCACGCAGAACCCAACAGAGGCCGTTTTCACCCTCACTTCGCCTGATGGCGACCAGGGATACCCGGGCGAGCTTCAGGCGACGGCTATCTATCGCCTGACCGAAGATAACCGCATCGCCATTGAGTATCGCGCAACCGTCGATAAAGCCTGTCCGGTGAATCTGACGAACCACGTCTATTTCAACCTCGACGGCGATCAGACAGATGTGCGCAACCACAAGCTCCAACTGCTGGCAGATACATATCTGCCGGTTGATGAGAGCGGGATCCCACACGATGGGCTGAAAGACGTTGCCAACACCAGCTTTGATTTCCGTGAACCGAAAAGCGTGGCGCAGGATTTCCTGAGCGACGATGACCAGAAAAAGGTGAAAGGCTACGACCACGCGTTCTTGCTGCAGGCAAAAGGCGATGCGACTCAGCCAGTCGGCTATGTCTGGTCACAGGATGAAAAACTGCGGATGACGGTCTACACCTCCGCACCGGCCATTCAGTTCTACTCCGGTAATTATCTGGACGGTACGCTGTCCCGCAGCCCGCAGCCTTACGCCGCCTGGCAAGGCCTGGCACTGGAAAGCGAGTTCCTGCCGGATAGCCCGAATCATCCAGAGTGGCCGCAGCCGGACTGCGTGCTGCGCCCAGGCGAAGAGTACGTCAGCCTGACGGAATATCAGTTTACCGCCCTCTAATCACGTGACTTACACGTAGCCCGGACGAGATGCGATAGCACCGACTCCGGGTTTTCCCCGGCGTCACTTCGCGCAACCGGGCGACTCCCTTTCTCTACCTCGTCGAAGTTTTAGCCATATCGCTGAAAATTACGTCACGCAAAGACAAAATCATAACGCCTGGTTCACATGCACCTTACACTGGGACACTATTTTCGCTATGGTTATGCATAAGCGTTGCCGTCGAGCCTATCGCGGCAATATAATGAGAATTGTTATCATTCAATAAAGCTTGAGGAGTGAGAGTATGGCTGTAACTAAGCTGGTACTGGTTCGTCACGGTGAAAGTCAGTGGAACAACGAAAACCGCTTCACCGGTTGGTACGACGTTGATCTGTCTGAGAAAGGCGTTAGCGAAGCAAAAGCGGCAGGTAAACTGCTGAAGGCTGAAGGCTTCAGCTTTGATTTTGCTTATACCTCCGTGCTGAAACGTGCCATCCACACTCTGTGGAACGTGCTGGATGAACTGGATCAGGCCTGGCTGCCGGTTGAGAAATCCTGGAAGCTGAACGAGCGTCACTACGGTGCGCTGCAGGGTCTGAACAAAGCGGAAACCGCTGAAAAATACGGTGACGAGCAGGTTAAACAGTGGCGTCGCGGCTTCGCGGTAACCCCACCAGAGCTGACCAAAGATGACGAGCGCTATCCGGGCCACGACCCGCGCTACGCGAAGCTGACCGATAAAGAGCTGCCAACCACCGAAAGCCTGGCGCTGACCATCGAACGCGTTGTCCCATACTGGAATGAAACCATTCTGCCACGCCTGAAAAGCGGTGAGCGCGTGATCATCGCGGCTCACGGTAACTCTCTGCGTGCGCTGGTGAAATACCTGGACAACATGGGCGAAGACGAGATCCTCGAACTGAACATCCCAACCGGCGTACCGCTGGTTTATGAGTTCGACGAGAACTTCAAGCCAATCAAACATTACTACCTGGGTAACGCTGACGAAATCGCTGCAAAAGCGGCGGCGGTAGCAAACCAGGGTAAAGCGAAATAATTTCGCTGACCGGTAAAAAAAAAGCGTGGAATATTCCACGCTTTTTTTATTTCTGCTGCATTCCCGGCGGCGCTTCGCTTGGCCGGGCTACTTTCTAAACGTAGCCCGAGCGAGATGCGTAGCACCGACCCCGGGGAACAAATTAACCGCGGCGTGCCTTAACCGCGTTCGCTAACTGGCGCAGGACAGTATCGGTATCTTCCCAGTTAATGCAGGCATCGGTGATGCTCTTGCCATACACCAGCGGTTCGCCGCTGTCCGGGTTCTGATTACCTTCCACCAGGTGGCTTTCAATCATCACGCCCATAATGGCTTTCTCGCCGTTGGCAATCTGGTTGCAAACATCAGTGCCAACTTCCATCTGCTTTTTGAACTGCTTGCTGGAGTTAGCGTGGCTGAAATCAATCATGATTTGCGCCGGCAGACCTGCTTTCGCCAGACCCTCTTTCACCGCGGCCACGTGGGAGGCGCTATAGTTTGGCTCTTTACCGCCGCGCAGGATGATATGGCAATCGCCGTTACCGCTGGTGTTCACAATCGCTGAGTGGCCCCATTTGGTCACGGACAGGAAACAGTGCGGCGCACCGGCAGCATTGATGGCATCAATGGCCACTTTAATGGTGCCATCGGTACCGTTTTTGAAACCAACCGGGCAAGACAGACCAGACGCCAGCTCGCGGTGAACCTGAGATTCGGTGGTACGCGCACCGATCGCGCCCCAGCTCATGAGATCTGCCAGGTACTGCGGGGTGATCATATCCAGGAACTCGCCCGCCGCTGGCAGGCCGCTGTCGTTAATATCGAGCAGCAGCTTACGTGCGATACGCAGGCCGTCGTTAATCTGGAAGCTGTTATCCATATGCGGATCGTTAATCAGCCCTTTCCAGCCAACGGTGGTCCGCGGCTTTTCAAAATAGACGCGCATGACGATTTCCAGCTCGCCCTGCAGTTCCTCACGAATTTTCAGCAGGCGCTGTGCATACTCTTTGGCAGCAGCCGGATCGTGAATCGAGCAAGGACCAATCACGACCAGTAGACGATCGTCATCCCCTTTCAGGATCTGATGGATCGCCTTACGGGCATGAGACACCGTATTGGCGGCATTTTCAGTGGCTGGGAATTTTTCAAGGAGTGCTACAGGAGGTAATAACTCGTTGATCTCTTTAATGCGTAAATCGTCGTTCTGATAATTCATGACTGTTCCAGTGTTGCCATACTTATACAATTGAGTGCAATCCCTTCAATCTATATCGTCAGCCAAAAAGTGTAAACTGGCTTTTACACTTTAGCCGGATAATAACTAAAAAAACCCTACAATTTAGAATTTAATAGCACCTAATAGGCGTTTCAACGGCAATTATCAAATTAATAAACTGCAAATTAATTTAAAAACAATATATTTCAATATCACATATCGCATCAGACGCTATTTTTGCCCGTGGGATTTCGTTGCGTATTTCTGTGCGGAAAAAGAAAAGATCTGCAATGATGTCAGATAGTCACACTCAAATAGGGAAGGATGAGCGTCATGGCGCATAGGCATGATTCACACTCGCACAGTACGCAGAATGATGGCAACGCCCATCGTTTATTGCTGGCTTTTGGGGTAACCGCTGGTTTTATGGTCGTCGAGGCGATTGGCGGGATTGTCTCCGGGTCGCTGGCGCTGCTCGCCGATGCCGGGCATATGCTGACCGATTCAGCCGCGTTATTGTTCGCGCTGCTGGCAGTGCGCTTTGCCAGCCGGCCACCGAGCGGGCGTCACACCTTCGGCTGGCTGCGTCTCACCACCCTCGCCGCCTTCGTCAACGCCATCGCCCTGCTGTTTATCATCATCCTGATTGTCTGGGAGGCCGTGCAGCGCTTCTATCATCCGCAACCGGTAGCAGGCGTCACCATGATGGTCATTGCGGTCGCAGGCCTGCTGGCAAATATTCTGGCCTTCTGGATTTTGCATCGCGGTAGCGAAGAGAAAAACCTGAACGTGCGCGCAGCGGCGCTGCATGTGATGGGGGATTTACTGGGTTCAGTGGGTGCGATTGTGGCGGCAGTGGTTATCATGACCACCGGCTGGACGCCCATCGATCCGATTCTCTCGGTGCTGGTCTCCTGCCTGGTACTACGTAGCGCCTGGTCGTTGCTGAAAGAGAGTATGAACGAACTGCTGGAGGGGGCGCCGCAGTCAATCGACGTGGCGGCGTTAAAGCGTAATATGCGCCGTTCACTGCCTGAAGTGCGCGACGTGCACCATGTACACGTCTGGCTGGTCGGTGAAAAACCGCTGATGACGCTACACGTTCAGGTGGTACCGCCACACGATCATGATGCACTGCTGGATCGTATTCATCATTTTCTCGAAGAGCACTATCAAATCGATCATGCAACGGTGCAGATGGAATACCAGCCCTGTAGCGGCCCGGAATGCCACCTTAACGAGGCGCATTCCGAACACGGGCATCATTACCACCATTAATGGGACAGCGCGCGAGAACCCCGTTCACGTGCGCTATTCATCCACATCCGGCTGCCGTTGAGCGCGATGAAGGTCAGGATCAGATATTCCAGCGCCATAGCGTAAACCCCTTGCAAGGCAAAAATCGCCACGCTGATAACGTTAATGATCACCCACAGCAGCCAGTTCTCGACGTATTTGCGGGTCATCAGCACCATCGCGGCAATCGACAGCACCATCATGCTGGAGTCCCAGAACGGGAACGCATCCGGCTGCAGCGTTGGCATCACCACATTCATGCCCATTCCCTGCATCACGTTAACCGCAACCCGCGTGAGCACGGCGAAAACGGGGTCAATGTAGAGCGTCATCAGCGCAATCGCGACTACGCACGCTGCCAGCCAGCCCAGAGCCTTCGGCAATGGCAGCCAGCGGATTTGTAGCTCAGCTTCATTCTGGCTGGTCTGACGCGACCACGCGTACCAGCCGTAAAGGTTGGCCGCAAAAAAGAACAGCTGCAACAGCAGACTAGCGTAGAGCTGAATCTGGAAAAAGATGATCGCAAACAGCGTGACGTTGATCAGGCCAAACAGGTAGTTCACGATCTTTTCAAGGCTTGCCAACCAGATACAGAGCAGCCCGGCAACCGTCCCTACCGCTTCTATCCACGAGAGGTCGTAGCCTCCCGCGCCCAGCGGTATATGAACCAGAATGTTTTGCGTACTAAAGAAATCCATTTTAACTCCAGCGCGTTAGAGGTTTACCCTCGTAGTGTAGCCGCAAAATCCAGCATCCGGTTCAGCGGAACCAGTGCGCCCTGACGCAGTTGTTCATCGACGTGGATCTCATGGGCATGGCCGCCGTTCTCCAGACCTTCAGCAATGGCCTTCAGGCCGTTCATCGCCATCCACGGGCAGTGTGCACAGGTGCGGCAGGTTGCCCCTTCACCGGCGGTTGGCGCTTCGAACAGCTCTTTATCCGGCACGGCCTGCTGCATTTTGTAGAAGATACCGCGATCGGTTGCCACGATAAGCTGCTGGTGCGGCAGCGTTTTGGCGGCATTAATCAACTGGCTGGTCGAACCGACGGCATCGGCCATATCAACAATCGCCTGCGGGGACTCCGGATGTACCAGCACCGCTGCCTGCGGATACAGCGATTTCATACGGCTCAACGCCTGGGTTTTAAACTCGTCATGGACGATACACGCCCCCTGCCAGCACAGCACGTCTGCACCAGTCTGTTTTTGCACGTAACGGCCCAGATGGCGATCAGGTGCCCAGATAATTTTCTCACCCAGGCTATCGAGGTGTTCGATAAGCTCAACGGCGATACTTGAGGTCACCACCCAGTCAGCACGTGCTTTCACCGCCGCCGAGGTGTTGGCATAGACCACCACGGTGCGGTCAGGATGGGCATCGCAGAAAGCATTGAACTCGTCAATAGGACAGCCCAGGTCGAGCGAACATTCAGCATTCAGCGTCGGCATCAGAACCGTTTTTTCCGGGCTGAGAATTTTTGCGGTTTCGCCCATAAAACGGACGCCTGCCACCAGAAGCGTTGAGGCCGGGTGTTTTGCCCCGAAGCGCGCCATCTCCAATGAATCAGAAATACAGCCGCCGGTCTCTTCCGCCAGTTGTTGGATTTCGGGATCGGTGTAGTAGTGTGCCACCATGACGGCATCACGTTCTTTAAGCAACCGCTTGATTTTCTCGCGATAAAATTGCTTCTCATCGAAACTTAACGGAACAGGCTTCGTCGGGAACGGATAAATTGCGGCTTCTGGGTCAAACATCACGCTCATCATGCTTCTCGTTTTACTGGCTTAACGAAATAAACGGTTATTCGGCGAAGATTCGCCGTTACCACGGCAATATGTTTTATATGCTAAACAAGATAGCCGATTCCATGAGAAAAGTCGTGGTGAATTTTGCGCCCTTCCCCGGAGTCGGTAAGTTGCACCTCGGCCGGGCTACAGACAAACGCAACCGTAGCCCGACCGAGCATCAGCGACGCTAAAATTTAAATTAAGACAGGTATCAAATCGTAGATAGCAAAAAAGCGCCTTTAGGGCGCTTTTTTACATTGGTGGGTCGTGCAGGATTCGAACCTGCGACCAATTGATTAAAAGTCAACTGCTCTACCAACTGAGCTAACGACCCCTTGGGTAAGGGTTACTGCGTAAATCTTTTCAGGATGGTGGGGCGTGCAGGATTCGAACCTGCGACCAATTGATTAAAAGTCAACTGCTCTACCAACTGAGCTAACGCCCCATTAGGGTGCCGCCTGAAAGATTTTTTACTCGAGACCACCATTAAGATGGTGGGGCGTGCAGGATTCGAACCTGCGACCAATTGATTAAAAGTCAACTGCTCTACCAACTGAGCTAACGCCCCGAGTGGTGGGTGATGACGGGATCGAACCGCCGACCCCCTCCTTGTAAGGGAGGTGCTCTCCCAGCTGAGCTAATCACCCGATACTGCGCTGGATACTACCTACTGCTTTCACCGTGCCCACCATAAATGATGGTGGGGCGTGCAGGATTCGAACCTGCGACCAATTGATTAAAAGTCAACTGCTCTACCAACTGAGCTAACGCCCCGGTGGTGGGTGATGACGGGATCGAACCGCCGACCCCCTCCTTGTAAGGGAGGTGCTCTCCCAGCTGAGCTAATCACCCGATACTACGCTGGATACTGCTTTAAGTGGTGGGTCGTGCAGGATTCGAACCTGCGACCAATTGATTAAAAGTCAACTGCTCTACCAACTGAGCTAACGACCCACTTTTTTCGCCACTTTCAGGATGTTTGATATCCCTTGGCAACGGCGGCATATATTACTGAATTCAGAATTCAGCGCAACAAATATTTCGACAAAGATCACTTAACTGCTTATGTTTCATGCGGCAAGACCAGAAATAAAACAATTTCTGGTCTTACTTCGCGCATTACAGCCCACTAAGACGTTTTTGCGCCTGCTTTGCACCGTCAGTGCCAGGGTATTTGCTGACAACCTGCTGGTATACCGCTTTCGCTTTTGCAGTATCACCCTTGTCCTGCATGATGACCCCGACCTTAAACATGGCGTCTGCCGCCTTTGGCGACTTCGGATAGTTTTTCACCACCGACGCAAAATAGTACGCCGCATCATCTTTTTTACCCTTGTTGTAATTCAACTGGCCCAGCCAATAATTTGCGTTCGGCTGATAGGTTGAATCAGGGTATTTTTTGACGAAGTTCTGAAACGCAGCAATGGCATCATCCTGGCGAGCGTTATCCTTCACCAGGGCGATAGCCGCGTTGTAATCGGTATTGGCATCACCCGTCTGTACCGGCACACCAGAAGCTGCTGCAGGGGCATTACCGCCCGCAGATGCTGCTGGAGCCGCCGCTGCAGGCGCTGCACCGCTCTGGTCGCCCGTTGCTGGAGCCGCACTGCCGCCGCCGTTCAGGCTGTCAATCTGCAGCATAATCTGCTTTTGACGATCGACGACCTGATTCAGCTGGTACTGACTTTCCTGGATCTGTCCGCGGAGAGCGTCAATATCAGTCTGATTATCGGAGAGTTGCTGCTGGAGTTGGGTTAAAAGCTGACTGTGAGCGTTAGAAATACGCTCGAGTTGGGTGACACGGTCTTCGACCGAGCCTGAGCCGACACTACTGATTGGCGCCTGAGCAAAAGCGGCCCAAGGGGCCGCTATGCCAACCAGTAACGACAGACTCAACATGTGATGTCTGAAGTTACTGCTCATGCAATTCTCTTAGTAAACCAGTACGGCACGACGGTTTTTGGAGTAAGCCGCTTCGTCGTGACCCAGTACTGCAGGTTTTTCTTTACCGTAAGAAACGATGGAGATCTGGTCAGCAGAAACGCCTTTACCCTGCAGGTACATTTTAACAGCGTTTGCACGACGTTCACCCAGGGAGATGTTGTACTCAGGAGTACCACGTTCGTCCGCGTGACCTTCTACGGTGACTTTGTAAGATGGGTTGCTACGCAGGAAGTTAGCGTGAGCATCCAGCATCGCAGCGAAGTCAGAACGGATATCGTACTTGTCCAGATCGAAGTAAACGATGTTGTTCTGCTGCAGCTGCTGCATCTGAAGGCGAGCTTGCTCTTCAGAAGACATGTTGCCGCTACCGTTCGCATCCATACCAGTGCCGGCACCCAGCATGCCTTCGCCGCTCTGGTCATTGCTAGCGTTCTTGTTAGAAGAACATGCCGCGATTGCCATAACAGGCAGAGCGATCATCAGCCCTTTCAGCACTTTGTTCAGTTGCATTTCTATGATTCCTTTAGTAATCAATTAATTATTATTACAGATACGGCGACCAGGCAGGGAATTTGACCTGTCCATCAGTTGCCGGAAGACGCGCTTTGAAACGCCCATCTGTAGAAACCAGATTCAGCACGGATCCCATCCCCTGAGAAGAGCTGTAGATAACCATAGTGCCGTTAGGTGCCAGACTTGGCGTTTCGTCCAGGAACGTTGACGACAGTACTTGTACGCCACCCGCTACCAGATCCTGCTTAGCAATGTGCTGCTGGCCGTTAGCCGAGCTGACCATTACCATAAACTTGCCGTCGCTGCTGACATCAGCATCCTGGTTCTGTGAACCTTCCCAGGTAATACGCTGCGGAGCACCGCCGTTGACGTTAACTTTATACACCTGCGGACGACCTGCCAGGTCAGAGGTGAAGGCCAGGTTCTGGCTGTCCGGGAACCAGGTTGGTTCGGTGTTGTTGCTGCGACCGTTGGTCACTTGACGAATCTGGCCAGAGCCCAGGTCCATCACGTACAGGTTCAGGCTACCGGTTTTCGACAGTGCGAACGCCAGTTTAGAACCATCAGGCGAGAACGCTGGCGCACCGTTGTGCTGCGGGAACGAGGCAATCTGACGCACCGCGCCGTTAGCCAGGGTCTGCACCACCAGCGCTGAGCGACCGCTTTCGAATGTCACGTAAGCCACTTTAGAACCGTCTGGAGACCATGCTGGAGACATCAGCGGCTGCGGAGAACGGTGAACCACGAACTGGTTGTAGCCGTCGTAGTCAGAAACGCGCAGCTCATACGGGAACTGACCGCCGTTGGTCTGAACAACGTAAGCGATACGGGTACGGAAAGCGCCTTTGATGCCCGTCAGCTTCTCGAACACTTCGTCACTGGCAGTATGACCGGCATAGCGCAGCCACTGCTTGTTAACTTTATAGGTGTTCTGTGCCAGCACGGTACCTGGGGCACCGCCGGTATCCACCAGCTGATAAGAGACATTATAGCTGCCGTCAGCGTTAGGGCTTACCTGGCCCACAACAACGGCATCAATGCCCAGCGCAGACCATGCGGCTGGCTGAACTTCCTGAGCGCTGCCCGGCTGCTGTGGCAGACGTGAACGATCTAATGGGTTAAATTTCCCGCTGTTACGCAGGTCGGCGCCCACAATGCCGCCGATATCTTCAGGCGCAGCACCTGGCCCCGCCCACTGGAAAGGAACAACGCCAATTGGGCGTGCCGAGTCCACCCCCTGGGTGATCTCGATACGTACTTCTGCGTGCAGCACGGCTGCCCACAGCATCAGAAAACCAAACGCAACTCGTAATGCCTGCTTCATCATTTCTCCCTTATCCAGGCGGAAAGCCCACGATAATTTAGCAGAATGTTAACAAACTAAAATACACAAAACTACCAAAACCCACCGGCGTCCGAAGATACTTTTCCCCCGCCGGAGCGGGGAAAATTATGCTTACGGCTTGAAGTCCAGCGGTGCATTTTTAAACACTTCATATACTGCCTGGCTCGGTGGTTTTGGAATCTTCGCCTGACGGGCTGCAGCAAGTGCGGCCTGACAAAGTGCGGGATCGCCACCCTCAGACTGAATGTCCAGCAACAGGCCGTCAGAGGCGAGTTTTATACGCAACGTACAGGTTTTGCCTGCATAGGACGAAGCGTCGTAGAACTTGCTCTCAATAGCAGATTTAATCTGCCCAGCATAGTTGCTGATATCCGCGCCTGACGCGCCATTATTTTTAGTATTACCACTCCCTGCTGCGGAAGCATTGTTACCTTTCGCTCCGCCGCCGGTTTTCGGTGCATTCTTACCAGAACTGAGGTCGCCCAGCAGGTCGTCAACGCCGGAAGAAGCAGCGGCTTTCTCAGCGGCAGCTTTCTTCGCGGCTGCTGCTTTATCAGCTGCAGCTTTCTTGTCCGCCGCGGCTTTTTCAGCAGCGGCAGCTTTCTTATCTGCAGCCGCTTTAGCAGCAGCGGCGGCCTTATCAGCAGCAGCTTTTTCAGCGGCAGCAGCAGCCTTCTCGGCGGCTGCGGCGGCTTTCTCTTCCGCAGCTTTTTCAGCAGCTGCTTTCTTCGCGGCTTCAGCTGCCGCTTTCTTCTCGGCATCCGCAGCCGCTTTCGCGGCGGCAGCTTCGGCGACCTTTTTAGCATCGGCTGCAGCTTTCGCCGCTTCCGCTTCTGCTTTTTTCTGCGCATCGGCAGCGGCTTTTTTCGCAGCTTCCGCTGCCACTTTTGCCTGAGCATCCGCTTTTGCTTTAGCATCAGCGGCCGCTTTCACCGCCGCATCAGCGGCGGCTTTCGCCTGGGCATCTGCCTTCGCTTTTGCATCGGCCGCGGCTTTCGCTGCAGCCTCTTCAGCCTGCTTCTGCTGCTGTTGTGCTTCTTTGGCCGCTTCCTGAGCCTGTAAACGCTCTTTTTCCAGCGCTTTTAAACGTTCCTGTTCGGCAGCCTGTTTTTCACGTAACTCTTCAGCCTGCTGCTGAGCCTGCTTTTCACGTTGCTCTTGCGCACGTTTCGAGCTGGATTGCTGCTGCTGTTGACGATTATAGTTCTCAACGACCGCGCCGGGATCGACCATGACGGCGTCGATGGACGAACCGCCACCGCCGCCCGCAGAAGCCTCTATATGCTCATCGAACGAGCTCCAGATCAGCGCCGCAAATAGAATGACGTGCAGCACTGCTGAAATAATTATCGCTCGTTTAAGCTTGTCGTTTTGTTCGGTTGCCTTTGACACTCTCGGTTCCCAAAAACTGTTCACCCGTTACTTAGCAACGCGCGTAACAGGCCGGAGGCGGCCTGTCACCCTGCGCGTTTGCGCGGCATATCGCAGGTTAAATTGGCTGAGTCATTAACCCGACCGATTTCACCCCGGCGCTGTGTAACAGGTTAAGCGCTTTAATTATTTCATCGTAAGGCACGTCTTTCGCGCCCCCAATTAAGAAGACCGTTTTCGGATTCGCCTCTAACCGGCGCTGCGCTTCTGCAACAACCTGTTCAGGTGGCAGTTGCGGCATCTTCTCCTGACCGACGTTCACGCTGTACTGTCCGACACCGGACACTTCAACGATAACCGGCGGTTCATCGTTACTGCTCACCGCCTGCGATTCAGTTGCATCAGGAAGATCCACTTCCACGCTCTGCGTAATGATCGGCGCTGTCGCCATAAAGATCAGCAGCAGTACCAACAACACATCCAGCAGCGGAACGATGTTAATTTCGGACTTCAGTTCGCGACGCCCGCGTCCACGTGCTCTGGCCATGGCTTACCCCTTGTTGCTCTCGCTGACGGTAAAAGCCTGACGGTGCAGAATGGCGGTGAACTCTTCCATAAAGTTGTCGTAGTTCAGTTCCAGTTTATTCACGCGTTGGTTCAGGCGGTTGTACGCCATAACCGCTGGAATTGCCGCAAACAGACCAATCGCGGTGGCGATCAGCGCTTCCGCGATCCCTGGTGCAACCATCTGCAGCGTAGCCTGTTTCACCGCGCCCAGCGCGATAAAGGCGTGCATAATCCCCCATACGGTACCAAACAGGCCGATATAAGGACTGATGGAACCCACGGTGCCAAGGAACGGAATGTGCGTTTCCAGCGTTTCCAGTTCGCGGTTCATGGAGATACGCATCGCGCGCGAGGCCCCTTCCACAATCGCTTCCGGCGCATGGCTATTGGCACGATGCAGGCGTGCGAACTCTTTAAAGCCGCTGTAGAAGATCTGCTCCGATCCTGCGAGGTTTTCGCGGCGCCCCTGGCTCTCCTGATACAGGCGAGACAGCTCGATACCGGACCAGAACTTATCTTCAAACGCTTCAGCTTCGCGGCTTGCCGCGTTGAGGATGCGCGTTCTCTGGATGATGATGGCCCAGGAGGCGATTGAAAAACCAATCAAAATCAACATGATAAGTTTAACCAGAAGGCTAGCCTTCAGGAACAAATCAAGGATGTTCATGTCAGTCACTGCTTAAACTCCGCGACAATAGACTTGGGAAGCGCACGAGGCTTCATGATGAGTGGATCAACACAGACAATCAGGACTTCTGCTTCGTTCAGCACCTTATTCTCAGCGTTGACAATTCGCTGCGTGAATACCATGGAGGTACCACGCATTGATGTAATTTCTGTCTGGACTTCGAGCATATCGTCGAGTCGGGCAGCTGCAAAATACTCCAGCGTCATTTTACGCACAACAAAGGCCACCCGCTCAGCCAACAGCACCTGCTGGCTGAAGTGATGGTGACGCAGCATCTCTGTGCGTGCTCTTTCATAGAAAGCGACATAGCTGGCGTGGTAAACCACACCACCGGCGTCGGTATCTTCGTAGTAGACCCGAACCGGCCATCGAAACAGCGTTGTATTCACTTTACATCCCAGTAATACAAAAAATTTTTGGGTTTTTGAACTTCGCTACTATACGCGCGGGAAAGATGGTTTGGAATGGGGGGAAGTAAACGGAGAGTAAATTTTTATGGGCTTGTGCAAGCCCATTATCATCAGGCGATAATTTTCAACGATAGAAGAAGAAAATCAAACCAGCCAGCAGTACCAGATCGGCGATAAGCGGACAAAAAATCCCCTGCCAGTGAACCGTACGCAGACGGAAGCCTACGCCGTGGATCACCCCCGCGCACACTGACCACATCAACAGAAAACCATGCCAGATTTCCAGTTCACTGGTCTTCGCCGCAAAACGCGTCGGGTCCCAGAAGATGCAGCCTGCCAGCAGCAGGGCCATTACAAGGGAAAGCGCCCGCAAGGGGCGCTTATCCATTATCGCGTACAACATTGCGATAACATTTTTCATCAGTGCTTTTCTTCACCCGCTTTGGTCGCTTCGACGTGCTCTAACGCCAGCGCGGTGATCACGCCGAATGCACAGGCAAGAAGCGTTCCCAAAATCCATGCGAAATACCACATATTCAGCTCCTTACTTAGTACAGAGAGTGGGTGTTACGTTCGATGTCTTCTTTGGTGATGCGACCGAACATTTTCCAGTAACACCAGGTGGTGTAGGCCAGAATAATCGGTACGAAGACAGCGGCTACGTAGGTCATAAGGTTCAGCGTCATCTGGCTAGACGTCGCATCCCACATGGTCAGGCTCGCGTTCATCATTGTGCTGGAAGGCATAATGAACGGGAACATCGCAATACCAGCGGTCAGGATGATGCACGCCAGCGTCAGTGAGGAGAACAGGAACGCCCATGCCCCTTTATCCGCCTTGGTGGTCAGGATAGTCAGCAGCGGCAGCACCACGCCCAGAGCAGGGATCGCCCACAGCGCTGGCATGTTGTTGAAGTTCACCATCCATGCACCGGCTTCACGCGCTACTTCTTTGGTCAGTGGATTAGACGGGCCAGAGTGATCCAGAACCGATTTCACCACATAACCATCAATGCCGTAGTAAACCCAGACGCCTGCCAGTGCAAAGCACACCAGGGTCACCAGCGCCGTCACCATAGAGACGGTGCGAGTGCGCAGGTGCAGCTCGCCCACGGTACGCATCTGCAGGTAAGTTGCGCCCTGCGTCAGGATCATCGCGACGCTAACAATACCCGCCAGCAGACCAAACGGGTTCAGCAGCTGGAAGAAGTTACCGGTGTAGTACAGACGCATATATTCATCAACGTGGAACGGTACACCCTGCAGCAGGTTACCGAACGCAACGCCAATCACCAGCGGCGGCACGAAGCTACCGATGAAAATGCCCCAGTCCCACATGTTGCGCCAGCGGGTGTCTTCAATCTTAGAGCGGTAGTCAAAACCGACCGGACGGAAGAACAAGGACGCCAGCACCAGAATCATCGCCACGTAGAAGCCGGAGAAGGCAGCGGCATACACCATCGGCCATGCGGCGAACAGCGCGCCACCGGCAGTGATGAGCCACACCTGGTTACCGTCCCAGTGCGGAGCGATGGAGTTAATCATGATTCGACGTTCGGTGTCGTTACGACCGAGGAAGCGGGTGAGCATGCCCACCCCCATGTCGAAGCCATCGGCGACGGCAAAACCAATCAGCAGAATGCCAATCAGTAGCCACCAGATAAAACGCAATACTTCATAATCGATCATTTGACGACTCCTGTCTTAGCGTGCCGGCTGAGCGGTAGGCTGCTCATAGTGGTAACGACCGGTTTTCAGGCTGCTAGGTCCACGGCGAGCGAATTTGAACATCAAGTACAGCTCCGCCACGAGGAACAGGGTGTACAGGCCGCAAATCAGCACCATCGAGAAGATCAGGTCGCCCGCGGTCAGGCTGGAGTTAGCCACTGCCGTCGGCAGCACCTCACCAATCGCCCACGGTTGACGGCCGTATTCCGCCACAAACCAGCCGGATTCGATAGCAATCCACGGCAGCGGAATCGCATACAGCGCGGTGCGCAGCAGCCATTTTTTCTCGCCAATCTTGTTACGAATGACCGTCCAGAAGGAGGCCGCAATAATCAGCAGCATCAAGATGCCGCAGCCCACCATGATACGGAAGGCAAAGTACAGCGGCGCCACGCGTGGGATAGAATCTTTGGTTGCCATCTGGATCTGCGCTTCGGTCGCATCAGACACGTTCGGCGTATAGCGCTTCAGCAGCAGGCCGTAACCCAGGTCTTTCTTCACATGGTTGAACTCATCGCGAATGGCCTGGTCGGTAGAGCCGCTACGCAGTTGCTCAAGCAGTGCATACGCCTTCATACCGTTACGGATACGCTCTTCGTGCTGCACCATCAGATCTTTCAGACCGGTAACCTGCTTATCAACAGAACGGGTCGCGATGATGCCCAGCGCGTAAGGAATTTGAATGGCGAAGTGGTTTTCCTGCGCATCCTGGTCAGGAATACCAAACAGGGTAAAGGCAGCCGGTGCTGGCTGCGTTTCCCACTCGGCTTCAATAGCAGCCAGTTTGGTTTTCTGTACGTCACCCATTTCGTAACCGGATTCATCACCCAGAACAATAACGGAGAGGATAGCCGCCATGCCGAAGCTGGCTGCAATGGCGAAGGAACGCTTAGCGAAGGCGAAGTCACGGCCGCGCAGCATATAGTAGGAGCTGATACCGAGAACGAACATCGCGCCACAGACGTAACCAGATGCCACGGTATGGACGAATTTCACCTGCGCGACAGGGTTCAGGACCAGCTCGGAGAAGCTGACCATTTCCATACGCATGGTTTCGAAGTTGAAATCAGATGCAATCGGGTTCTGCATCCAGCCGTTCGCGACGAGGATCCACAGCGCAGACAGGTTGGAGCCCAGGGCTACCAGCCAGGTCACCGCCATGTGCTGGACTTTACCCAGACGATCCCAACCGAAGAAGAACAGACCTACAAAGGTAGATTCGAGGAAGAAGGCCATCAGACCTTCGATGGCCAGCGGCGCACCGAAGATATCGCCCACGTAGTGGGAATAGTACGACCAGTTAGTCCCGAACTGGAACTCCATGGTCAGACCGGTAGCCACACCCAGCGCAAAGTTGATACCAAACAACTTGCCCCAGAACTTGGTCATATCTTTATAAATCTGTTTGCCGGAAAGGACGTAGACCGTTTCCATGATTGCCAGCAGGAACGCCATACCGAGCGTTAGCGGAACAAACAGGAAGTGGTACATCGCGGTCAAGGCAAACTGTAAGCGCGACAGTTCGACTATATCTAACATCATGACTCCTTGCTCATCGCATGAAGACTCCGAGAATGAACCCGTAGACCGGGATTCAAACACATGCCCCAATACAAATTGATTTGTCCCCTTCCCTACAGCCGCCCCTTGGTGAGCACCGGAAACAGCGATAAGTGAAAGTTACAAACGTGTTAATAAAAAACTCAATTGATCCCTAAAATATATTACGCTGTAAAACCCTTACAATAAACAGGTTTTTATTGGAGAAGTTTTACGTTTTTCGACGGTGATCAATTTATAGCGAATCAAGCAATATCCAGCCAGTTTGATCCACGACAATTTAGCCGTTTTAGTCGCTTATAGCCAGTGATTACATATTGATTTAAATCAACTTAACGTGAGATTGTTAATTATGTTTTTAATTGAATATTATGATGAACGAAATGTTAACAATGTGTTTTTAATTTGACCTTGATGGTTATCAAATGAAGTGAGATTGAGCTGAGAGGTAATTGAATTTAACCTTACCACGCACGAAAACCTATAAACCCCCCGTATAGTTTAAAGTAGACCGTCCGTCATTTTTTTCCACCTCGCACATTGCCACCTGATGGAAATAACATTTCATTTACTTTAAATATTAATAAATTAACAACCAGTCCTATCAATGCGGTTTTCTCCTGCCGTCGAATGATTTTGTTTTGCTATTTTTTGCGTAAAAAACAGGCAAAGAAGCCGATGGTGGGTGCATGCGCGATGCCGCAACGCTCAGTAAGGAAAAAAACGCAAAAAAAAGGCCACCCAGGGGCGGCCAACCATGTCGAAACAAGACATATAAGGCTCCCTCTTTCCCTGTATGCAACGGGAATTCAGTGAGGGAGCAGAGAGGATTACTTAATGACGGACTTCAGCGCTTCACCGATGTCAGCCAGACTGCGAACGGTCTTCACGCCAGCGGCTTCCAGGGCAGCAAATTTCTCATCAGCGGTACCTTTACCACCGGCAATGATGGCGCCTGCGTGGCCCATACGCTTGCCTTTTGGCGCGGTAACGCCTGCGATGTAGCCAACAACTGGCTTGGTCACATGATCTTTGATGTAAGCAGCGGCTTCTTCTTCTGCGCTTCCGCCGATTTCACCGATCATGACGATCGCTTCAGTCTGCGGGTCTTCCTGGAACAGCTTCAGGATGTCGATGAAGTTAGAGCCTGGGATTGGGTCACCGCCGATGCCCACACAGGTGGACTGGCCGAAACCGTAGTCAGTAGTCTGCTTAACCGCTTCGTAAGTCAGGGTGCCGGAACGGGAGACGATACCCACTTTGCCTGGTTTGTGAATGTGACCCGGCATGATGCCGATTTTGCATTCGCCTGGGGTGATAACGCCTGGACAGTTCGGGCCAATCATGCGCACGCCGGCTTCATCCAGTTTCACCTTCACGGTCAGCATATCCAGCGTAGGGATACCTTCGGTGATGGTGATGATCAGTTTGATGCCTGCATCGATAGCTTCCAGGATGGAGTCTTTGCAGAACGGTGCTGGAACGTAGATAACGGTGGCGGTCGCGCCGGTCGCTTCTACCGCTTCACGCACGGTGTTGAACACTGGCAGGCCCAGGTGAGTAGTGCCGCCTTTGCCTGGGGTTACGCCGCCAACCATCTGCGTGCCGTAAGCAATCGCTTGTTCGGAGTGGAAAGAACCCTGGCTACCGGTGAAGCCCTGGCAGATAACCTTGGTATTTTTATCGATTAAAATGGACATTATTTCCCCTCCACTGCGGCAACAACCTGCTGTGCTGCGTCCGTCAGACTTTTCGCTGCAATAATATTCAGGCCGCTGTCAGCCAGTTTCTTCGCGCCGAGTTCGGCGTTGTTGCCTTCCAGACGAACAACAACCGGGACGTTAACGCCCACTTCTGCTACCGCGCCGATGATACCGTCAGCGATCAGGTCGCAACGTACGATACCGCCGAAGATATTAACCAGAACGGCTTTAACATTGTCATCAGAGAGGATGATTTTGAACGCTTCGGTCACGCGCTCTTTGGTTGCGCCGCCGCCAACGTCCAGGAAGTTCGCTGGTTCGCCGCCGTGCAGTTTAACGATGTCCATGGTGCCCATAGCCAGGCCCGCACCGTTAACCATGCAACCGATGTTGCCATCAAGCGCAACGTAGTTCAGTTCCCACTGTGCAGCCTGCGCTTCACGCGGGTCTTCCTGAGACTGGTCGCGCATTTCGCGCAGATCAGCCTGGCGGAACAGTGCGTTGCCGTCAGCGCCCAGTTTGCCGTCGAGGCAGATCAGGTCGCCCTGCTTGGTTACCACCAGCGGGTTGATTTCGATAAGCGCCAGATCGCGCTCGAGGAAAATGGTCGCCAGCCCCATGAAGATCTTGGTGAACTGCTGAACCTGTTTACCTTCCAGGCCCAGTTTGAACGCCAGTTCACGACCCTGGTAAGGCATTGGGCCTGCCAGCGGATCCAGCGCTACTTTGTGGATCAGGTGCGGGGTTTCTTCCGCCACTTTTTCAATTTCTACGCCGCCTTCGGTAGAGGCCATGAAGACCACGCGACGGGAGCTACGGTCAACAACCGCGCCCAGGTACAGTTCTTTACCGATGTCGGTCGCGGCTTCAACCAGAATCTGGTTAACCGGCTGGCCGTGTGCATCCGTCTGGTAGGTTACCAGGCGTTTGCCCAGCCAATGCTCTGCAAAAGCGCGAATATCTTCTTTAGAGTTTACGACCTTCACACCGCCCGCTTTACCGCGGCCACCAGCGTGAACCTGACATTTTACTACCCACGGGCCAGCGCCGATTTTTGAAGCGGCTTCTTCTGCTTCACGCGGAGTAGTACAGGCATAACCCACCGGAGCCGGTAAGCCATAGCGGGCAAAGAGTTGTTTTGCCTGATATTCATGTAAGTTCATGTGTTCTATCCATCCTATAAAATGTTGTTGAGTTGTTGTCTGGAACTCGGGAGCTTCCCGGCGTCACTTCATTCGGTCGGGCTACAGGTTCGTAGCCCGGCTGAGTGAAAGCGACGCCAGGGTTAACTCAAAACTACACGTCCAGCAGAAGACGGGTTGGATCTTCTAACAGCTCTTTAATTGCCACCAGGAAGCCTACAGACTCGCGCCCATCGATCAGACGGTGGTCATAGGACAGAGCCAGGTACATCATCGGCAGAATTTCCACTTTGCCATCAACCGCCATTGGACGGTCTTTAATGGCGTGCATACCCAGAATCGCGCTCTGAGGCGGGTTGATAATCGGGGTAGACATCAGGGAACCGAAGACGCCGCCGTTGGTAATAGTGAAGTTACCACCGGTCAGATCTTCGACAGTCAGTTTGCCGTCGCGGCCTTTCAGCGCCAGCTCTTTAATGTTCTTCTCAATGTCAGCCATGCCGAGCGCATCAACGTCACGCAGTACTGGGGTCACCAGGCCACGCGGCGTAGACACCGCCATGCTCACATCGAAGTAGTTGTGGTAAACCACGTCTTCACCATCGATAGACGCGTTCACTTCTGGGTAGCGTTTCAGCGCTTCAACCACCGCCTTCACGTAGAAGGACATGAAGCCCAGACGGATACCGTGACGTTTTTCAAACGCGTCACCGTACTGCTTACGCAGGTCCATGATTGGTTTCATGTTAACTTCGTTGAAGGTCGTCAACATCGCGGTAGAGTTTTTCGCTTCCAGCAGACGCTCGGCTACGCGCTTACGCAGACGGGTCATAGGAACACGTTTCTCGGAGCGACCAGCCAGCGGTGCAACCGGCGCTGCAGCTGCCGCAGCCGGTGCAGCAGCGGCTTTCGCTGGTGCTTTCGCCAGGTGTTTCTCAACGTCTTCACGGGTCAGACGGCCGCCAACACCGGTGCCTTTAATCGCGCTGGCATCGAGGCTGTGCTCAGCCAGCAGGCGACGGATCGCCGGGCTCAGCGCATCGTTGTTCTGCTCTTCCAGTGAAGCCTGTTGGCGCTGAGCCGGGGTAGACTCTTTGCTTTCAGCTTTCGCGCTGGTTTCTTTACCACCGCTGTTGCCTTCACGCAGGCGACCCAGGATTTGACGGGAGGTGACGGTAGTACCTTCATCTTCCAGAACGGCATCCAGAATGCCATCCGCCGACGCCGGTACTTCCAGTACCACTTTGTCAGTTTCGATTTCTACCAGCACTTCATCACGAACTACCGCATCGCCCGGTTTTTTATGCCAGGTGGCCACGGTCGCATCTGCTACGGATTCAGGCAGGTCAGGGACCAGAATATCTACGCTACTCATTTTGTATCCTTAATTAATCGACGTTCAGCGCGTCATTGACCAGATCTTGTTGCTGCTTCTGGTGAACGGACATATACCCTACCGCCGGCGAGGCGGAGGCTGGGCGACCTGCGTAACGCAGACCGGCCCCAAATGGAATCACATCACGGAAATGATGCTGGCTGCAGTACCATGCGCCCTGGTTGAGCGGCTCTTCCTGGCACCAGACAAAATCATGCACGTGAGCATAAGCTTTCAGCACTTCTTGTACCGCCTGGTGCGGGAACGGATACAGCTGTTCGATACGCACGATAGCGACATCTTTCTGGTCGTTCTTGCGACGCTGTTCCAGCAGGTCGTAGTAGACCTTACCAGAGCACAGCACCACGCGTTTCACGCCTTGCGGATCCAGTTCGTCAATCTCACCGATGGCCGGCATAAAGGTGCCGTTTGCCAGTTCGTCCAGCGTAGAGACCGCCAGCGGGTGACGCAGCAGAGACTTCGGCGACATGACCACCAGCGGACGGCGCATTCCGCGCAGCGCCTGACGACGCAGCATGTGATAAACCTGTGCCGGGGTGGACGGGACGCAAACCTGCATGTTCTGCTGTGCGCAAAGCTGCAGATAACGTTCCAGACGCGCGGAGGAGTGCTCCGGACCCTGACCTTCATAACCGTGTGGCAGTAGCATCACCAGACCGCACATACGGCCCCATTTCTGCTCGCCGGAGGAGATGAACTGGTCGATAACCACCTGGGCACCGTTGGCGAAGTCGCCGAACTGCGCTTCCCAGATGGTCAGCGTGCGCGGCTCAGCCGTCGCGTAACCGTATTCGAATGCCAGAACCGCTTCTTCAGACAGTACGGAGTCCCACACCTTAAATACGCCCTGCCCGTTATGCACGTGCTGCAGCGGGGTGTAGGTGGAACCGTTAGACTGGTTATGGATAACCGCATGACGGTGGAAGAAGGTGCCGCGACCGGCGTCTTCACCGGACAGACGGACTGGAATGCCTTCATCGACCAGCGTGGCGTACGCCAGGTTTTCCGCGCCGCCCCAATCGAACAGCTTCTCGCCTGCCGCCATCGCCTGACGGTCGCCGTAGATTTTCGCTACGCGAGATTGCATTTCGATGGCGTCTGGTACGGTACTGATACGGTTAGCCAGCTCCTGCAGGCGCTTCATCTCAACCTTGTTCGGGTAGCTTTCGTCCCACTCATGGTTGAGGTATGGCGACCAGGTAAAGGAGTGCAGGTTCATCGGACGCCACTCTTTCACCACGCATTCGCCCGCGTCCAGCGCGTCGCGATACAGGTTAACCATCTCGGTGGCATCTTCCAGCGTCGCGACTTTGTCCGCTTCCAGCTTGTCAGCATAGATTTTACGCGGGGTCGGATGCTTTTTGATTTTCTGATACATCAACGGCTGGGTTGCGCTTGGCTCGTCGGCTTCGTTGTGGCCGTGACGGCGGTAGCACACCAGGTCAATGAATACATCGCGTTTGAAGGTGTTACGGAAGTCCAGCGCCAGACGGGTAACGAAAGCCACAGCTTCCGGGTCATCCGCGTTCACGTGGAAGATTGGTGCCATCACCATCTTACCGATGTCGGTACAGTATGGGGTTGAACGCGCATCCAGCGGGTTAGAGGTGGTGAAGCCCACCTGGTTGTTGATCACGATGCGAACGGTACCGCCCACCTCGTAACCACGCGCTTTGGACATGTTCAGGGTTTCCTGAACCACACCCTGACCCGTTACCGCGGCGTCGCCGTGAATAGTAATCGGCAGAACTTTATTGCTGCTTGGCTCGTCCAGACGATCCAGACGCGCACGCACGGAACCGATAACCACTGGGCTGACGATTTCGAGGTGTGACGGGTTAAACGCCAGCGCCAGGTGTACCAGGCCGCCTTCGGTTTCGATGTCGGAGGAGAAGCCCATGTGGTACTTCACGTCACCGGTGCCGAGGTGCTCTTTATGCTTGCCGGAGAACTCGTCGAACAGTTCCTGAGGCTGTTTACCCAGAACGTTGATCAGCACGTTCAGACGGCCGCGGTGCGCCATACCCAGCACCACTTCACGGGTACCGCTCTTGCCCGCATGGCGGATCATCTCTTTGAGCATTGGTACCAGCGCATCGCCGCCTTCCAGCGAGAAGCGTTTTGCCCCTGGGAATTTCGCACCCAGATAGCGTTCCAGACCTTCTGCCGCTGTCAGTTCGCTCAGGAAGCGTTTTTTCTCCTCTGCAGTGAAGGTGGCATGCCCCGCTTCAAAACGCTGTTGGATCCAACGTTTCTCTTCGGTATTGGTGATGTGCATGTATTCCGCGCCGATGTGGCCGCAGTAGGTCTGTTTGAGAGCATCAATCAGATCGCCGAGCTTCATCGTGTCTTTGCCGATGGCGAAAGAACCTACGTTAAAGCTCTCCTGGAAGTCGGCCTCAGTCAGATCGTGGAAAGCGGGATCTAAATCAGCCACTTTATCCTGCTGCCACAGTCCCAGCGGATCGAGGATCGCGTTCTGGTGACCACGGAAGCGATAAGCGTTGATAAGCTGCAGGACTTTAACCTGCTTCGCATTCGTGTCAGGGTCGGAAATCGAAGAAGAGTAACGTGAGGCATCCTTCGCCAGACGACGGAAATAATCACGTGTTTTGGAATGAAATTGATCCGGTTTGACTCCGGTACCAGGTAACTGCTGGAACATTGAACGCCAGTGAGCGTCGACAGAGTCAGGATCGGTTAAGAAGTCTTCATAGAGCTGTTCTATCCAACTCTGGTTCGCGCCAGAGAGGTAAGAAGAGTCCAGCCAGGCTTTCATTGCGCCGTTCTGCATCGTGATCCCTTAAGCATCTTATGCTTATTTCGCCGTGGATAACTACGACGTACGCCGATATAGCACACGTCCCAGGGTTCACTTGCGAGCTCTTGTATTTGCACTGGCCCGCGAAGGAACCTTTAGAAACTGTCTTAAGCGCTTTGCGCTCACCCTTTCTCATGAGAGAAAGCAGATTTGGCAGTTTTTAAAGGTTTCCTGCATGTTTGTTGCCTGATGGCGCTTCGCTTATCAGGCCTACGGGGGATGTAGGCCGAATAAGACGGTACGTCGCCATCCGGCAACAATGACTACTTACGCACTACGTTGCAGCAGCATCGACTTAATATGGCCGATGGCGCGCGTCGGGTTCAGCCCCTTAGGGCATACACTGACGCAGTTCATGATGCTATGGCAGCGGAATACGCTGAAAGCGTCACTCAACCCTTCCAGGCGGCTGTCGGTTTCGGTATCGCGGCTATCAATTAAGAAGCGATACGCAGCCAGCAGGCCTGCCGGGCCGATAAACTTGTCCGGGTTCCACCAGAACGACGGGCAAGAGGTCGAACAGCATGCGCAGAGAATACACTCGTACAGACCATCGAGTTTCTCACGCTGCTCTGGCATCTGCAGATGCTCACGAGCCGGAGGATTCTGCCCATTATTCAACAAGTAAGGCTTAATCTTCTCATACTGTGCGTAGAATTGCCCCATGTCTACCACCAAATCGCGGATAACCGGCAGACCAGGCAGTGGACGGATAACAATTTTCTTGCCCGGCTGATTCAGCGCGGAGATCGGCGTGATGCACGCCAGACCGTTTTTCCCGTTCATGTTCAGGCCGTCTGAACCACACACCCCTTCACGGCAGGAGCGGCGGAACGACAGGCTTGGATCTTTTTCTTTCAGCTGCATCAATGCATCGAGCAGCATCATGTCGCGACCTTCTTCCGCTTCCAGGGTGTAATCCTGCATGCGCGGAGCATCGTCAACGTCCGGGTTATAACGATAAACTGAAAACTCGAGTTTCATAATCCTGTCTCCGCATTAATAAGTACGAATCTTCGGCGGGAATGCCGGACGCAGTTTCGGTTCCATATTGACGCTACGACGCGTCATGGACTCCGACTCTGGCAGATACAGGGAATGGCACAGCCAGTTTTCATCATCACGATCCGGGAAGTCGAAGCGGCTATGCGCGCCACGGCTTTCGGTACGGAAGTTTGCAGACACCGCGGTGGCGTAAGCCGTTTCCATCAGGTTATCCAGCTCCAGGCACTCAACGCGCTGGGTGTTGAATTCGCTTGAGGTGTCATCCAGACGGGCATTTTTCAGACGCTCGCGAATCGCTTTCAGCTGCTCAAGACCTTTGGCCATCGCCTCGCCTTCACGGAATACCGAGAAGTTATGCTGCATACATTCCTGCAGCGCTTTGCGAATTTCGACCGGGTCTTCACCGTCACGGTTGCCGTTCCAGCGATTCAGACGTTCCAGAGAAGCGTCAATCTCTTCTTCGGTAGCGTCGCGCAGATCGCCCTGCTCGGCGATAGATTCCTGCAGATGCAGGCCAACCGCACGACCAAAGACCACCAGGTCAAGCAGTGAGTTGCCGCCCAGACGGTTCGCACCGTGAACGGATACGCAGGCAATTTCACCTACCGCGAACAGGCCAGGAATCACCACATCTTCGCCCTGCTCGTTCACGGTCAGCGCCTGGCCGCTAACTTTGGTCGGAATACCGCCCATCATGTAGTGGCAGGTTGGGATAACCGGGATTGGTTCTTTAACCGGGTCAACGTGTGCGAAGGTACGAGACAGTTCCAGGATACCCGGCAGACGGGATTCCAGCACTTCTTTACCCAGGTGATCCAGCTTCAGCTTGGCGTGTGGGCCCCACGGGCCGTCACAGCCGCGACCTTCACGGATTTCGATCATGATGGAACGCGCCACCACGTCACGACCCGCCAGGTCTTTGGCGTTCGGCGCATAGCGCTCCATAAAGCGCTCACCGTGTTTGTTCAGCAGGTAACCACCTTCACCACGGCAGCCTTCTGTCACCAGAACGCCCGCGCCGGCGATACCGGTTGGGTGGAACTGCCACATTTCCATATCCTGCACCGGAACACCGGCACGGATAGCCATACCTACACCGTCACCGGTATTGATGTGGGCGTTAGTGGTAGACTGATAAATACGCCCTGCCCCGCCGGTTGCCAGCACGGTTGCACGGGCTTTGAAGTAAACCACTTCACCGGTTTCGATGCACAGCGCAGTACAACCCACCACTGCGCCATCGGCGTTTTTCACCAGGTCCAGCGCATACCACTCGGAGAAAATAGTGGTGTGGTTTTTCAAATTCTGTTGATAAAGCGTGTGCAGCAGAGCGTGACCGGTACGGTCGGCTGCCGCTGCGGTACGTGCCGCTTGCTCGCCGCCGAAGTTTTTCGACTGGCCGCCAAACGGACGTTGATAGATGGTCCCATTCTCCAGACGGGAGAACGGCAGGCCCATATGATCCAGCTCCAGAATTGCTTCCGGGCCGGTCTTACACATATATTCAATGGCGTCCTGGTCACCGATGTAGTCCGACCCTTTTACGGTGTCGTACATGTGCCATTCCCAGTTATCTTCATGGGTATTACCGAGCGCAACGGTGATACCACCCTGCGCAGATACGGTATGGGAACGGGTCGGGAACACTTTAGACAGCAGCGCACAAGTCTGGCCGCTTTGGGAAATTTGCAGCGCCGCGCGCATACCTGCGCCACCGGCACCAATCACAACAGCATCAAATTCTCTGACTGGCAGTTTCATCACACACCCCACACCGCAACAAATCCATAGATAACGTAAACCAACAGGGCCACAACAATAACCAGTTGCAGCGTCAGGCGCAGAGCCAGTGGTTTAACGTAGTCGGTTAACACCTGCCACATGCCAATCCAGGCATGAATCAAGATTGAGACCAGAGCCAGCAGGGTGAACACTTTGGTGAACGCAGAGGCAAAGAAACCGCTCCAGATTTCCCAGGTCACTTCACCGTGTGTCGCAAAGAAGCCAACTATGTAGATGATGTACAGAGTCAGGACAATCGCGGTGGCGCGGACGAGGATGAAGTCATGTACGCCGTTGCGTCCTAATGCTGAGGCGTTGCTTACCATACGAGGACTCCTGCAAGAATTGAAAGCACGACAGTAATAACAAAAGAGATTTTCGCAGAGCGCTGACCAGCTTCGAGGGTTTCTTCGATATAACCAAAATCCATTAACACGTGACGAATACCCACAACCGCGTGATACGCCAGCGCAGTGAGGATGCCCCACATAATGAATTTAACGAAGAAGCTGCTCATGATGGAGGAAGCGGTCTGGAAGCCTTCCGGGGAGGAGAGACTGGTGCCCAGCAACCATAGCAGAATACCGACCGCCACAAACGTAATCACACCGGATACGCGATGGAGAATGGACGCTATCGCTGTTATAGGGAACCGGATTGTTGTCAAATCCAGATTGACAGGTCTTTGTTTTTTCACATTTCTTATCATGAATAACGCCCACATGCTGTTCTTATTATTTCCTTCCTCCGGTCCGCAGGCGGGTCAAGCAGCGTCCTTTCTATAACTTCGCGTCATGGTTAAATCTGCTCACAGATGCTAAATCGACACGTTAAAACGCTGGGTGGCTCGGGATTGCAGGGTATTCCGGAGACCTGGCGGCAGTATAGGCTGTTCACAAAATCATTACAATTAACCTACATATAGTTTGTCCGGTTTTATGCAGAACAGTGATCATGCTCACGATTAAAACAATTTTTTAAAAATTAATCACGTGATTTGACAAATATTAAACATTATTGTTACAACCATCACCTGTAAAAGCATATAATGCTCAAAAGTTATGGGGTCACTCTTTCACCTGATAATAAGTTATGTAACAGTGTGACGGTATTGACCGAATTTATCAGGACAGTTATTAGTGTTGTACAGGTTTGAATCATCGGATTGCTAAGACCCTGATTTGCTGTTGTTTCACTGTAGATTAGACGTGCACCGTCAAGCGCCCTTGCTCTGTACCCTCGCGTTATCTTTACAGCAGAGCCGTGAGCCAAATAACAAACTGGCAACGTCGAAATATTTTTTGAATTGCAAATCCGGCATCCAGCAGTCTTAAGCAAAAAGGCGCTAAGGAGACCGTAAATGGCTGATACGAAGGCAAAAATCACTCTACCGGGTGATGCTGCTATTGAACTGGATGTGCTAAAAGGCACGCTCGGTCAGGATGTTCTTGATATCCGTAGTCTGGGTTCGAAAGGCATTTTTACCTTTGACCCTGGTTTTACCTCTACCGCATCTTGCGAGTCTAAGATTACTTTTATTGATGGCGACGAAGGGATTTTGCTGCACCGCGGCTTCCCTATCGATCAGTTAGCCACAGAGTCTAACTATCTCGAAGTGTGCTACATCCTGCTGTACGGCGAAAAACCGTCCCAGGCTGAGTTTGACGAGTTCACCACCACCGTGACTCGCCACACCATGATCCACGAGCAGATCACCCGCTTATTCCATGCGTTCCGTCGCGACTCTCACCCAATGGCGGTGATGTGCGGGATTACCGGCGCGCTGGCAGCGTTCTATCACGACTCTCTGGATGTGAATAACCCACGTCACCGCGAGATTGCCGCATTCCGCCTGCTGTCGAAAATGCCGACCATGGCCGCGATGTGCTACAAATATTCCATCGGTCAACCGTTCGTCTACCCACGTAACGACCTCTCCTACGCCGGTAACTTCCTGCGTATGATGTTTGCGACCCCTTGTGAAGATTACGAAGTGAACCCGGTTCTGGAACGCGCAATGGATCGTATTCTGATCCTGCACGCGGACCACGAGCAGAACGCGTCCACCTCTACCGTCCGTACCGCAGGCTCTTCTGGTGCTAACCCGTTCGCCTGTATCGCTGCCGGTATCGCTTCTCTGTGGGGGCCAGCACACGGTGGCGCCAACGAAGCGGCACTGAAGATGCTGGAAGAGATCAGTTCCGTTGAGCACATCCCTGAGTTCGTGCGTCGTGCGAAAGATAAGAACGACTCTTTCCGCCTGATGGGCTTCGGCCACCGCGTGTACAAAAACTACGACCCGCGTGCGACCGTAATGCGTGAAACCTGTCACGAAGTGCTGAAAGAGCTGGGTACTAAAGATGACCTTCTGGAAGTGGCGATGGAGCTTGAGCACATTGCGCTGAACGACCCGTACTTCATCGAGAAGAAATTGTATCCGAACGTCGATTTCTACTCCGGCATCATCCTGAAAGCGATGGGTATTCCATCGTCCATGTTTACCGTTATCTTCGCGATGGCGCGTACTATTGGCTGGATTGCTCACTGGAACGAAATGCACACCGACGGCATGAAGATTGCGCGTCCTCGTCAGCTGTACACCGGCTACGAGCAGCGTGATTTCAAATCAGACCTCAAGAAATAATCGAGAGTTTGAGTGTAAAAAAGCGCCTGCGGGCGCTTTTTTTATGGCTGTAACTCCGAAGCCGCTTGCCCATCTTGTAGGCCTGATAAGGCGTAGCCGCCATCAGGCAATATCAGCGCACATTGCCGGATGGCGGCTACGCCTTATCCGGCCTACTTAACGCTGACACCCCGGACACCAATAAAACGGCCTTGAAGAGAGCATCGTCTTCTCAATCACCCCACCGCAGCGTTCACACGTTTCGCCGTCGCGATGAAACACCTTGAAGCGGAACAGCGCGCCGTGGTGCTTATTCTCATCCACCTTGCCTCGCGTGTTGTAGGAGAGTCTAGGAATATCGAGCAGCGCATGCGACAGCGCCTCGAGCTGCTTTTCATCCAACTGCGACGCTTTATGATTGCCGGTTAAGCCAACCTCCCAGAGGATCTCAACCCGCAAATAGTTCCCTAGCCCCGCAAGAAACGCCTGATCCAACAGCAAACCGGAGAACTGACGATTACGGAATTTTGCCGACAGCAGCCGCGCTTTTACCGCCTCGGGCGTTAAGGTCATATCGAGCACGTCTGGCCCAACGCGCAGTAAAAACGGGTGCGTTTTCACCTGCTCTGGCGTCAGCATCTCAATATCGGACGCGCTGTAAAGCAGAATGGCTTTATCCGCCGTTTGTAATTTTACCCGCAGCACCCGCGTGGTGTCCGGCATCTCCCCGGCGTTAACCACTCGCCACACGCCGTAGAGCTGATTGTGGCTATAGAGCGTCAGTCCACCGGAAAAATGGGTCAGCAGGGCTTTACCGCGGGTTTCAACGTGGGTGACGTGCTGGCCGATCAGAGTGGGGGCATAAGAGGATAATTCGGGGTATGCAAACCAGACCTCGGTCAACGGTTTGCCCTGAATTGCCTTTTCCAGGCTGTCCGCCGCCCGGCGGATCTCTGGACCTTCAGGCATAGTGATTACTCCCTTTCGATCGTCTAGGGAGCAATATTATCAATAATACGTTTGGCTCGCACACGGCGCGTCGAATAAAAAAGAACGGGTGCATGAGGATAGCAACCACATCGCAAAGTGGCGGGGATAACTCCCCGCCAGCGCTCTTACTTAACAGATTCGTAGGCAGTGAAGACAGCGAGCTCCGCGTGGCCGGTTCGGAGCCGTACCGCGCAGAGATCTTCTCTTGTGACCAGCACCACCAGAATGAAAGTGATACAGATAACAATCAGGGCGATAACCATCGCCTTTCCTGTTTCATAGCCTGCTACTCCTTGACCCGAAGGTCGGTAAGAGACTATCTTTATGATGTTGCTTCATAGTAGATGGCCTCAGATTAATGTTTAACGTCCTGCAAGACGTTGAAGGTTAACTGGGGCTTTTCTCTATCTGCCTTTCGGCTAACGCCTGAGACAAATAGCCTCAAGCACCCGCCGAAAGTGTACTGCAATACCTATCCATTTCAGCCTTGATGAATTCCGAATTACCGGCGGGTTTGTCGGCACTCGTTCAACAACATCACGCCCTTATCTGAATACCCTGCGCGGTAAATTCGCGCCGCAGACGGCGAGCGAACGCCAGCGCATGCGCGCCGTCGCCGTGCAGACAAACCGTTTCCGCCGTCACTTCGGCCCACTGACCGTCCACGGTTCTCACCCGCCCACGCTGCACCATCTCCAGCGTTTGTGCCAGCGCCCTATCTTCATCGCTAATCAGCGCACCCGGCTGGCTACGGGGCACCAGAGTACCATCAGGTTGATAGCCCCGGTCGGCGAACACTTCCTGGCGCGTGGTCAGCCCGTAACGCGCTCCGGCGCGAATCAGTTCGCTTCCCGCCAGACCGACCAGCATCAGCGCCGGATTAACCGCAAACACCGCTTTAGCAATAGCATCCGCTAATGCCGGGTCTTTTGCGGCCTGGTTATAGAGCATGCCGTGCGGCTTCACGTGGCGTAACGCGCCGCCCTCAGACTGGACAATCGCCGACAGTGCGCCGATTTGATACAGCGTCTGGGCGTAGACCGTTTCCGACGGTAGCTGCATTGCGGTACGGCCAAAATTCTCCCGGTCGGGGAAGCTCGGATGCGCCCCCACGGCGACGCCATTATGCAGCGCCGCCCGCACGCAGGTCAGCATCATCCCGGCATCGCCTGCGTGAAAGCCACAGGCGATGTTGGCCGAAGAAACCAGCGTCAGCAGTTCAGCATCGCTCGCCGCGCCTTCACCGAGGTCGGCGTTGAGATCAATCATCATCATGGAGCCGCCAGGTGAGCTGTTCCAGATAGCGCTGCTGGTCGTGACGCGCCTTGAGCGCTTCTTCCAGCGTACAGCGGATGAAGTGAATGGGCTGCCCGAGGGGAATTTGTGCCAACTGGAACATATCCGCTTCAATAATGCAGGCAATACGCGGATAACCGCCTGTGGTCTGGGCATCGTTCATCAGCACGATAGGCTGGCCGTTATGCGGCACCTGTACCACGCCGGGCACCAGGCCATGAGACACCAGTTCACGGGCATTTTCTCGCACCAGAGGCTGCCCTTTCAGCCGATAGCCCATCCGGTTGCTCTGCGGGCTCAATTGCCACGGCGAGCGCCAGAAGGTCTCCTGGGAGGTCGTATCAAATTCGTGATACTCCGGCCCTGGCAAAGCACGAATGCGGTTGCTGGCGATAAGCGGCTTGACGCCGCGCGGCTCGCGGAACGTGCGCGCAGGTTTACCCAGCGGCAGCACATCGCCATCCTGCAGACGACGGCCTTCAAAGCCGCCCATGCCAACGTTAAGATCGGTGCTGCGCGAGCCCATCACGGCAGGGACATCAATCCCCCCCGCCAGCGCCAGATAGCTACGAATACCGTGCTGCGGGCGCTTGAGCGTGAGCGTTTGGCCGGCTTTAGCCCAGTGTCGCCAACCGCTCCATACCGCCTCACCGTCCAGCGTCGCTTCGCAGCCAGCGCCCGTCAGTGCAAACCAACCGTCACGGGCAAAGGTAAACGTCGCCATGCCGAGGGTTATCTCTAACGCCGCAGCATTGGCATCGTTGCCCACCAGCAGGTTGGCGGTCATCAGCGCCGGTTTATCCAGCGCCCCGCAGCGGCTCACGCCGAACTGCCGTAGCCCATCACGCCCCGCATCCTGCACCGAGGTATACATGCCGGCACGAATCACCTTCAGCATATGCCCTCCTTTTGCGGCACGAAGCGCACTGTGTCACCGGGACGCAGCAATATCGGTTCTTCACGATTGGGCGAGAACAGCGGCAGTGACGTGCGGCCAATCAGCTGCCAGCCGCCCGGCGTGGACAGCGGGTAAATTCCGGTTTGCTGGCCGCCAATGCCCACCGACCCGGCGGGCACCTTTAAACGCGGCTCCGCACGGCGCGGCATGACCAGCGAAGCTGGCAGCCCGCCAAGGTAGGGAAAGCCCGGCTGAAAGCCGAGGAACCACACCACGTAGTCCACCGACGCATGCAGCTCCACCACCTGCTTCGGGGTAAAGCCACTAAGACGGGCGACTTCGGTAAGATCCGGCCCCTGTTCACCGCCATAAATAACGGGGATATCGATCGACCGAGAGTCCGGCTCCAGGGCTTCACTCTCTTCCCACCAGCGCTGGAGCCGTTCAATGGCATCCAGCGCCAGGGTCTGCGGATCACCCAATGTCACCGTGATATTATTCATACCAGGAATGACGTCTACCACCTCCGGTAGCGTCGCCACTCGCTGGGCCAAACGCCATACCCGCTTTTGCGCCGCCAGCGTCACCGGCGGCTCCAGCTCCAATACGACAGCCGTTTCACCTAACAGATAACAACGCGCTCGCTGCACTTTATTCCCTCATCATCATGCTGGATTGGGGATGTCTACAAAGGTCACATCCAGATCGGTCGTTTCGGTGAGCCACTCGCTCAGCGCGCGAATACCGCCGCGCTCCGTGGCGTGGTGGCCCGCTGCATAAAAGTGTAGCCCCTGCTCACGGGCAGAATGTATGGTCTGCTCTGAAACCTCACCGGTAATAAACGCATCGACGCCAAAACGCGCCGCGCTGTCGATAAAGCCCTGACCGCCACCGGTACACCAGGCCACGCGTGAGACCTTATCCGGCCCGGTGTCCCCGCTCCACAGCGGTTTTCGCCCCAGTCGGGCTTCAATCCATGAGGCCAACTCCAGGCCAGATACCGGCATAGAGAGTTCGCCCCACGGCACCAGCGGTTCGATCTCACCCATCACGTTGATACCGAGCAGCTGCGCCAACTGTACGTTGTTACCCAGCTCTGGATGCGCATCCAGCGGCAGGTGCCAGCCATACAGGTTGATGTCGTTCTCCAGCAGCGCTTTCAGGCGATTACGTTTCATGCCGCGGATGACCGGAGACTCCCCTTTCCAGAAGTAACCATGGTGCACAATCACCGCGTCCGCCTGCTGGCGCACGGCTTCATCAATCAGCGCCTGACTGGCGGTCACGCCAGTCACAATCTTCTGTACCGTTTCACGCCCTTCGACCTGCAGGCCGTTAGGGGCGTAATCGCTGAAGGCGGCGCTGTTGAGTTTTTCATTAATCAGTTGTTCTAGTTCAGTATTTTTCATCATCGCTCTCTTCAATATGGATGCCTTCCCACAGGATAAAATAGCGTCACCGACGCGTTACGTCGATATACAATTCGTTAACCTCTACCCGATACCGCTTAACTACGCGCAATAAATGCTTAAGTAACACGATTTGTCTGTTTTTGTGTGACTGAAATCATGTATATTTATGCAACCATATCGCATATTACAAAGATAATACGATTCTCTTCGTATTATTACATAAATGAAACAAAGCCTTGCGTAGCGTGATGTTGCCGGGTTTCGAGGTCAAATGTGCAATGAATAAATCACAATCGCAGCCAAAGGCAATTTACTACGTCGTCGCGCTGCAAATTTGGGAATACTTTAGTTTCTATGGCATGCGCGCGCTGCTGATCCTGTATCTCACCAATCAACTGAAATACAACGACACCCACGCTTACGAGCTGTTCAGCGCCTACTGTTCATTAGTTTATGTGACGCCAATCCTCGGCGGCTATCTGGCGGACAAAGTCCTCGGCAACCGCATGGCGGTCATGCTGGGCGCGCTGCTGATGGTTATCGGCCATATGGTGCTCGGGGCCAGCGAAGTGGCACCGATGTTCCTGTACCTGTCGCTGGCGATTATCGTCTGCGGCTACGGGCTGTTTAAGTCGAACATCAGCTGCCTGCTGGGCGAGCTCTATGAACCTACCGACCCACGTCGCGATGGCGGTTTCTCGCTGCTTTATGCGGCAGGTAACGTCGGCTCTATCGTCGCCCCTATCGCCTGTGGTTTCGCCCAGGAACAGTATAGCTGGGCAATGGGCTTCACCCTTGCCGCGGTAGGTATGCTGGCGGGTCTGGTTATCTTTATCAGCGGCCGCCGCCACTTTGCCCACACCGCCGGTGTGAACAAAGAAGTGCTGTGCGCGAAGAAATTCCTGCTGCCGAACTGGGGCTGGCTGCTGGTTCTGCTGGTCGTTGCACCGTTGTTTATCACCGTACTGTTCTGGAAAGAGTGGTCGGTCTATGCGCTGATCGTCGCCTCTATCATCGGCCTGGTGGTGCTGGCAAAAATTTATCGTCGAGCAGAAACCGCCGAGCAGCGTAAAGACCTGCGTCTGATTGTCGTGCTGACCTTCTTCAGCCTGCTGTTCTGGGCGTTTGCTCAGCAGGGCGGCAGCTCCATCAGCCTCTATATCGACCGTTTCGTTAATCGTAATGTGCTGGGTTATGAAGTGCCGACTGCGATGTTCCAATCGGTGAACGCCTTTGCCGTGATGTTGTGCGGGATCGTGCTGGCCTGGCTGATTAAAGAAAAAGTGACCAACAACCGCGATCTGCGCCTGTGGGGCAAATACGCGCTGGGCCTTGGCCTGATGAGCGCAGGCTTCTGCATTCTGACCCTGAGCGCACGTCTGTCCGCAAGCTACGGCCACTCCTCCATGCCGCTGATGCTGCTGGGGCTGTCGGTGATGGGCTTTGCCGAGCTGTTTATCGACCCGGTGGCAATGTCGCAGATCACCCGCATCCAGATCCCGGGTGTCACCGGCGTGCTGACCGGCATCTATATGCTGCTCTCCGGGGCGGTGGCAAACTACGTGGCGGGGATTATTGCCGACCAGACCTCTCAGGGTTCGTTCGACTCTGCAGGCGCGGTGGATTACTCCATCAACGCCTACATTGATGTGTTCAGCGAAATCACCTGGGGCGCGCTGGCCTGCGTCGCCGTGGTGCTGGTTATCTGGCTGTACCATTCGATGAAAGTCCGCTCCCGCCGCCTGGCAGCAGAAGCGTAACAACATCCTGTAACCCGGACGAGGCGCGCCAGCGCCGACTCCGGGATTTCCTCCCGCCTATCACACCTCGTTCTTTTTCGCCGCTTCATAGGCAGCAAGCGTCGCCACCCTCGCCTCAGCGTGATCGACAATCGGTCGCGGATAGTGAATCTCAATGCCCTGCTTTTCTGCCCACCCCCATGGCTGGTGAATCGCCTTATCCGGCACCTCGGCTAATTCCGGTAACCACTCGCGGATAAACGCCCCACGCTTATCAAAGCGCTCGCCCTGCGTTGTGGGGTTGAAGATACGAAAATAGGGCGCCGCATCCGTTCCGGTTGAGGCCGCCCACTGCCAGCCGCCGTTGTTAGCCGCCAGACAACCGTCCACCAGCTGCGACATAAAGTAGCGTTCGCCCTGCCGCCAATCGATCAGCAAATCTTTAACCAGGAAGCTGGCAACAATCATCCGTAGCCGGTTATGCATCCAGCCGGTTGCATTAAGCTGCCGCATCGCCGCATCGACAATCGGGTAGCCGGTACGTCCTTCTTGCCAGGCGATAAGCGCTTCCGACGGCTCACGCCAGCGCACGCGATCGGTCCAGTCGATAAACGGGCGATGTTTGCAGAGCCGGGGATAATAAGTCATCAGGTGGCGGTAAAACTCGCGCCAAATAAGTTCGTTCAGCCAGACGCTGCCCGCCCCCCCGTTCAGCACCTCTGGCTGTTCTGCCAGAAGTCGGTACAGGCACTGGCGAGGTGAAAGCACGCCGACCGTGAGACAAGCCGACAGGCGGCTGGTGCCTTCAATTGATGGGAAGTCACGCTGGGCCTCATATTCACCCGCCCCTTCCTGACAAAAACGGCGAAGCTGGCCAATCGCCGCCTTTTCATCGGACGGAAATAGCGCCGGGTCAAACGGCTGCTGGGGATAGTGAAAATGGATTGTTGTTGAGTCGGCCTCCGCCGAAGCAAGACGCGCCTCGGGGGCGCGGACGCATTCGGGCATATGCTCTTTTAAGCGCCGCAGCCAGGCGTTTTTATACGGCGTAAACACTTTATACATTTCGTGATTGCCGGTCATCACCGCGCCGGGCGGCAGGATCACGCTGTCATCAAAGCCCTGACACACCGTGTCGGTCAGCGCTCGCTCTACGGCGGCGTCGCGCTGACGCTCGTTGAATTCGTACTGGTAGTTATAAAAAAGCTGCGTCACCTTGTGCTGCTGGCAGACCGTTTTAACCCCCTCGACGCTGGCGGCAAAATCGGCTACTTCGAGAAAAATCAGCGGGATATTTTTCTCAGCCAGGGCCAGACGCAGCGCGTTCAACTGGGCTGCAATATAGGCAGCCTGACGGGGAGCCATGTTGTGCGCGGCCCACTGTTCAGGGGTGGCGATAAACAATGCCAGCACCCGCGCATTGGGATCGCGGCAGGCGGCAGCAAGGGCAAAATTGTCGTGCAGTCGGAGATCGGCGCGAAACCAGACCAGATGGGTGGGCATATGTATCCTGAATGTATTTGTCTAATACATTCATATTACACAATTATTCGGCAACGCGCGGCCCGACTGCCTGATAGAGCTGTAACCGGCAGGCCGGATAAAGCGTTTACGCTGCCATCCGGCAATGTGCGGCTCGGCTGCCTGATGGCGCTGCGCTTATCAGGCCTACAAAACAAAAAACCGCCCCTTTGCAGGAGCGGTTCCGTTTATTCATTTACCGCGACACTATCAATAGAAGTCGCAGGCGGCCTCTTCAGCCTGTGCCATCCATACCGGCTTATCGCTGGTCTTCGACCAGACGCGGTGCAGGTAGCTGTAGAAGCGGGCGCGGTCTTTCCAGAACAGCATCACCGGTAATGCGACGATCCCCGCCACCACGGCGAAAGTACGACGTAACAATATGATGTGTGCAGGATATTTTCTATACAGGTCCATATTCTCTCCCCTAAGTTGGCCGGCAACGCACGCCGGAAAATGAAGCTCAGTAATCTGACTAAAAGAGTACCGTTATTTGTGTAATTTTACTACTCATCCGACCACTAATTTTTGTGCATTTAGTGTTTATTTACATTCACGCCGTAACTTAGTTACGTGATTGTTAAATTAATACTAACCATTAGTTAAATTGTGGATTACGGTCATTTTTATACTTTTTTTACACCCTGCCATTCTATTTTTGCGAAATCTTTGCACCCAAAAACCTACGCTTAGCGCATCAACTGAACCATCCGGAGGTGGATTGTGACTACAGGCGTAATAGCCGGCACGGTGCTGGTGTTCCTGTTACTGGCGTATCTGGTTTATGCCCTTTTCAAGGCGGAGGCGCTGTAATGGCTGCTCAAGGATTTTTACTCGTTGCCAGCTTTCTGCTGGTGCTGTTTGTTCTCGCCCGCCCGCTTGGCAAAGTACTGGCCGGGATGATTAACAACACGCCACTGCCGGGGCTTGCCCGCTGTGAAAGCGGGCTCTGGCGCGTCATGGGCATTTCCGGCCAGGAGATGAGCTGGGGGAGATATACCATTGCCATCCTGCTGCTAAACCTGGTCGGGTTGCTGGTGCTGTTCGCCATGCTGATGCTGCAGGGCGTGCTGCCGCTGAACCCTCAAAACCTTCCGGGGCTGTCATGGCATCTGGCGCTCAATACCGCCGTTAGCTTTGTCAGCAACACCAACTGGCAATCCTATAGCGGTGAAACCACCCTGAGCTACTTCAGCCAGATGGCGGGCCTGACGGTGCAGAACTTCCTCTCTGCTGCCACCGGGATTGCCGTGCTGTTTGCCCTGGTGCGTGCTTTTGCCCGCCATAGCGTGAACACGCTGGGCAACGCGTGGGTCGATATCACCCGCATCACGCTGTGGCTGCTGCTGCCCATTTCCCTGCTGCTGGCACTGTTCTTCATCCAGCAAGGCGCGTTGCAAAACTTCCTGTCCTACCAGCCGTTTACCACTATTGAGGGCGCGCATCAGTTGCTGCCAATGGGGCCGGTTGCTTCGCAGGAAGCCATTAAAATGCTCGGCACCAACGGCGGCGGCTTCTTTAACGCCAACTCCTCACATCCGTTTGAGAACCCGACGGCGCTGACCAACTTTGTGCAGATGCTGGCGATTTTCCTCATCCCCGCCGCGCTGTGTTTTGCCTTTGGCGAAGCGGTGGGTGATAACCGTCAGGGCCGCGCCATCCTATGGGCAATGACGCTTATTTTCATCATCTGCGTCGCGGTGGTGATGTGGGCTGAAACCCGCGGTAACCCGCACCTGCTGGCCTTCGGTGCCGACAGCAGTATCAATATGGAAGGTAAAGAGAGCCGCTTTGGCATTCTTGCCAGCAGCCTTTACGCCGTGGTGACCACCGCCGCCTCCTGCGGTGCAGTCAACGCGATGCACGACTCCTTTACTGCGCTCGGCGGCATGATCCCGCTGTGGCTGATGCAGATTGGTGAGGTGGTGTTCGGCGGCGTCGGTTCTGGCCTCTACGGCATGCTGCTGTTCGTCCTGCTGGCGGTCTTTATCGCCGGGCTGATGATTGGCCGCACCCCGGAATACCTCGGTAAAAAAATCGACGTGCCGGAGATGAAGATGACCGCGCTGGCGATTCTGGTCACTCCGACGTTAGTGCTACTGGGCACGGCGCTGGCGATGATGACCGATGCAGGTCGCAGTGCGATGGCGAACCCCGGTTCGCACGGCTTTAGCGAAGTGCTGTACGCCGTGTCGTCGGCGGCAAACAACAACGGTAGCGCCTTTGCCGGCCTTAGCGCCAACACGCCGTTCTGGAACTGTCTGCTGGCCGCGTGCATGTTCTTCGGCCGCTTCGGGGTGATTGTGCCGGTGCTGGCGATTGCCGGTTCGCTGGTGAGCAAAAAAATTCAGCCCACCACCCCAGGCACCCTGGCGACCCACGATGCGCTGTTTATCGGCCTGCTGATGGGGACCGTGCTGCTGGTCGGCGCCCTGACCTTTATTCCCGCGCTGGCGATTGGCCCTGTTGCGGAACATCTTTCCCTGTTTTGAGTGATGCGGAGCTATTGGTTATGAGTCGTAAACAACTGGCCCTGTTCGAACCCTCTCTGGTTCGCCAGGCGTTGATCGATGCCGTAAAAAAACTGAGCCCGACCATTCAGTGGCGCAACCCGGTGATGTTTATCGTCTGGGTAGGCAGCGTGCTCACCAGCGCACTGGCCGTCGCCATGGCGCTAGGAACCCTGCCCGGTAATGCGTGGTTCAGCGGTGCTATCGCGCTGTGGCTGTGGTTTACCGTGCTGTTCGCCAACTTTGCCGAAGCGATGGCGGAAGGCCGCAGCAAAGCACAGGCCAACAGCCTGAAAGGGGTGAAGAAAACGGCGTTTGCCCGTAAGTTGCGCGAGGCCCGCTACGGGGCCGCGATGGATCACGTCCCGGCAGACGAGTTGCGTAAAGGCGACGTCGTGCTGGTGGAAGCCGGGGATATCATTCCCTGTGACGGCGAAGTGATTGAGGGCGGCGCGTCGGTGGACGAAAGCGCCATTACCGGCGAATCTGCGCCGGTTATCCGTGAGTCCGGCGGCGACTTTGCCTCGGTGACCGGCGGGACGCGCATCCTCTCCGACTGGCTGGTCGTGCGCTGCAGCGTAAACCCTGGCGAAACCTTCCTTGACCGGATGATCGCCATGGTCGAAGGTGCGCAGCGTCGTAAGACACCTAACGAGATTGCCCTGACCATTCTGTTAGTCGCGCTGACTATCGTGTTCCTGCTGGCTACCGCCACCATCTGGCCGTTCTCGGCCTGGAGCGGCACGCCGATTAGCGTCACCGTGCTGGTCGCCCTGCTGGTGTGCTTGATTCCGACCACCATCGGCGGCCTGCTTTCCGCCATCGGCGTGGCCGGGATGAGCCGGATGCTCGGCGCCAACGTGATCGCCACCAGCGGTCGAGCGGTAGAAGCCGCCGGCGACGTGGACGTACTGCTGCTGGATAAAACCGGCACCATCACCCTCGGCAACCGTCAGGCTTCCCAGTTCCTGCCAGCCGATGGCGTGGACGAAAAAACGCTGGCCGATGCTGCGCAACTCTCATCGCTGGCGGACGAAACGCCGGAAGGCCGCAGCATCGTGGTGCTGGCTAAACAACGCTTCAATCTGCGCGAGCGGGATTTGCAAACGCTGCACGCCACCTTTGTGCCGTTTACCGCCCAAAGCCGTATGAGCGGGATCAACATTGACAACCGACTGATCCGCAAAGGCTCCGTCGATGCCATTCGCCGACATATCGAGAGCAACGGCGGCAGCTTCCCGCAGGACGTGGAGCAAAAAGTAGAAAGCGTTGCCCGCCTGGGCGCTACCCCGCTGGTGGTGGCCGAAGGCGCGCGGGTGCTGGGCGTTATTTCGCTGAAAGATATCGTTAAAGGCGGCATTAAAGAACGCTTCGCGCAGCTGCGCAAAATGGGTATCAAGACGGTGATGATCACTGGCGACAACCGCCTCACCGCCGCCGCCATCGCCGCCGAAGCGGGCGTGGATGACTTCCTGGCCGAAGCCACGCCGGAGGCAAAACTGGCGCTGATTCGTCAGTATCAGTCCGAAGGCCGCATGGTGGCGATGACCGGCGACGGCACCAACGATGCCCCGGCGCTGGCGCAGGCCGACGTGGCGGTGGCGATGAACTCCGGGACCCAGGCGGCGAAAGAGGCTGGCAACATGGTGGATCTGGACTCGAACCCCACCAAGCTGATTGAAGTGGTGCATATCGGTAAACAGATGCTGATGACCCGTGGTTCCCTGACCACCTTCAGTATCGCCAACGACGTCGCCAAATACTTCGCCATTATTCCGGCGGCGTTCGCAGCAAGCTGGCCGCAGCTGGGCGTGCTCAACATCATGCACCTGCACTCGCCAAACTCGGCAATCCTGAGCGCGGTGATCTTCAACGCCCTGATCATTGTCTTCCTGTTGCCGCTGGCGTTGAAAGGGGTGAGCTACCGTCCACTCTCCGCCTCGGCGATGCTGCGCCGTAACCTATGGATTTACGGTGCAGGTGGTCTGGTTGTGCCATTTATCGGCATTAAAGCTATCGATTTACTGCTGACCCTGTTGGGTCTGGTCTGAGGAAATAGACATGTCTGCATTACGTCCTGCTATCGTGATTTTTCTGTTCCTGGCGCTTATCACTGGGGGGCTCTACCCGCTGCTGACTACCGCGCTGGGGCAGTGGTTCTTTCCGGCGCAGTCGGGAGGGTCGTTGATTATCGAAAACCATGAGATTCGCGGATCGTACCTGATCGGGCAGAACTTTACCGATCCCCGCTATTTCCAGGGCCGTCCATCGGCGACATCAGACTCCCCGGATAACCCGATGGCATCCGGCGGTAGCAACCTGGCGGGCAGCAACCCGGCGCTGGATAAACTGTTTACTGACCGCATCACCGCCCTGCGTGCCGCTAACCCGAATGCCAGCCGCGAGGTCCCGGTGGAACTGGTTACCGCCTCCGCCAGCGGACTGGACCCTAACCTGACGCCAGCCGCCGCGCTGTGGCAGGTACCGCGTATCGCCAAAGCGCGCAACGTCCCGGCAGAGTGGCTGCGTAAAGAGGTAGAAGCCGCCACACATTCTCCGCTGCTCGGCTTTCTCGGACAACCTGTGGTAAATATTACTAAGCTGAATATGGCGCTGGATGCCCACAAGGATAACTGATGATGACCGACGAGCCGCTGCGTCCCAACCCGGATCGCCTTCTGGAACAAGCCGCTGAAGCCCACCGTGGCAAGCTGAAGATTTTCTTCGGTGCCTGCGCCGGCGTGGGGAAAACCTGGGCGATGCTGGCCGAGGCGCAGCGTCTGCGGTCGCAAGGGCTGGATATTCTGGCGGGCGTAGTGGAGACGCACGGGCGTGAGGAGACTGCCGCGATGCTCAGCGGTCTCACCCTTCTGCCGCCAAAGCGTAGCGCCTATCGCGGCCGCTACGTTTATGAGTTCGACCTTGATGCCGCCCTCGCCCGCCGTCCGGCACTGGTGTTGATGGACGAGCTGGCGCACAGCAATGCGCCCGGCTCGCGCCACCCGAAGCGCTGGCAGGACATTGATGAACTGCTGGAGGCGGGCATCGATGTTTTCACCACCGTTAACGTTCAGCACCTGGAAAGCCTCAACGATATTGTCAGCGGCGTCACCGGCATTCAGGTGCGTGAAACGGTACCCGACCCCTTTTTCGATGCTGCCGATGAGGTGGTGCTGGTCGACCTTCCCCCGGACGATCTGCGCCAGCGCCTGAACGAAGGTAAGGTCTATCTTGCCGGGCAGGCCGAACGCGCCATCGAGAACTTTTTCCGCAAAGGCAACCTGATTGCCCTGCGTGAACTGGCGCTGCGCCGCACAGCCGACCGTGTGGACGATCAGATGCGCGCCTGGCGCGATGGACAGGGGCAAGAAAAAGTCTGGCACACCCGCGATGCCATTTTGCTGTGCATCGGCCACCACAGCGGCAGCGAAAAGCTGGTACGTTCTGCCGCCCGACTGGCGGCCCGCCTTGGCAGCGCCTGGCATGCCGTCTATGTGGAAACCCCGACCCTACACCGCCTGCCAGAGCCGCAGCGCCGGGCCATTCTCAACGCCTTGCGCCTGGCGCAGGAGTTAGGCGCCGAAACGGCCACGCTTTCTGAGCCATCGGAAGAGGCGGCGGTGATCCGCTACGCGCGCGAGCACAACCTCGGCAAAATCGTGATTGGTCGCCAGAAAAAACGTCACTGGTGGCGAGGCGAACGCTTTGGCGAACGAATTTCCCGCCATGCGCCAGAGCTGGATCTGCTGGTCGTCGGCGTTGATGAATCGCCCCTTCCCCTGCCGGAGCGGGCGCGCGATCAGCGTCCATTTATGGATAAGTGGCGGGTGCAGATTCGCGGCTGCCTGGTGGCGCTGGGTCTGTGCGCCGGTATTACGCTGATTGCCGATCAATGGCTGATGGCCTTTGAGGCCGCCAACCTGGTGATGCTGTATCTGCTGGGCGTGGTGATCGTCGCGCTGTTTTACGGCCGCTGGCCGTCGGTGCTCGCCACGGTGATTAACGTAGTCAGCTTCGATCTCTTTTTCATTGCCCCGCGCGGGACGCTCGCCGTCTCCGACGTGCAGTATCTGCTCACCTTTGGCGTGATGCTCACCGTGGGTCTGGTTATCGGTAATCTCACCGCGGGCGTGCGCTATCAGGCGCGCGTGGCCCGCTATCGCGAACAGCGCACCCGTCATCTCTATGAAATGTCCAAAGCGCTTGCCGTGGGCCGCAACGCTTACGATATCGCCCACACCTGCGAGCAGTACATTCGCAGCACTTTCCACGCGTGCAGCCAGGTGCTGATGCCGGATGAGCAGGGAAAGCTGACGTCGCTGACCCATCAGGACGGTATGACACCGTTGGATGACGCCATCGCCCACTGGAGCTTTGATAAAGGGCTACCGGCCGGGGCGGGAACCGATACTCTGCCCGGCGTACCGTACCTGATCCTGCCGCTACGTAGCGCCGATAAAACTCACGGGCTTATCGTGGTCGAGCCCAATAACCTGCGTCAGCTGATGATCCCAGAGCAGCAGCGCCTGCTGGAAACCTTCACCCTGCTGGTTGCCAGCGCGCTGGAGCGCCTGGCGTTGACCGAAAGTGAGGAACAATCGCGGCTTATCAGCGCCCGCGAAAGCCTGCGCAACTCCCTGCTGGCCGCGCTTTCTCACGATCTACGTACGCCGCTGACGGTACTGTTTGGCCAGGCGGAAATCCTGACGCTTGACCTTGCCAGCAGCGGCTCGCCGTACGCCCCGCAGGCCAACGAAATTCGCCAGCACGTGCTCAATACCACGCGACTGGTAAACAATTTGCTGGATATGGCGCGTCTGCAGTCGGGCGGCTTTAATTTGAATAAAGAGTGGCTGACGCTCGAAGAAGTGGTCGGCAGCGCGCTGCGCATGCTGGAGCCGAGCCTTAACGGTCGGCATATCGCCCTCTCCCTGCCCGACCCGCTGATGCTGGTCCACATCGACGGCCCACTGTTTGAACGCGTGCTGATTAACCTGCTGGAAAACGCCGTGAAGTATGCCGGTCACGACGCCGGGATAGGTATCGCCGCCGTCACCAAAGATGACCATCTGCTGCTCGACGTCTGGGACAGCGGTCCGGGCATTCCCGGTGGGCAGGAAGAACATATTTTTGCCAAGTTTACCCGTGGGCATAAAGAGTCTGCGATCCCCGGCGTCGGGCTGGGGCTGGCGATCTGCCAGGCGATTGTCGATATTCACGGCGGGACGCTCACCGCCAGCAACCGCCCGGAAGGCGGCGCCTGTTTTCGTGTTACACTTCCGTTAGAACAACCACCTGAACTTGATGAGGGACACGACGGCCTGTGACCAGCGTTTTAATTGTTGAAGATGAACAAGCCATCCGCCGTTTTCTGCGCACCGCGCTGGAGGCTGAAGACCTGCGCGTTTTTGACGCCCCTACGCTCCAGCGAGGCCTGCTGGAAGCCGCCACGCGCAAGCCTGACCTGATCATTCTCGACCTCGGCCTTCCCGACGGTGACGGGCTGGATTTTATCCGCGACATTCGTCAGTGGAGCCCGGTACCGATTATTGTGCTGTCGGCGCGCAGCGAAGAGAGCGATAAGATTGCCGCGCTTGATGCGGGCGCGGATGACTACCTCAGTAAGCCGTTTGGCATTGGCGAGTTACAGGCTCGTCTTCGCGTTGCGCTACGCCGCCATGCGGGCAGCCAGCCAAATGACCCTATCGTGAACTTTTCAGATACCACCGTCGACCTCGCCGCGCGTCGTATCACACGCGGCGGCGAAGAGATCCACTTGACCCCGATTGAATTTCGTCTGCTGGCGGTGTTGCTCAACAACGCGGGAAAAGTGCTCACCCAGCGCCAGTTGCTTAACCAGGTCTGGGGACCCAATGCCGTAGAACATAGTCACTATTTGCGCATTTATATGGGTCACCTTCGCCAGAAGCTGGAAATAGATCCCGCGCGCCCTCAGCATTTATTAACCGAAACCGGAATTGGCTATCGGTTTATGTTGTGAATACTTATTCATAATCACTCGTTTCTTCATTTATTATTTCACCGCAATATTAACTATACGCCGCAAAATATTACCGCGGCGTCACCATCCTTATTTAAACTAAATATTAAACAGCTCATTTACAATATTGAAACAAAACAGCATTTAATCCTGGCATCACTCCTACCAATAATGGAAAATTTCATTATTGATCTTGTTATGTTGATCATCCTCACAGTTTTAAGACCATTCAGAGATAAAATGACTCCGCCATAAGATATTCATCGAAGGTATACGAAATGGAAAACAATAACCGATTGATGCCTCATATTCGACGGACAACACATATTATGATGTTTGCCCATCGCAATAGTTTCGATTTTCACTTCTTTAACGCCCGATAAGTCTCCCGACTTCGGGCGCCTCGCAGTTATTCCCTGCTAATACGGGCTTACGCCTGTAGCCAGCGCTCGCTCTGACAAACCTATACCCTAAACAATTCGAGTTACAGGAAGGCGGCAAGGGAGTGAATCCCAATGAGCTTACTCTAGTAAGTGATTCGGGTGAACGCGCACAGCCAACGCACCTACAACTTGAAGTCTGACGGGTATAAAGCTTCCGGCCACCGGACCGGCTGGGTTTGCCACATTCAAAAAAAGCTCACGCCCTGACGTTATTGTCAGCGAGATCGTTTTGCTTTTTTTCCGGCGATATCAATTTCTCATTCGGGAAATTGAGGGACTGCTATTACCTAAAAATAAAGAGATGAAAAATGTCTGAATTAAAAATTGCCGTAAGCCGTACTTGCCCGGACTGTTTTACTACCCAGCGTAGTATTATCAATACCTGCGACACTCACTTTATTGATGTTGCTGCTGCCGTATTATCTATTGAAGACGTTGAGTGCGGTAAACTCGATGAAATAGACGCCACGGGTTATAACCTGCCAGTATTTATTGCTATTAATAAAGACCAAATTGTTCCCGCCGAATATCTCTCACGTATTCAAGGGGTATTTGAGCATGACGAAACCCGCAACGACTTCTATGGTCGCCAGCTGGAATCGGCGGCACACAAGTATGAAGTGAATCTGCGTCCACCATTCTTTAGCGCGCTGGTCGATTACGTCGCGCAGGGTAACAGCGCGTTTGACTGCCCGGGGCATCAGGGTGGTGAATTCTTCCGTCGCCACCCTTCCGGCAACCAGTTTGTTGAATACTTTGGCGAAACCCTGTTCCGCTCTGACCTTTGCAACGCCGACGTGGCAATGGGTGACCTGCTGATCCACGAAGGCGCGCCGTGCATTGCGCAGCAGCACGCGGCCAAAGTGTTTAACGCTGATAAAACCTACTTCGTCCTGAACGGCACCTCTTCTTCAAACAAAGTGGTGCTGAATGCCCTGCTCACCCCGGGCGACCTGGTGCTGTTTGACCGTAACAACCACAAATCCAACCACCACGGCGCACTGTTACAGGCGGGTGCCACGCCAATTTATCTGGAAACCGCACGTAACCCGTACGGCTTTATTGGCGGTATCGATGCCCACTGCTTTGAAGAAAGCTATCTGCGTGAACTGATTGCCGAAGTCGCGCCAAACCGCGCGCGTAATCAGCGTCCGTTCCGCCTGGCGGTCATTCAGCTCGGCACCTACGACGGCACGATTTATAACGCCCGTCAGGTGGTTGATAAAATTGGTCATCTTTGCGACTACATTCTGTTCGACTCCGCTTGGGTCGGCTACGAACAGTTTATTCCGATGATGGCCGACTGCTCGCCGCTGCTGCTTGAACTCAACGAAAACGATCCAGGGATTCTGGTCACGCAATCCGTTCACAAACAGCAGGCGGGCTTCTCTCAGACCTCGCAGATCCACAAGAAGGATAGCCATATCAAAGGCCAGCAGCGCTATGTTCCGCATAAACGTCTCAATAACGCCTTTATGATGCACGCCTCCACCAGCCCGTTCTACCCGCTGTTTGCTGCGCTGGACGTTAACGCCCGCATGCACGAAGGTCAGGCAGGCCGCAATATGTGGATGGACTGCGTCTCCAACGGTATCGAAGCGCGTAAGCTGATCCTCGACAACTGCCACCATATTCGTCCGTTCGTGCCAGCCGACATTGACGGTAAACCATGGCAGTCATGGCCGACCGAGAGCATCGCTAACGATCTGCGTTTCTTCCACTTTGTTCCAGGCGAGCGCTGGCACGGTTTTGAAGGCTATGCCGAGCATCAGTACTTTGTCGACCCATGCAAACTGCTGCTGACCACGCCGGGCATCAACGGTGAAGGTGAATATGACACCTTTGGTGTACCGGCCACCATTCTGGCGAACTACCTGCGTGAACACGGCGTGGTACCGGAAAAATGCGACCTCAACTCCATCCTGTTCCTGCTGACGCCAGCGGAAGATATGGCCAAGCTGCAGCAGCTTGTGGCCCTGCTGGTACGTTTCGAAACGCTGCTGGAAGCCGATGCGCCGCTGCAAGAGGTGCTGCCATCGCTCTACGGCCAGCATAAAGACCGCTACGCGGGTTACACCCTGCGCCAGCTGTGTCAGGAAATGCACGATCTGTACGCTCGCCACAACGTGAAACAGCTGCAAAAAGAGATGTTCCGTAAGTCACACTTCCCACGCGTCAGCATGAACCCGCAGGATGCCAACTACGCTTATCTTCGTGGTCAGGTTGAGCTGGTGCCGCTGTCGATGGCGGAAGGCAAAATCGCCGCCGAAGGTGCTCTGCCGTATCCTCCAGGCGTGCTGTGCGTTGTTCCTGGTGAAATCTGGGGTGACTCCGTTCTGCGTTACTTCAAAGCGCTGGAAGAAGGCATCAACCTGCTGCCGGGCTTCGCGCCAGAGCTGCAAGGGGTTTATATCCAGGAGCACGACGGCCGCAAAGAAGTGTGGTGCAACGTGATTGAGACTCAGCAGCCGCAGCCTGCCCTGCTGAAAGGGGAGAAATTATGAGCAAAGCCAACAATAAGATGGGTGTTGTTCAGCTCACCATCCTGACGATGGTGAACATGATGGGCTCCGGGATTATCATGCTGCCCACCAAACTCGCTGAAGTCGGCACCATCTCCATTATCTCCTGGCTGGTCACCGCCGTCGGTTCGATGGCGCTGGCCTGGGCCTTTGCAAAATGCGGGATGTTCAGTAAGAAATCCGGCGGCATGGGCGGCTATGCGGAGTATGCCTTTGGTAAGTCGGGCAACTTTATGGCCAACTATACTTACGGGGTTTCGCTGTTGATTGCCAACGTCGCTATCGCGATTTCGGCAGTGGGTTACGGCACCGAGCTGTTCGGTGCCGCACTGAGCCCGGTGCAGATCGGGCTCGCCACCATCGGCGTGCTGTGGATCTGTACCGTGGCTAACTTCGGTGGTGCGCGTATTACCGGGCAGATCAGCAGCATCACGGTATGGGGGGTCATTATTCCGGTGGTTGGTCTGTGCATTATCGGCTGGTACTGGTTCAGCCCAACGATGTACGTCGAATCCTGGAACCCGCACCACGTGCCGTTCTTTAGCGCCGTCGGTTCTTCTATTGCGATGACGCTGTGGGCATTCCTCGGTCTGGAATCTGCCTGCGCCAACGCCGAAGTGGTAGAAAACCCGGAACGTAACGTGCCGATCGCCGTGCTCGGCGGGACGCTTGGGGCGGCGGTGATTTACATCATCTCTACCAACGTGATTGCCGGTATCGTGCCAAACATGGATCTGGCCAACTCCACCGCGCCGTTCGGTCTGGCCTTCGCGCAGATGTTCACCCCAGAAGTCGGGAAAGTGATCATGGCGTTGATGGTGATGTCCTGCTGCGGTTCGCTGCTCGGCTGGCAGTTCACTATTGCCCAGGTGTTCAAATCCTCGGCGGACGAAGGCTACTTCCCGAAAATCTTCTCTCGCGTCAGCAGTGCCGACGCGCCGGTTCAAGGGATGCTGGTTATCGTGGTGATTCAGTCAGGGCTGTCGTTGATGACCATTAGCCCGTCGCTGAACAATCAGTTCAACGTGCTGGTGAACCTGGCGGTGGTGACCAATATTATTCCTTACATTCTGTCGATGGCGGCGTTGGTCATTATTCAACGTATGGCTAACGTGCCGATGAACAAAGCGCGCGTCGCCAACTTCGTGGCATTTATTGGGGCAATGTATAGCTTCTATGCGCTCTACTCTTCCGGCGAAGAAGCGATGCTGTACGGTTCCATCGTCACGTTCCTCGGTTGGACGCTGTACGGTCTGGTGTCACCGCGGTTTGAATTGAAGAATAAGCACAGTTAAGTCTGTGCTGGTGTTGCCGGATGGCGCTTCGCTTATCCGGCCTACAACGACCACAATGATGGGTTGCGTGTAGCCCGGGTGAGGTATTTATGCCGACCCCGGAGCAGCACGAAACCCATAAAAAAGGGAGCCATTCGGCTCCCTTTTTCTTACCCAATCACTCAGGCGTTTTTCAGCACTTCGCTGACAATCTCTACCGCTTCTTTCTCAATCTGCTTACGGTGTTCAGCACCGAGGAAGCTTTCGCAGTAAATCTTGTAGGCATCTTCGGTGCCAGATGGACGCGCCGCGAACCAGCCGTTGTCGGTCATCACTTTCAGACCGCCGATAGAAGCCCCGTTACCCGGTGCCGCCGTCAGACGTGCGGTAATCGGGTCACCCGCCAGCGTGCTGGCGCTCACCATTTCTGGAGAGAGCTTAGACAGCGCCGCTTTCTGTGCGGAAGTTGCGCTGGCCTGCAGACGGTTGTAGCTTGGCGCACCGAAACGGGCAGCCAGTTCGTTGTAGTGCTCCTGCGGGTTCTTACCGGTGACGGCGGTGATTTCCGCTGCCAGCAGGCACATGATGATCCCGTCTTTATCGGTAGACCACGGCGTACCGTCGAAGCGCAGGAAGGAAGCACCCGCGCTCTCTTCGCCGCCGAAACCGAAGCTGCCGTCGAACAGACCGTCAACGAACCATTTAAAGCCAACCGGCACTTCTACCAGCTTACGGCCCAAATCGTTCACCACGCGGTCAATCATTGCAGAAGAGACCAGCGTTTTACCCACGGCGACATCTTTGCCCCACTGCGGGCGATGCTGGAACAGGTAGTTGATCGCTACCGCCAGATAGTGGTTCGGGTTCATCAGGCCAGCCGGCGTGACGATACCGTGACGGTCATAGTCCGGGTCGTTGGCAAACGCCAGATCGAACTTATCGCGCAGCGCCAGCAGCCCCGCCATCGCGCACTCGGAGGAGCAGTCCATACGGATCGCGCCATCTTTATCGAGGTGCATAAAGCGGAAGGTCTGGTCAACGTGATCGTTCACGATGGTCAGGTTCAGGTTGTAGTGCTTGGCGATACGCTTCCAGTATTCGATACCAGAGCCACCCAGTGGGTCAACGCCCAGGGTCAGCCCAGCTTTCTGGATAGCGGCCATATCGACGATATCCGCCAGCCCTTCAATAAACGGCTGAACCAGATCGACTGCTTTCACGTGACCGGAAGCCAGCGCAGCGTCGTAAGCAATGCGCTTCACGCCCGCCAGGTCGGCTGCCAGCAGCGCATTCGCGCGGTCTTCAACCACTTTGGTGACGTTGGTATCAGCCGGGCCACCGTTTGGTGGGTTGTACTTGATGCCGCCGTCTTCCGGTGGGTTGTGGGATGGCGTAATCACGATCCCATCGGCCAGCTTACCGCCTTTTTTGTTGTGTACCAGGATAGCGTTGGATACCGCCGGAGTCGGCGTAAAGCCATTGTCTTCCTGAACAATGACATCCACCCCGTTTGCTGCCAGCACTTCGAGAACGGAGATAAACGCCGGCTCAGAGAGCGCGTGAGTATCCTTCCCGACATAGCATGGGCCCGTAATTCCATTTTTCGCGCGCTCTTCCGCGATCGCCTGAGCAATGGCCAGAATATGCTTTTCGTTGAAGCTGTGACGACCCGCGCTCCCACGGTGGCCGGATGTACCGAACTTCACCGCATGTTCCGGGTTGCTCACGTCAGGCTGCAGCACGTAGTACTGAGCCGTCAGTTGGGCGACGTTGATCAAATCACTCTGCTGTGCAGGTTGTCCTGCACGGGTATGGTTTGCCATTGCCTGGTCCTTCTTATGCAAGGGTTAGATTGTCAGTATTAGATAGTACCGCAAACCTTCTCAATCAATTCCGTTGGGAATTGCATTGATTGCATGATGTGTTCGACCATGCTGCATTTACGGCCTGTATTAGTATTGGTAATGACCCAGTATGGCGTATCCGGAACCTGTTTTGGTTTTGTCTGGTTGCCGTTTTTGAGCAGAGTCTGCTCATCAGCAGCAAAATAGACGCGGGTACGCCCGTGAAGGGATTCGGTAGCTTCGGCAAACGCCTTGTTGTCCAGAGCGTACAGCGTGGTCAGTACCAGCATGAAGCGGTTAACCGCTTTCTTCTGTTCTGCATACTCATCAGAGAGCAGCAGCTCACGCATAGCACGAACTTTATCTTTGGCGGTTTTTACCGTTTTCACGTCAGCAACGGGAGCAGCAGCCGGGGCCGGAGCGGGAGCCGGTTCTGCTTTGACGACCGGCGCAGCGGCAGCAGCCACGGGCTGGGAAGCGGCGGAGAATTTCAGCATACGCCGTAAAATGTCGGACGCGCTCTCGCCAATGTGCAGAGTGTGAGCCGCAATATAGCGATAGAGCTCGTCATCAACTTCGATCGTTTTCATCTTAATCCGGTGCGATAATTTTTCTGAATACAATTCATTGGGATTATAAAGTCAAAACCCAACAGCGGGTAGCGCCAAACCAGGAAGACGGCAAAATTCGGAGGAGTTCCTCTCTTGCCCCTGAGCGTTAGAATGTCCAACATGATACCCTAACCCGACAATGCGAAAAAAAGAACTTTGCTATGAAATTGAATGTCCGAGCGCAATCTGCACAAAACCTGCACAATAATTCTCCCATCGTTCTCGTCCACGGGCTGTTCGGTAGTCTGGACAATCTTGGCATCCTGGCGCGCGACCTGGTCTCCGACCACGATATCCTCCAGGTAGACATGCGTAACCACGGTTTGTCGCCGCGTGCCGATGAGATGACCTACTCCGCAATGGCGCAGGATCTGCTCGATACCCTCGATGCTAACGGCATTGAGAAAGCGACGGTTATCGGCCATTCCATGGGCGGTAAAGCGGTGATGGCGCTCACCGCGCTGGCCCCAGAACGCATCGACCGACTAGTGGCGATTGATATTGCCCCCGTGAATTATCAGGTCCGTCGTCACGATGAGATTTTTGCCGCCATTAATGCGGTGACTAACGCGGGCGTGGCAACCCGCCAGCAGGCCGCCACGGTGATGCGCGAGTACCTTAAAGAAGAAGGCGTGATTCAGTTCCTGCTGAAATCCTTTGTTGACGGTGCCTGGCGATTTAACGTGCCTGTGCTGTGGGAACAGTACCCGCATATCGTTGGCTGGGAGACTATCCCGGCCTGGGACCACCCTGCCCTGTTCATCCCTGGCGGCAATTCGCCGTACGTGACCGAAGCCTATCGTGACACGCTGCTGGCTCAGTTCCCGCAGGCAAAAGCGCATGTTATTGCCGGCGCGGGCCACTGGGTTCATGCCGAAAAACCGGAAGCGGTGCTGCGAGCGATTCGTCGCTACCTCGCCGAGTGATTAAAAATGCATCGACCGCGCGCCAGAATGGCCGTGGTCGTTGGCGTGTGGGCCCCACTGATGTATGATTGCGCGCTGTCTGCACCGGGCACCGCCCGGTAGCTTGTTTCCCCGAAGTCACTCAGAACCATGGCAAAAGAACAAACGGACCGTACGACCTTAGATTTGTTCGCAAATGAGCGTCGGCCGGGAAGACCAAAAACCAATCCGCTTTCGCGTGACGAACAGCTGCGCATTAATAAGCGTAATCAGTTAAAACGCGACAAAGTGCGCGGTCTGAAGCGCGTGGAGCTGAAGCTGAACAACGAAGCCGTTGATGCACTCAACGAGCTGGCGACTGCCCGTGATATGAGCCGGAGTGAACTCATCGAAGAGATTCTGATGAGCCAACTGGCCCAACTGCACGGACAGGGGAAAGTCTGAAAAATCCCCCAAAATACGCTTTCATGTAGCAGAGTGTGCAGTCCGGCACGATAGCGGTTTCCGCGCACCTCTCTGTTCTGCTATGATTGCCCTTATCTGTGGGCAATAAGCCACCACCATATCATTAAGTTTCAAGAGGTTATTTTACTCATGGCAATCGTTGGCATCTTTTTCGGTAGCGATACCGGGAACACCGAAAATATCGCAAAAATGATTCAAAAACAGCTTGGTAAAGATGTCGCTGACGTTCACGACATTGCCAAGAGCAGCAAGGAAGATCTGGAAGCATTCGACATTCTGCTGCTGGGTATCCCAACCTGGTACTACGGTGAAGCGCAGTGCGACTGGGATGACTTCTTCCCTACGCTAGAAGAAGTGGACTTCAACGGTAAGCTGGTTGCGCTGTTTGGCTGCGGCGACCAGGAAGACTACGCGGAATACTTCTGCGACGCACTGGGCACCATTCGCGACATCATTGAACCACGCGGCGCGACTATCGTAGGCCACTGGCCGACCGCGGGCTACCATTTCGAAGCGTCTAAAGGTCTGGCAGATGACGACCACTTTGTGGGTCTGGCTATCGATGAAGACCGTCAGCCAGAACTGACCGCCGAGCGCGTTGAAAAATGGGTTAAGCAGGTTGCAGAAGAGCTGCACCTGGATGAGATCAAAAACGCCTGATTATCCTGCGGCACGATGATAAATCGTGCCGCATTAATAGGTAAAAGCAATTAAAATAATAGCTACAATTTTTTAACTTTTGAGCGCATACCTGTACAATATCTTCTGATTTAGCGCGGTCTCATCGTCAGTTTGTCGGTGAAGCCTCGTTTTTGAAAGCTTAGTTTACCCGGCTCTTGCTGTTTTCATTTCAATAGGGTCATTCTATAATGAGACGCATTAATTCGGGTGCATTCTCTGTGATACTTTCGCTGATGGAAGTTAATCGTTTAGCAACAGGACAGATTCCGCATGACTGACAATAACACCGCATTAAAGAAGGCTGGCCTGAAAGTCACACTTCCACGGTTAAAGATTCTGGAAGTCCTTCAGGAACCGGATAACCACCATGTCAGCGCGGAAGACTTATACAAACGCCTGATCGACATGGGTGAAGAGATTGGTTTAGCCACGGTTTACCGCGTATTGAACCAGTTTGATGACGCCGGTATCGTCACCCGTCACAACTTTGAAGGCGGTAAATCCGTTTTCGAGCTGACCCAACAGCATCACCACGATCACCTGATCTGCCTCGACTGCGGCAAAGTGATCGAGTTCAGCGATGATTCCATTGAAGCTCGCCAGCGTGAAATCGCGTCGAAGCACGGTATCCGCTTAACGAACCACAGTCTTTATCTTTACGGTCACTGCGCTGAAGGCGACTGCCGTGAAGATGAACACGCGCATGACGCGGTAGCAAAATAAGCGTACTGTGTGCGTCTCGAAAACCAGCCTAAGCGCTGGTTTTTTTATGCCCTGCTTTACGATATCCATAAAAAAACCGCTGCAAGCAGCGGTTTTTTGTTGTCAGCATAAGCTTATTTCTGTGGCGTGTTGTTGCTGCGAATTTCCTGCCAAATCTTATCGCAGTTCTTCGCTACCGCTTCGTCATTACCCATTTTTCTGGCGTTAATGCATTTCTGGTAATCAATAACGCGCACGCTTTCCTGGTTTGCGAACTGCTCGTGCGCTTTCTCTTGCTTCAGCACATTTAGCACGCTCTGGCAGGCCTGAATTTTATCCGGGTTGCCTTCTGCAGTGTTAATACAGGCGCTGTAGGCATCCTTCAGCTTGCTATCTTCCTTCGGTGCAGGTGATTGCGCACAGGCGGTTAACCCAGCGGCCATCAGCGCAACAATAATCAATTTTTTCATACGATGAGCCTCTTAACAGCGGCAGAGGTCTCCCCCTGCCGCGTTAGCATCAGAAAATAGTGAACGGTGCGATAACCATAAATTTCACGTCACGCTCATCCTGGAAGATGTTGCCGTAACCGCCGCCCCAGCTTGGAATATCGGAGTGGTTGTCATACTGAGTGAAGTGCAGTTTGAACAGCGTGCCTTTTGCGCGGCCATCCTGTACGGTGTAGGCCACATCGAGGCTGTAGGCAGACTCTTTGATCTTGTTATTCTTGTCGTAGAACTCGTCCGGGCTCATCTGCCAGGTCGCTGGCTTAGCATCCCATGCGTAAACGTAAGAAGCACCCACCGCCCAACCCGGCAGATCCCAGTTTTTCAGATCATACATGGTGCCAAAGAAGACCGCTTTTTCGCCGTTGGCGTTGAAGTCAGAGCGGTTATCCCACCAGATATCCAGACGACCGTTAGAGGACGCGTAGGTTGGCGTCATACGCTGCAGGAAGTAACCCTGCTGACCCTCTGCTTTAACCCAGGTCCCTTCCAGACGGAAGTCGAACACTTCTTGCAGCTTGTAGCCGAAGGTTAACGCTTGCAGCCACGCGGTACCGTCATAGATATCGTTGACGCCGTGATCGCTCACCTTGTCACGCGTACCGTAGAACTGATAGCTGGTGGTCAGCGGGCCGCCAGGGATATCAAATTTGTAGCTACCTTTGGCGAAGTACTGATCGATATAGCCTTCCGCCTGACCAAATGCGGCTTCCAGCACGAGGTCATTTTTGAAATCGTATTTCGCACCGATGGAGTGCAGGTAATCGACTTTGGTCTTCTTATCGTTCTGATAGAAGTTGTCCATTTCAAGGTGCCATGGCGCCTTGTAGTTGTTCGTCCACATGTAGGAGAAGCTCAGCGCGCCAGCATCGCCGTAGTCGAAGTTAGCACCGGCTTCAGCACCCTGATAGGTACCAGGCATAAAGCTCCAGTGTGGTGCCAGCAGCGTTTGACCGGTTGGCTGGATGTAACCTGCGCGAGCCCATGTTGGCCCTAATTTAAATTTAGCTGCCGCTTTGTACAGGCTGATACCGCTCTTATCGCCGCTGTAGTCTTCGCTGTAGCCTTTGTTCTTAGAAGAGAACGCAATTTCGTTCGGGTGACCACTGCCGTTATCTTCCGCCATTTCAATCGCGGTGAACGCAGCAATATCAATACCGAACATGTCGGCAGCATAGCCAGACTGGAAGTCGAGGTTGGCATTCCAGGTGGAGTGAGAAAGGTTGGTTTTATATTTATCGTGATCGGTAACGTCTTTACGGTCACGTTCGCGCTGCCAGTAATAGATGCCGCCGGTCAGTGTAGAATCGTCGATGAAGCCTTCTGCTTTTGCTTCCGGAGTCATCATAAAGCCTGACATTGCTGTCACACCGGCGATAGCCAGCGCCAGCGTACTACGTTTGCCACTAAACGTACGCATAGTTATATCCTCTTTGACTTTTAAAAATGCCGCTGCAAAGCAGAAGGCAAAAAAATAAAACTGATAAAAAGGTACTGCTAAGAAATTGTGTTTCACTACACCTACAGACTATTTTTCGCGACGCGAATTATCAATCCTTTTCCGCAACGAGAGTGCAGGATTATGACAAAGCGCACATATTTGGTTTCCATTTGTAACAGGGTGCGTTACTGCAACATCTTCGCGCCAAGCCTTGCCGGGCCTGATAAAAATGTGAATGAGACCGTTTACATTAGACTTTTGTAACAAGCGGGATTAAAAGCGCGGGGATACTTAGAGGTAGAATAATTGCATTAATTCGCTTCGCGAAACTATAAGAGATCGTATTTTTCATCCGAAAGTAACATTATCATTCAGTGAAAGAGAACCTCTGGCGGCAGGCGAAAAAAAACGCCGCAAGCGCGGCGTTTTTATCAGGGTAAGGAATTAACCTACCCAGGTATCACGCAGACCGACGGTGCGGTTAAATACCAGCTTCTCTGCGGTGGTATAACGGCTGTCGAGGCAGAAGTAACCCTCACGCTCGAACTGGAACGCTTTACCGGCCTCAGCGGCCTGCAGAGAAGGCTCAGCGTAGCCCTGCTTGATAACCAGTGACTCTGGGTTCATCACCGACAGGAAGTCTTCTGCGGCACCTGGGTTTGGCACGCTGAAGAGACGGTCGTACAGACGAATTTCAACCGGCAGCGCATGTGCTGCGCTAACCCAGTGAATCACGCCCTTCACTTTACGGCCATCTGCTGGGTCTTTGCTCAGAGTGTCGGCATCGTAGGTACAGAAGATGGTGGTGATATTGCCTTCCGCATCTTTCTCTACGCGCTCTGCTTTCACCACGTAGGCGTTACGCAGACGAACTTCTTTACCCATCACCAGACGCTTGTACTGCTTGTTGGCTTCTTCACGGAAGTCCGCGCGGTCGATCCAGATCTCAGCGCTAAACGGCACTTCACGGCTACCCATCTCCGGCTTATTCGGATGGTTAGGCATAGAAACCAACTCGCTTTCGCCCTGCGGGTAGTTTTCGATAACCAGTTTAACCGGGTCGATAACCGCCATCGCACGCGGGGCGTTTTCGTTGAGATCTTCGCGAATGCAGGATTCCAGGGAAGCCATCTCAATGGTGTTGTCCTGCTTGGTGACGCCGATGCGCTTACAGAACTCACGGATGGACGCGGCGGTGTAACCACGACGACGCAGACCGGAGATGGTCGGCATACGTGGGTCATCCCAGCCTTCTACGTGTTTTTCCATTACCAGCTGGTTCAGCTTACGCTTGGACATCACGGTGTATTCCAGATTCAGGCGCGAGAATTCGTACTGGCGCGGGTGAACCGGAATGGTGATGTTATCCAGCACCCAGTCGTACAGACGACGGTTGTCCTGGAACTCCAGCGTACACAGGGAATGCGTGATACCTTCCAGCGCATCGCTGATGCAATGGGTGAAGTCGTACATCGGGTAGATGCACCACTTGGTACCGGTCTGGTGGTGATCGGCAAATTTAATGCGATACAACACCGGATCGCGCATCACGATAAACGGTGATGCCATGTCGATTTTCGCGCGCAGGCAAGCCGTGCCCTCGGCAAAACCGCCGGTACGCATTTTTTCGAACAGCGCCAGGTTCTCTTCTACGCTGCGATCGCGGTACGGGCTGTTTTTGCCCGGCGCGGTCAGCGAGCCGCGATATTCGCGGATCTGCTCAGGCGTCAGTTCATCAACGTACGCCAGACCTTTGTTGATCAGTTCAACCGCATAGGCATGCAGCTGATCGAAGTAATCAGAGGAGTAGCGAACGTTGCCAGACCAGTGAAAACCTAACCACTCGACGTCGTTTTTGATGGACTCAACGTATTCGATGTCTTCTTTGACTGGGTTGGTGTCATCGAAACGCAGGTTGCACTGGCCCTGATAATCTTGCGCAATACCGAAGTTCAGGCAGATAGATTTCGCGTGGCCGATGTGCAGATAGCCATTCGGCTCCGGCGGAAAACGGGTATGCACCGTGTTGTGCTTACCGGTAGCCAGATCTTCATCAATGATCTGACGAATAAAGTTAGTCGGGCGGGCTTCAGCCTCACTCATCGTAGATTCCTCAAAGCGTAAACAACGTATAACGGCACATGATCTTATAAGCCGCGCTTCTAGACAACTATTAGTTGCACAAAAAAAGCGATGGAATAATGAATGTGGGGGAATTTGCGGCAAAAAAAAGCGGCGGAGGAACTCCCCCGCCGCTTAAGGCACTTAACTCACTTTACTCAGGAGCAGTTACTTACCTTTAATCTCATACAGTGGCGTTTGACCGGCAACCACATGACCTTCGGCTTTAATCACCAGACCACCGAAATCATCGCTGTTGCTGCAAACAACCGGGCTAATCATGGAGCGCGCATTGGCGTTCAGGAAGTCCAGATCCATTTCCAGGATTGGCTCACCCGCTTTCACTTCTGCACCCTCTTCAACCAGACGTTTGAAGCCTTTACCTTCCAGTGCAACGGTATCGATACCCATGTGGACAACGATTTCCGCGCCTTTATCCGTTTCCAGGCAGAACGCGTGGTTGGTGTTGAAGATTTTCACGATGGTGCCCGCCGCTGGGGAAACCACGGTTTTATCCGTTGGTTTTACCGCTACGCCGTCACCGACCGCTTTGCTAGCGAAGGCTTCATCAGGAACCTGCTCCAGCGCAACCACGTCACCGGTAATTGGAGAAACCAGGGTTTCTACGGTCGCGGCGTTAGCCACAGCCTGAGGTTTTGCCGCCGCTGGCGCTGCTGGTGCTGCACTTTCCGCTGCTGCGGCGGCAACCGGGCCACGCGCAACCACTTTCTTCATCGCGTCACCGATAGATTCGGCTTTCGCACCCACAATAACCTGGATGGTTTGTTTGTTCAGTTTCACCACACCGGAAGCGCCCAGACGTTTACACATCGCGTCGCTGACCTTCGCGGAGTCGCCTACGGTCAGACGCAGACGGGTAATACAGGCATCAATCGCTTTCAGGTTGTCAGTACCGCCGACCGCTGCAATGTAGTTGGTTGCCAGTTGATTCAGACCTTCTTCGGTGTTGCTATTCGCTTCTTCCGTTACCACGCTGTCGTCTTTATCTTCACGACCCGGCGTTTTCAGGTTGAACATGCGGATAACTACGCTGAACAGCACGAAGTAGATAACGAAGAAGACCAGACCCATTACCACCAGCATCCAGACGTTCTTACTTGCTGCCGGCAGGCTGTACATCAACACGTAGTCGATAGCACCTGCGGAGAAGGAGAAGCCAGCGTGGATACCTAGCAGCGTCGCGATAAACAGGCTCACACCGGTCAGAATCGCATGCAGGAGGTACAGTAACGGAGCCAGGAACATGAACAGGAATTCCAGCGGCTCGGTAACACCTGTCAGGAACGCGGTGATAGCAACGGACAGCAGCATACCGCCAACCATTGGACGACGCGCTTTCGGTGCTGCGAAGTACATCGCCAGCGCCGCACCCGGCAGACCAAACATCATGATTGGGAAGAAGCCGGACATGAACATACCCGCAGTGCCGTCACCCGCATAGAAGCGGTTGATGTCACCGTGGAAGACCGCACCGGCCGCGTTGGTGAACTCACCAATCTGGAACCAGGCGATGGTGTTCAGCACCTGATGCAGACCGGTTGGGATCAGCAGACGGTTGATGAAACCAAAGATACCGGAACCCAGCGCACCAGCGCCTACGATCCATTCACCACCTGCGTGGATGGCGTTCTGTACCGGTGGCCAGACATAGCCAAAGATGGCTGCCAGCACCAGACAGAAGAAGCCGGTGGCGATTGGCACAAAGCGTTTGCCGCCGAAGAAGCTCAGGAAGTCAGGCAGTTTGATACCCGCCCAACGGTTATAAACGGCACCGCCGACCAGACCGGTAATGATACCCGCCAGGACACCCATGTTAATGGCTGGGTTGATGGTGACCATTGCTTTAGTCAGTACGAAATAACCGACTGCGCCCGCCAGTGCTGCCGCACCCGCGCTGTCTTTAGACCAGCTGGATGCCACACCGATGGCGAAAATCAGCGCCAGGTTATCAAAAATGGACCCACCCGCTTGCGCGATGAAAGGCACGTTCAGTAAATCTGGCTGACCAAATCGCAGCAACAGCGCCGCCACTGGCAACACGGCGATAGGGAGCTGTAACGCCCTACCTAACCGTTGGAAAAAACCTAAAATATTCATCTTATTCCCCCTACGAGACCCCGATACGGCTCATTTAAGCCATTTTTTTATTGTGCAAAAAAGCATGACACTGCGATGTCTTGTAAACTGCAATCACAACTCTAAGGCTTATGAGTGTGTGGAAGTTTAATTCGTATCGCAAATTAAACACGTGTTTTTTGTGACTATAGTCACCAAATATTGTTCTCACCACTCCCTTCCACTGGCTAACCATGAAAACTTATTTTATCATTCAAAAAATCAAAACGGATTGCTCCCTGACGATGCAAACAGGTTACGCTTAAAGAGTGCACGGAGATGCCATCCGCCAACTTCTTATATTTTACATTTTGAGGTGAAGAATGAGACTGATTCCTCTCGTTAACGCTGAACAAGTCGGCAAATGGGCTGCCCGCCACATCGTTAACCGCATCAATGCCTTTAAACCTACCGCGGACCGTCCGTTTGTCCTCGGCCTGCCAACCGGCGGTACTCCGCTGGCGACCTATAAAGTTTTAGTTGAAATGCATAAAGCGGGCCAGGTGAGCTTTAAGCACGTCGTCACCTTCAATATGGACGAATATGTTGGGTTGCCAAAAGAGCATCCGGAAAGCTACTACAGCTTCATGCACCGCAATTTCTTCGACCACATTGATATCCCAGAAGAAAACATCAACCTGCTGAACGGCAACGCGCCGGATGTTGACGCAGAATGTCGCCGTTATGAAGAAAAAATTCGCTCTTACGGCAAAATTCACCTGTTTATGGGTGGCGTAGGCAACGATGGTCACATCGCGTTCAACGAACCGGCCTCTTCACTGTCTTCCCGTACCCGTATCAAAACCTTGACGCATGAAACCCGCGTCGCTAACTCCCGTTTCTTTGACGGCGACGTTGCGCTGGTACCAAAATACGCGCTGACCGTTGGCGTTGGTACGCTGCTGGATGCGGAAGAAGTGATGATTCTGGTGCAGGGCGCGACAAAAGCGCTGGCGCTGCAGCAAGCGGTTGAAGGTAACGTCAACCACATGTGGACCATCACCTGTCTGCAACTGCATCCAAAATCGCTGATCGTCTGCGATGAACCTTCTACCATGGAGTTGAAGGTCAAGACCCTGAAATATTTCAATGAATTAGAAGCTGAAAATATTAAAGGTCTGTAATGTCTTACCGTCCCGTGGCCTGCTGCGGGACAAAATTTTAGAACACCGGGGGTCGTAATGTATGCATTAACCCATGGCCGAATTTATACCGGCCACGAAATTCTGGATGACCATGCGATTATCATCGCCAATGGCCTTATTGAACGTATTTGCCCACTGGCCGATGTACCAGCGAACGTCGAACAACGTTCCGTTAATGGCGCCATTCTCGCCCCTGGTTTTATCGACGTTCAGCTCAACGGCTGCGGCGGCGTGCAGTTTAACGATACCGCTGAAGCCGTCACCGTTGAAACGCTGGAAATCATGCAGAAAGCTAACGAGAAATCGGGCTGCACCAACTATCTGCCAACGCTTATCACCACCAGCGACGACCTGATGAAACAGGGCGTACGCGTGATGCGTGAATACCTGGCGAAGCATCCTAACCAGGCGCTGGGTCTGCACCTTGAAGGGCCGTGGCTGAATCTGGTGAAAAAAGGCACTCACAACCCAAGCTTCGTGCGTAAACCCGACGCTGAACTGGTGAAGTTCCTCTGCGATAACGCAGACGTCATCACCAAAGTGACCCTGGCACCAGAAATGGTCGCACCGGAAGTTATCACCGCGCTGGCGAATGCCGGCATCGTGGTTTCTGCGGGCCACTCCAACGCCACGGCGCAAGAAGCACGCGTAGGTTTCCGCGCGGGTATCACCTTTGCGACGCACCTGTTTAACGCCATGCCTTATATGTCGGGCCGCGAACCTGGTTTGACCGGCGCTATCCTGGATGCGAACGAAATCTACTGCGGCATTATTGCTGATGGCCTGCACGTGGATTACATCAATATCCGTAACGCCAAACGCCTGAAAGGCGATAAGCTGTGTCTGGTGACCGATGCCACCGCTCCGGCGGGTGCCAATATTGATCAGTTCATTTTTGCTGGTAAAACAATATACTACCGCAATGGACTCTGTGTTGATGAAAACGGCACATTGAGCGGGTCATCACTGACGATGATCGAAGGCGTTCGTAACCTGGTTGAGCATGCCAATATTGCGCTGGACGAAGTGCTGCGCATGGCAACGCTCTACCCTGCTCGCGCGATTGGCGTTGAAAAACATTTTGGTAGCATCGCGCCTGGCAAGGTCGCCAACCTGACCGCATTCACGCACGATTATAAAATCATCAAGACCATCGTTAATGGCAACGAGGTCGTTACTGAGTAAGAGAAAGTATGACACCAGGCGGACAAGCTCAAATTGGTAATGTTGACCTCGTAAAACAGCTTAACAGCGCGGCCGTATACCGCCTGATTGACCAGCATGGGCCAATCTCGCGTATTCAGATTGCCGAGCAGAGCCAGCTTGCTCCCGCCAGCGTGACTAAAATCACGCGTCAGCTCATTGAGCGCGGATTGATCAAAGAAGTCGATCAGCAGGCCTCCACCGGGGGCCGCCGCGCTATCTCGATTGTCACCGAAACCCGCCATTTCCACGCCATCGGCGTTCGTCTGGGCCGTCACGACACCACCCTCACGCTGTACGACCTGAGCAGTAAAGCGGTTGCTGAAGAGCATTATCCGCTGCCAGAACGCACGCAAGAGACGCTGGAGCACGCCCTGCTGAACACTATCGGCACCTTTATTGAATCGTGCCAGCGTAAAATCCGTGAACTGATCGCCATTTCAGTGATTCTGCCTGGTCTGGTTGACCCGGAGAGCGGCGTCATCCGTTACATGCCGCACATCCCAGTGGAAAACTGGCGTTTGGTCGAAGCGCTGGAAAAACGCTTCAAAGTGACCTGCTTCGTCGGCCACGATATCCGCAGCCTGGCGCTCGCGGAGCACTACTTTGGTGCAAGTCAGGATTGTGAAGACTCCATTCTGGTGCGCGTACACCGCGGCACCGGCGCGGGAATCATCTCTAACGGGCGTATTTTTATCGGCCGTAACGGCAACGTCGGGGAAATTGGTCATATTCAGGTCGACCCGCTCGGCGAACGCTGCCACTGCGGTAACTTTGGCTGTCTGGAAACCGTCGCTGCCAATGCCGCCATCGAGCAGCGCGTGCGCCACCTGCTGGAGCAGGGTTACCATAGCCGCGTTACGCTTGATGATTGCCACATCAAAACCATCTGCAAAGCCGCCAATAAAGGCGATGCGCTGGCTACCGAAGTGATTGAGCACGTCGGCCGTCATCTCGGTAAAACCATCGCTATCGCCATTAACCTGTTTAACCCGCAGAAAGTGGTGATTGCCGGTGAAATCATCGAGGCTGACCGTGTGCTGCTACCCGCTATTGAAGGCTGCATCAACACTCAGGTTTTAAAGGCTTTCCGCAAGAACCTGCCGGTGGTGCGCTCGACCCTCGATCACCGTTCCGCGATCGGCGCTTTCGCGCTGGTTAAGCGCGCGATGCTCAACGGTATCCTGCTGCAACATTTGTTGGAAGGTTAGACCTAAGAGGCAATGCCGGGGATAACGTGTATAATTACGCCTCTTTAAAAACAAACGCCAGGTAGTCCATGACCATTCAGAATGTAATCTGTGATATTGACGGCGTGCTGATGCACGACAACGTTGCCGTGCCGGGCGCGGCAGAATTCGTCGCCCGCGTACTGGATAAAGGTATGCCGTTCCTCTGTCTGACCAACTACCCTTCACAGACGGGTCAGGATTTGGCGAACCGCTTCGCTACCGCAGGCATCGACGTGCCTGACAGCGTGTTTTATACCTCCGCCATGGCAACTGCCGATTTTCTGCGTCGCCAGGAAGGAAAAAAAGCGTATGTTGTTGGCGAAGGGGCATTGATCCACGAACTCTATAAAGCCGGATTCACCATCACCGACGTCAACCCTGACTTCGTTATCGTGGGTGAAACACGCTCCTTTAACTGGGAAATGATGCACAAAGCGGCATTTTTCGTAGCTAATGGCGCTCGCTTCATCGCGACCAACCCGGACACGCACGGCCGCGGCTATTATCCAGCCTGTGGCGCACTGTGCGCCGGCATTGAAAAAATCTCTGGCCGCAAACCGTTTGTCGTGGGCAAGCCAAGCCCGTGGATCATCCGTGCCGCACTGAACAAAATGCAGGCGCACTCAGAGCAGACGGTGATCGTCGGCGATAACCTGCGCACCGATATTCTGGCAGGCTTCCAGGCGGGGCTGGAGACGATCCTGGTTCTTTCCGGCGTCTCCACCGTTGATGACATCGATAATATGCCGTTCCGGCCGTCGTGGATTTATCCGTCCGTGGCGGAAATTGATATTATCTAAATGCCAATCCGCAGAGGGTGAATGAGCGTCGCCAATCGTTACATTCATTCACCCATCAAATCAATAAATTCGTAACTATTCGTAAATCCCCCGCTTTCCTCACCGCACCCGCGCGACTTATATACCATCGTCCGCAACACATTCATCCAGCAACGATTAAAAATGTGATCCACTGAGTAAAAAGGAATTCTCGTAAACCCGCAGTCGATTTTTATAATAGATTTCTTTTCTGCGGCTAATTACCCTCAATTAAATACTTGTATGGTAATAATAGGGGTCATTAATGAATGCCAACCTTAGCGCGAACACCACTGGTCATGTTGCAGATTGTTGGCTGCCTTCCAGCCTCGATGAGACGTGGCTCATACGCTATTTACATGCAGTCCATATTCCACAAGATGATAACGTTTTACGCGAAACATTACTTGCGGAGATCAAACAATTAGCGAATTCCCCAGTCGCATTAACATCAGCAGAGAATGCCACACTGCGATTTACGCTACTGGCTGAAACCAATAACGATGCCGTGCCCGGAGAATATTTTATTACGCAGGATAGTCACTCCATAACTATTACCGCCTGCGATTGGCGGGGATTTCTCTACGCCTGGTTCCATCTTTTACGGAATAGGCACCATCCTGAATATTTTATTACCGCGAAAAAACGAAAACCGACCTTTTCCATCCGCATGATTAACCACTGGGATAATATGGATGGCTCAATCGAGCGTGGATATGCCGGGCGCTCGCTGTTCTTTGCAGATAATAAAATCGCCTATGATGCCTCGCGTCTGCATCAATACGCACGCCTGCTTGCCAGCGTGGGCATTAACGCGCTCACTATCAATAACGTTAACGTCCATCACCACGAAACGGCGCTGATTGGTGATGAACATCTTGCCGAAGTCGCACGCATTGCGGCCATTTTTCGCCAATACGCCATTCAGCTTTTCCTGAGCGTCAACTTCGCTGCACCGATAGAAACTGGCGACCTCACCACAGCAGACCCCTTCGACCCGGATGTTATCACCTGGTGGGAGCTGCGGGCAGAGCGCATTTATCAGCACATTCCCGATTTCGGCGGCTATGTGGTCAAAGCCGATTCAGAGCACCGCCCAGGCCCTTTTACCTATCAGCGCACGCACGCCGACGGGGCCAATATGCTTGCTCGTACCCTCAATAAACACGGTGGATTACTGTACTGGCGCTGCTTCGTCTACAACTGCCAGCAGAAATGGTACGACCGTAGCACCGATCGGGCAAAAGCCGCCTGGGACCATTTTTCGCCGCTGGACGGGCAGTTCGATGACAATGTGATCCTGCAGATTAAAAACGGCCCGATGGATTTCCAGGTCCGGGAGCCTGTATCGCCGCTGCTCGGCGCCATGCCTGATACCAACAAAGTCATGGAATTGCAGATAACTCAGGAGTACACCGGTCAACAAGTCGACCTCTGCTGGCTGGTACCACAGTGGAAAACCATCCTGAACTTCGACACTCAGCCCGGCCGACACGATGCGCTCATTAGCGATATTCTCGCCGGGCGCTGTCAGCAGCAGCGGATGCGCCACAGCGGAATCACCGCCGTAGTGAACGTTGGCGACCACCCCTTGTGGACCGGGCACCCGCTAGCGCAGGCGAACCTCTACGGCTATGGACGCCTGCTGTGGGAGCCGGACATTGATGAGCGCGAACTTGCCGAAGAGTGGTGTAGGCTGACGCTCTCCAGCGAGCCAAAAACCATTGAAACGGTTGCCCAGATGCTGCTTAGCAGCTGGCAGGTATATGAAAATTACACCGCCCCGCTCGGCGTAGGCTGGATGGTGCAGCCTCATCATCACTATGGCCCGTCAATCGACGGTTACGAATATGACAGCTGGGGAACCTACCATTACGCCAACCGCTTTGGTCTGGGCGTTGACCGCAGTCAGGCCAGCGGCACGGGCTACGTTAAACAATATCACCCGATCAACTGCCAGATGTACAACAACCCTAACCGCTGCCCACAGGAACTGCTACTGTTCTTCCATCACCTGAAATATCGCCACGTGTTGCCTTCCGGTAAAACCGTTATCCAGCATATCTACGATAGCCACTTTAACGGAGTTAATCAGGTGCAGGACTTTATCCAACAGTGGGATGCGCTTTCTGCGGACAGCCAAATTCCAGAATGTATTTTCAACGAGGTTAAAACACGCCTCAATAAACAGCTGAATAACGCTCAAGAATGGCGCGATCAGGTTAATACCTATTTTTACCGTAAATCTGGAATTAAAGACTCTCGTAACAGAAACATTTACCCCTGATAAATAAAAAACAAAGCTGACGTTTATACAGACGTCAGCCCATCAATTACTTCACTGATATGGTGTATTCCTGGAGATACCCTATGAGCACCCCTATACCTATTAAACTCAAAACTTATATCGGTTATGGCATGACCGATCTATTTTCCAGCGGAGCCTTCGCTATTATTGCTGCCTGGTTAATGTATTTTTTTACCAATTTCTCGGGGCTAACGCCGATTGAAGCAGGATCAATTCTTTTTGTTGCCAAAATTATTGATACCTTTGTTAGCCCCTGCGTAGGGTACCTGACCGATAATATTGGCAACACCCGACTTGGCCGCAAGTTTGGCCGCCGCCGCCTTTTTTTACTACTAGGGGCGGTACTGGTCTACATCTATTCGTTGCTGTGGATCCCCGGCATGCCCTACCTCTACTATCTGGTGGTTTATATTTCCGTCGAGATCATCGCGGCGCTGGTGATTATCCCCTGGGAAACACTGGCCTCAGAGATGACCGACGACTATAAGCAACGCAGCATTCTTTCCGCGATGCGTCTGTTTTATGGCGGCTTTAGCACCTGGCTTGCCACCTTTCTTCCAGGCCGCCTGTTTGCTCATTTCGGCACCTCCGACAGTAAAGTCTTTTTCATCAACGGCGTAATCTTCTCCATCATCTTTATGTTTGCGCTGCTGGTAACCTGGTCTACCACCTGGGAGCGTAAGCAGGACGTTACGGAGGAAGGCCCCAAACCGCGCGGGTTCAATATAAAGCATATCTTCACCGATATGGCCTCAACGCTGCGTGTTCGCTGCTTCCGTCAGCATCTGACGATGTACGTACTGTCGTTTACCTCACTCGACCTGTTCTACACCGTCTTTATCTATTTCATTATCTACTCTCTTAACAGCACCGCCGTTATGGCCTCAAACCTGCTGGCGGTGGGTATCTTCCTGACCGGGTGGAGCAACGCGCTGATGGCGTGGATGGTGATCCGCTACGGCCAGACCTGGTGCCTGAGGATCTGCCTGACCATCAGTATGCTGTGCTTCTTCGTCTTTGCCGGTTTCTATTTCTGGAAGCCGCTGCTGATGCTGCCCATCATGTACGCCACCTCGCTGGTCTATCAATTCTTTAAGGGCGGCTACGTCTATATCATCTGGAATATTTATCCGTTTATTCCCGATGTCGATGAACTGGTAACCCGCCAGCGTCGTGAAGGGGTCTTTGCTGGCGTGATGACACTCGCCCGTAAAAGCACCTCAGCGCTCGCCGGTATGCTAATTGGGGTAGTGCTGCAGTTTGTGCATTTCGATGCCGCCAGTACCACTCAATCGGTCACCACCATCCACGGCATTACCAGCCTGTTCTTCTTCGGCAACGTCATGCTGCTGCTGTTCAGCACGCTCATTGCCTTTCGCTTTAAGCTCTCGAAAGAAAACCATCAGCTTGTCAAAAACGAAATTGCCCGACTGAAAAATGGAGGCTCATTAACCGAGACGGATCCTGAAACAAAATCCGTGCTCCACACATTAACCGGTATTCCACACGAAAAACTGTGGCCTGAAAAATAACGATAATGCTTCTTACCCGAATTAAGCCGTATCGGAAATATAATTCAAATTAATAATGGATAAATCAAATGAATAAAATCTCCTGGTTATCAACCGCCGTGGGGTTAGCCCTCGTCAGCACCTCCGTCCCGGCAATGACAATTACCGACTCCTGGGTTAATTTCCGTGAAGCCTATATGTCAGGCAGCGAACAGTTTCAGACCAAAATGGAATACGGCATGAAGCTGGATAACGACCTCTATTTCAGCATCCAGAATACCTCCGGGCAGGGTAAGCATTTTGACGAATTTAATAACCGTTACAACGAGATTGAAAGCAACTACAAAATTCCACTCGCCTCGCGACTCTTCTTCTGGCCGGGTTTTGTCTTTAACTGGGGGGCTAACGGCAGCGCCTTTGACCCCTATGTGAAGCTCGGTGTGCAGGTCACCGATAACTTTATGTTGATTGCCGGCTACCGCTATAACCAGAACAACTACCAGAGCTATGACTATAACGGTAACTACACGGAGGATTCCAACCAGGAAGTGAACATCTGGGCCGATCTGAACGTCACCGACCGCATCTGGATGGAGTACAACTTTACCTACCATAAACGCGATGAGGACTATCGCTACGGCAACGGTTCAACGGAAAACTACGAGCATACGGTCGCCCTGAGCTACAAAATTGACGACCATTTCACACCGTACATTGATGTCGCCTACCTCGACAAAGCCAGCAATGGCGATGACGAAAACCGCGTGCGTGTCGGCGTGTATTACCATTTCTAAAAACAGAAACGAACTTCCGGCGGGGATGCTGGCCGCCGGAAGCACTGCATCACAATCCCCATTTACGAAATCAATACGGTACGCATTCTGGAGAATGAGATCACACAACCTTGTTCGCCCTACCAATATCGCTCAACCTTTCCTGGGCATTAGCCCGAGTCGCCCTACCGCCTCGCGTTTTATAGTATCTCGTCAGTTCACGCATTCGCCCGTTCACCCTTTATAACAACCGCCTCTGACACCCTCGGGCTGCCAACGGCCGATGCAATGGAGAAAAACATGCTTAGCCGTCGTCAATTCCTTGCCGCCAGCGCCGCACTGCCGCTTGCCTGCGCGTTACGCCCGGCGTTTGCCGCCCTGCCCTCACCGCTCATGATTGACTCCCACGTGCACGTCTGGAAAACCGACCCGCGCTATCCTTACGCTAAGGACCGCAAAGCACCACCGCAGGATTTCACCGCCGAAATGCTGCTCTCGCTGATGGCTGCGAATGGCGTTGCCCGCACGGTGATCGTGCAGGTTATTCACTACCGTTGGGATAATCGCTATCTGGCCGACGTTCTGCGTCAGTATCCGGATAAATTTCAGGGCATCTGCCGCGTTAACCCGGAAGACCCGACAGCGCCGGATCATCTGGCACGTCTAACGCACGAAGACGGCTTTCGCGGGGTGCGTTTGAGTCCCTCGGGGAAAGGCGATGGCGACTGGATTCGCGGGCCGCTAATGAAGCCATTGTGGCGTCAGGCGGCCGACCTTAAGGTTCCGATGACCATTCTGGCCCCACCCAGCCGCATGCCGGATCTGATCCCGTGGATCGAGCAGAATCCCGATCTTACCGTCGTTATCGATCATATGGCCGACTCGCCGCTTCATCAGCCGGAAGAGCTGCACAAGCTGTTAGCGCTTGCGCGTTATCCGCACGTTTACGTGAAAATTTCACACATGTGGTCGCTCTCTCAGCAGGCGTATCCGTATCCAGACGCCGCGCAGCAGGTGAAACAGGTGTTCGATGCCTTTGGCCCGCAGCGGTTGATGTGGGGAACCGACTGGCCTATCTGTTTGGATAAACTGAGCTATGCCGAGGCGGTGGCGCTGTACCGCGACCATCTGACGTGGCTATCGCCGCAGGACCACCAGCAAATACTCTACAAAACGGTACAGGACATCTGGCCGTTTGGTATTGCCTGACCGCTAACTTCGCCGGGCGATCTGCGAAAATGCAACATCACCCGGCCACTTACAAAATAGAACCATCAAAAAATAACGCTTAAAAATGACGATCCATCAATAATAGAAGAATACACATACGTATTTTTTAGTATTCATTAACTCCTATTGCATTATTTCTTCCAGGGGCTGAAAAAGCCTTGCGCCCGCTCGCCCTTTGCGGCATTTTTTTAGTCATGCAAAGACGCTGCGACAGCACAGCGCCGCAACATTTCACAGCACAACAGGGTTAACGGAGAAGTCTATGTGTTCTATTTTCGGTGTACTGGATATTAAAACTGATGCGGTCGAGCTGCGTAAAAAGGCGCTTGAGCTCTCCCGCCTGATGCGCCACCGTGGCCCGGACTGGTCCGGGATTTACGCGAGCGATAAAGCGATTCTCGCGCATGAACGCTTGTCGATTGTTGACGTCAACGCCGGTGCCCAGCCGCTGTATAACGAAAAGAAAACGCACGCTCTGGCCGTCAACGGTGAAATCTACAACCATCAGGCGCTGCGCGCTGAATACGGTGACCGCTACCAGTTCCAGACCGGTTCTGACTGCGAAGTTATCCTCGCGCTGTATCAGGAGAAAGGCCCTGAATTCCTCGACGACCTGCAGGGCATGTTCGCCTTCGCGCTGTACGACAGCGAAAAAGACGCCTACCTGATTGGCCGCGACCATATCGGTATCATTCCGCTGTATATGGGCCACGACGAATTCGGCAACTTCTACGTTGCTTCTGAAATGAAAGCGCTGACCCCGGTTTGCCGCACCATCCAGGAGTTCCCAGCCGGGAGCTATCTGTGGAGCAAAGACGGTGAAATCCGTCAGTATTATCAGCGCGATTGGTTCGACTACGATGCGGTTAAAGATAACGTGACCGACAAAAACGAACTGCGTCAGGCGCTGGAAGAGTCAGTGAAAAGCCACCTGATGTCAGACGTGCCTTACGGCGTGCTGCTCTCCGGCGGCCTGGACTCTTCGGTTATCTCCGCGATCACCAAAAAATTCGCCGCTCGCCGCGTTGAGGATCAGGAACGTTCAGAAGCCTGGTGGCCGCAACTGCACTCCTTCGCCGTCGGCCTGGAAGGGTCTCCTGACCTGAAAGCCGCGCAGGAAGTGGCAAACCACCTTGGCACCGTGCACCATGAAATTCACTTCACCGTGCAGGAAGGTCTGGATGCGATTCGCGACGTGATTTATCACATCGAAACCTACGATGTGACCACCATTCGCGCCTCTACGCCGATGTATCTGATGTCGCGTAAAATCAAAGCGATGGGCATCAAGATGGTGCTGTCCGGCGAAGGTTCTGATGAAGTATTTGGCGGCTACCTGTACTTCCATAAAGCGCCAAACGCCAAAGAACTTCACGAAGAGACCGTACGTAAACTGCAGGCGCTGCATATGTATGACTGCGCCCGTGCTAACAAAGCGATGTCCGCCTGGGGCGTGGAAGCACGCGTACCGTTCCTGGATAAGAAATTCCTCGACGTGGCGATGCGCATCAACCCGCAGGACAAAATGTGCGGCAACGGCAAGATGGAAAAGCACGTGCTGCGTGAATGCTTCGAATCTTACCTGCCAGCAAGCGTTGCATGGCGCCAGAAAGAGCAGTTCTCCGACGGCGTAGGCTATAGCTGGATTGATACACTGAAAGAAGTCGCGGCAAAACAGGTGACCGATCAGCAACTGGAAACCGCGCACTTCCGTTTCCCGTACAACACGCCAACGTCTAAAGAAGGCTATCTGTACCGCGAAATCTTTGAAGAGCTGTTCCCAGTGCCAAGCGCTGCGGAATGTGTCCCTGGCGGCCCGTCCGTTGCGTGCTCCTCTGCGAAAGCGATTGAGTGGGATGAAGCGTTCAAAACCATGGACGATCCGTCTGGTCGTGCGGTAGGCGTGCACCAGTCTGCTTACAAGTAAGCGTGATAATGAGATAGAAAAAGCCCCTGATGGTGACATCGGGGGCTTTTTGTTTTGGCTCGGTGCGGATGATTCCCCTCACTCCGCCCCTCTCCCCGAAGGGGCGAGGGAGAAAAACGAGCGAACAGCCCACTCCGAGCGGTACCCTCTCCCGCTGGGAGAGGGTTAGGGTGAGGGAAAACCTACTCCCCACGCCCCTTCTTCGCCGCCAGCGATCGCAGCAACACGCCCAGCGTCGTGCCATTATGCAGCATGGCACTCGCCCCCGGCGTCAGCCAACCTAGCGCCGCCGCCAGCATAATGGCGCTGTTCACCCACTCGGTCAGCTTGATGTTGCTGTTCACCAGCTTCATCGCCTCCAGCGAGAGTTGGCGCGCGGTAACCACACCGTAAAGGTTATCCTGTAACAGCACGGCATCCGCCGCCTGCTGCGCCAGCTCGGTGCTCTGGTTCATGGCGAGGCCCACGTCTGCCTGCGTCAGCACCGGCGCATCGTTGATACCATCACCAACGAACATCACTTTATGCCCCGCTTCCTGCAGCGCTTTCACCACATCAACCTTGCTTTCTGGCGTGGCTTCGGCCACGTAGCGATCGATGCCTACGCGCTCCGCCAGCTGGCAGGCCTTCTCAGCGCGATCGCCGGTCAACAGGACTACCTGACGAATGCCGGAGGCTTTAAGCTGTTCGATCACCTCTGAGGCTTCATCGCGCAGATGATCCTGTAGGCCGATCATTCCCACCAACTGATTATCAAAGCCAATAAACAGCAGATGCCGCCCCTGAGCCGCCAGTTCATCGATTTCCGCTTCATACGGCGTGAAATCGATGTCGTAGTGACAATCCAGGAAGTGACGACTGCCGATCACCAGTTGATGATCTTCCAGTGCGCAAAGCAGACCGTGAGCAATGACATACTCCACTTCGCCGTGCGCAATATGCGGCAGTTCATGGTGTTCTGCCGCCGCCACAACCGCGTGCGCCAACGGGTGATTGCTGTGCTCTTCCACCGAGGCGGCGATCGCCAGCAGGCGTTTAGCCTGCACCAGTTGATCGTTGAAGCTGATGACGTCCGTCACCTGCATCTCGTCGTGGGTCAGGGTGCCGGTTTTATCAAATACCACCGTATCAACCTCAGCCAGCTTCTCAATCGCTCGCCCGCCTTTCAGCAACAAACCGTTCTGCGCTGCCCGATACATAATCGATTTAAAGGCGATTGGCGTACTGAGCTTCAGCGCGCAGGAGTAGTCGACGAGGAATACCGAAGCCAGACGCTCCCAGCTGCGGGTCATGGCAAACACCGCCGCGCCCACCCCAAGCGTGATACCGACACGACGGTCAGCCATGGCCTGAGTAACCTGCTGGGTTTCACTACGCTGGGTCAACGAGTCACGGATAAAGCGGCGAATATGCGCCGTCGAGGAAGACTCACCCACCTGCTCGGCGGTGATCGCCACGTTGCCGTCCTGAATTTGCGTTCCCGCATAGACCCAGGAACCCGGCTCGCGACGCACTGGCACGCTTTCCCCAGTCATAGACGCCTGGTTAACCTGAGCAACACCGCGCAGCACCGTACCGTCGGCAGGGATATTATCCCCCGGACCGAGCAGCATCACGTCGCCTGCCACCAGTTCGCTGCTGTTGATCTCCACGCTTTCGCCATCGCGCTCAACCCACACCGGGTGCTCGCGCGGCTGCATCAGATCGGCCAGCAGCGCGTCAGAGTGACGGCTGGTCTCCTGCTCCATATACTCACCGAGCGTCAGCAGCGACTGCGTCAACATCGCGGTACGGTTATCGCCGCGCAGCATCGACAGGCTCAGCGCCAGCGCGTCCAGCACTTCCACCTTCAACTGCCCCTGGCTGAGGGTATGCGCCCCTTCCAGGATAGTTGGTGCGGTCAGCAGCGCCGCCGGCAGACGAGCCCAGCGAGACGGCAGCACCTGCGTTAGCGCCAACCCGGCGAGGTTAAGGAGGTTATCGCCACCGCAGTATTCGGTTTCGAATTCGCTGTCTTCCGCCGTTTGCCAGTTCAGCGCGTCCACCGCCGCCATAATCGCAGCAAGTGAAGTCCGGGCGCGATCCCACTGGATCACCGCGCTGCGCGCCGAAGGACGAATACGCACACCGCTAACGCCGGGCAACGTCAGGAGCTGCTGTTTCAGCCATCCGGCTGCATCCGGGTAGTCACCGAGCGCCGCAATGCGCAGACGTACACGTCCGGGGATCTGGTGAACGACGGTAACCCGTTCGCCTACCGCACTCACTCGATCTCATCCTTATTCTGGCTACGGTAGTAGTCCAGTTCTGCCTGCAGATCGGCAATACGCTCTTTCATCTCTTCCATTTCGCCGCGCACGGTACCCCAGGCTTTACTCGCCGTATTGGTGATCCCCTGCTGTACGTTTCGGTTGGTCAGAAGGTAGGTGATTGCCGCACCGGCCACCAGCCCGGTTAACAGGTGGGTACGGCTATTGGTTGCCGCAGGCGCCTGCACCGGCATTGCTGCGGGGTTACGTTCCCACACGCCGGTCCACGGGTTGTACAGGTATTCAGGCTGATTCATCATTTCCTCGCTTAGCTATCGCATCCATAAGATAAAGAGAAGCGGCGCCCACCCCGATAAGGGTCAGCACAGACTGCAGCGGGCGAGTTTTATTCGCATCCGCTATCGCCATCACCGTTCCGCTGATAAGACTGGCCTTCGCCGTCGCCTTCATCACCGTACAGGCCGCCTCATTCAGCGTTTGTTCATTTTGCTGGTAGCGCTGCCATTCACGCGCGCAGGCAGCGCTTCCCCCAACCAGCGCGCCGGCAATAGCGGCGCGGCCTACGCGGTTTTGTCTGTCACGGTTGTTGTTCATCCGCTACGCCCTCATCATCAAAGGAGACGGCACTCGGCTGGCGATGGCGCTCTACGGACTCCTGGAAGCCTTCTTTGCCGGCTTTCACGGTGTCGCGAAAGATAGCCGCGCTGGAGGTTGCCGTATCTTTGATGGCCTCAGAGCTATTCTTCACGCCATCTTTCACTTTGCTGGAACCTGCTTTGAGCATGTCGCCCGCACCCGCCAACGTTTGCATCAGCATGCCGCGCACGGAATCGTTGGTCAGCAGCAGCGTCACCGCCGCGCCAACCATTGCGCCTTTCCAGAACTCTTTGTCGTCCATGCCGACGGTGCTGATGATATTTTTCAGCAGGCCAGCCTGGTCGCCCATCGCGCCATCAACCACGTGCTGAGCGTACTGGCTCCAGTCCACGCCCTGCTGCGCGGCAGCGTGGTGATGATGATGGTGATGCGGGTGAGCAAACTGCGGCGGTACCGCCCCCTGAGGTGCTGGTGGGAAGCCCATAGGCGGGAACCCCATCGCCATTTGCGGTGGCATCTGCATTTGCGGCTGTGGTGGCATCTGTGGCTGAGGAGGCATCTGCCCGTTCTGCGGCCATGCCATTCCCTGCGGCATTGGCGGGTACGGATACCACGGGTAGCCGTATGGCGGATAGTAACCGGCCGGTGGAACTTGCTGTGCGTTGTTGTCATTGGTGCTCATGATGACTGTCCTTTTCATTTAGTGAGAGGGGCTAAGAATGGCGGCCAATTGCTCCAGCGCTTGCTGGGCCTGCTCGCCATCCGGACCAAACAGTTGATTGAGGATGTGCGGGCGAATAGCGGCAGCATCGTACTCAAGGACGATAGAGCCGGTTTCGCTATTGATCTGATAACGCCGGAGGTACCCCTCAGGGGAGCAATAAGCATCAAGCTGCTTGAGCTTCCCCTGACTAAGGCTGGCTACAAGCTTGTTGGAAAACCGCAGGCGCAAACGCCCGGGGATATGGTGCGCCACTTCTACAAAGCGGCGCAAAGTCAGTAAGTCGCCCAAGGATTCGACAGGCATATCATTTAATACCCTGATATTTATAGGTGACATTTATGAAATCACAGATAGAAAACGCCAGATAGCACTAATCGCCCTTCTCTTGCGATGCGTCAAAAGGTAATGCGGGATTCTTTTTTGCGCTGCGTGCGCTGAAGGCTGGACATGGGTGGAATGCAAATATAAATTACTCTCATTACCACTACATAAGTAAAAATGAGGCGGCTATGACTCCTTACCTGCACCAGACCCCCAATCGCATCCGCATCCGCTCCAGTTGGATCCAACGCCATCCGCATGAAGTCGAGAAACTGATTGAACAACTCCGCGCCCGCGACGGTATTAAAGAGGTGATTCACCGTTTATATGCTGGTTCCGTGGCAGTGAGCTTCGATCCCGCACGTATTTCTGCCTCAACCCTGCTCAATGAGCTGGAACAGGCGCAATGGCTTAGCAGCCAGAAAGATAAAAGCTATATCGAGAACACCCTGCGCGTAGGCGCCAGTCATTTATTAAAAACACTGGCTTTCGGTGCACTTAAGCGTACCGTCGGTGGCCCAGTGGTTTCACTTGTTAGCGTATTAACGCGATAACCTTGCAGTGAATCCGGATGCATTGATGGCATGATTTAACGCGAAATAACCAATAATTGCCGAATAATGCGCCAGGCTGTTCACAACCCAACCAAACAGTCACATTCCGGTGAATTTCATTGAAAAAGGTGTTGACGGTATTGGGCTCAATACGCATAATGCGCCCCGCAACGCCGATAAGGTAACGCGAAAAAAAAGATGGCTACGTAGCTCAGTTGGTTAGAGCACATCACTCATAATGATGGGGTCACAGGTTCGAATCCCGTCGTAGCCACCATCTTTTTTTGCGGGAGTGGCGAAATTGGTAGACGCACCAGATTTAGGTTCTGGCGCCGCAAGGTGTGCGAGTTCAAGTCTCGCCTCCCGCACCATTCACCAATAAGCGTTGCACGGATGGGGTATCGCCAAGCGGTAAGGCACCGGTTTTTGATACCGGCATTCCCTGGTTCGAATCCAGGTACCCCAGCCATATTTTCTTCGATATTTGCGGATAGCCGCGACGGTATTGGGGTATCGCCAAGCGGTAAGGCACCGGTTTTTGATACCGGCATTCCCTGGTTCGAATCCAGGTACCCCAGCCATCGAAGAATATGTTAGTATCGGCTACGTAGCTCAGTTGGTTAGAGCACATCACTCATAATGATGGGGTCACAGGTTCGAATCCCGTCGTAGCCACCAAATTCAGAATCTATCGAGTTATCGATACATTCGAAAAAAAATTGTTGGGGTATCGCCAAGCGGTAAGGCTCTGGTTTCTGATACCAGCATTCCGAGGTTCGAATCCTCGTACCCCAGCCATTTTCAAAAAGTCGTTCACTTTTGTGGACGCACCCGTTGGGGTATCGCCAAGCGGTAAGGCTCTGGTTTCTGATACCAGCATTCCGAGGTTCGAATCCTCGTACCCCAGCCATTTTCAAAAAGCTCGCTTCGGCGAGCTTTTTTTGTTTTTGTCCCTTTCCGAATATCGTAGGCCTGATAAGCGAAGCGCCATCAGGCACAGCTGAGCAAAATGCCGGATGGCGGTGCTGCCTTATCCGGCCTATATCAGAACTACAGCCCCAGCGCGTACTTCAGCGCCTGACGCTTCAACACGCCCGCGCGCTGCGCCGCCATCAGCCCCACGTTGCGTAAAATTCGCAGCGGGCCGAGATCGTTACTAAAACCGGCGTAGAACAGATCCATCCCACTCTGCATCAGCAGGTTATCTACCCGACGGCGCGCCTGATAACGCTGTAATACCGGCAGGCTGGCCCAGTTTTCACCGATGCTGCGCGCGTTAGCCAGCACATCCAGCAGCTCATCGACGTCGCGATAGCCAAGGTTTACCCCCTGCCCCGCTAGCGGATGAATAGTGTGCGCGGCATCGCCAATCAGCGCCAATCCCGGCTGCACATACTGCTGAGCATGACGGCGAGTCAGCGGAAATGCCCCGGCAGCAACCGGTGTGATGGTTCCTAAACGTTCCGGAAAATGGTGCGTGATTTCCCGTTGTAGTTGCGGCATCGGCAACGACTGTAGCTGGCGGATACGCGCCGGAGTGTCGTACCACACCAACGATGCCCAGTTATCGAACAGAGGTAAGAAAGCGCGCGGCCCGGTTGGTGTAAACTGCTGCCAGGTGCTGTCACCCGGTTCATTGTCGCATTGTACGGTAATCAGCATACAGGACTGCGGATACTGCCAGCCGTTGGTGCCAATTCCCGCCTGCTGGCGCACCTGCGAAAGCGCGCCGTCAGCGCCCACCACCAAGCGAGCCGCAACCTGACAATCATCTTCGAGATGTAAAACGTGACTATCGCCATCAGCCCGCATCTCATTAAGCGAGGTACCGTGCAGCAGCGTCACCAGCGGATGCGCCTCCAGCGCCTGCCAAAGCGCCAGTTGCAGTACGTTGTTCTCTACCATATAGCCAAGATTAGGCAGCTTCAGCTCGCGGGCATCAAACACAACGTGCGCGGTTTGCCACTCCCAGGTCTCCAGCCGACGCCAGGGATGAGCCCGCATTGCCAGCACGGCATCCCAGACCCCAAGGCCGCGTAACAGTTGCACCGAAGAAGCGCTGATGGCTGAAATTCGGACATCAGGCTGTGAGTTCGGGTCAAAGTCCGGCGGCGGACTCTTTTCCAGCACCGCCACGGAGAACCCCTGCTGCGCCAACCCTAACGCCAGCGCACCACCGACCATCCCGCCGCCAACCACCGCAACGTCTTTGTGTAGAATTGTCATCATTTATTATCCTTAAAGCCGAATACCTTCAGTTTACCGGACTTTCGCCCTTTGAGGCCAATAACCGTCAAGCTGGTCACAACCGCACCAAAGCATTACAATACGCGCCCTGCAATGTGGGCTATTCATAATTGAGCAAGAGCAAGTCGATGACAAAAAAACTCCATATTAAAACCTGGGGCTGTCAGATGAACGAATACGATTCATCAAAGATGGCCGATCTGCTGGATGCCACTCATGGGTATCAACTGACTGAAAACGCAGCAGAAGCCGACGTCCTGCTGCTGAATACCTGCTCAATCCGTGAGAAAGCCCAGGAAAAAGTCTTCCACCTTTTAGGCCGCTGGAAATTACTTAAAGCAAAAAATCCTAAGCTGATTATTGGTGTTGGCGGCTGCGTCGCCTCACAGGAAGGCAAGCTTATCCGCCAGCGCGCGCACTACGTGGATATCGTTTTTGGCCCACAGACTTTGCACCGTCTGCCAGAAATGATCGATGCCGTACGTAATAACCGCCGCCCGGTGGTGGACGTCAGCTTCCCGGAAATCGAGAAGTTTGACCGTCTGCCGGAGCCGCGCGCCGACGGCCCGACCGCGTTTGTCTCTATCATGGAAGGCTGCAACAAATACTGCACCTACTGCGTGGTGCCATATACCCGCGGTGAAGAAGTCAGCCGTCCGTGTGATGATATTCTGTTTGAAATTGCCCAGTTAGCCGCTCAGGGCGTGCGTGAAGTTAACCTGCTGGGACAAAACGTTAACGCCTGGCGCGGTGAGAACTTTGACGGCACCACCGGGAGCTTTGCCGAACTGCTGCGTCTGGTCGCGGCGATTGACGGCATCGACCGTATCCGTTTCACCACCAGCCACCCGATTGAATTTACCGACGACATTATCGACGTGTATCGCGATACGCCGGAGCTGGTGAGCTTCCTGCATCTGCCGATTCAGAGCGGCGCAGACCGCGTGTTGAACATGATGGGGCGTACCCATACGGCGCTGGAATACAAATCCACCATCCGTAAGCTGCGCGAAGCGCGTCCGGATATCCAGATTAGCTCCGACTTTATCGTCGGCTTCCCGGGCGAAACCGACCAGGACTTCGAGCAGACCATGAAGCTGATTGGCGACGTGAACTTTGACGTCAGCTTTAGCTTTATCTTCTCCGCGCGTCCAGGTACGCCAGCGGCCGATATGATCGACGACGTGCCGGAAGAGGTGAAAAAACAGCGCCTCTATATTCTGCAAGAACGTATCAACCAGCAGGCAATGGCCTGGAGCCGTCGTATGCTCGGCACCGTACAGCGCATTCTGGTAGAAGGCACTTCCCGCAAGAGCATTATGGAGCTGACCGGGCGCACTGAGAACAACCGCGTGGTCAACTTCGAAGGTACGCCGGATATGGTCGGTAAATTCGTCGATGTGGAGATCGTTGACGTCTACACCAACTCACTGCGCGGCAAACTGGTGCGCACCGAGGACGAAATGGGCCTGCGCATCGTTGAATCGCCAGAGTCGGTGATTGCGCGTACTCGTAAAGAGAGCGAGGCGGGCGTTGGGATTTATCAACCATAATCTCCCTGGCCCGTCTCCCCTGACGGGCCTTGTATTTCCTGCCGTCATCCCCATATTTACTGCAATGCTTGCGCCTTTTTACTGCGGCGTGAATAATTCCTTTATCAGCCGGTCACGTCTTACTACCGGCAACTCATGCATAAGAGGAACAGTTTGAACATAGACACTCGCGAAATTACCCTGGAGCCAGCCGACAATGCCCGTCTGCTGAGCCTGTGTGGCCCGTTTGATGACAATATTAAACAGCTGGAGCGACGACTGGGCATCGAGATCAACCGCCGCGATAACCATTTCAAACTGACGGGACGCGCCATCTGCGTGACCGCCGCTGCCGACATTCTGCGCAGCCTGTACGTTGATACCGCGCCAATGCGCGGCCAGCTTCAGGATATTGAGCCGGAACAGATTCATCTGGCGATTAAAGAAGCGCGCGTGCTGGAACAGAGCGCGGAGAGCGTGCCGGATTACGGCAAAGCCATCAATATCAAAACCAAACGCGGGGTGATTAAACCGCGTACGCCAAACCAGGCGCAGTATATCGCCCATATTCTTGACCACGACATCACCTTCGGCGTAGGCCCTGCCGGTACCGGTAAAACCTACCTTGCCGTCGCCGCCGCGGTTGATGCGCTGGAGCGCCAGGAGATTCGTCGTATTCTGCTGACCCGCCCTGCGGTCGAAGCCGGCGAAAAACTCGGCTTCCTGCCGGGCGATTTAAGCCAGAAGGTTGACCCATATCTGCGCCCGCTGTACGACGCGCTGTTCGAGATGCTCGGCTTCGAGAAGGTCGAGAAACTGATGGAGCGTAACGTCATCGAAGTTGCTCCGCTGGCCTACATGCGCGGCCGCACGCTGAACGATGCCTTTATCATCCTCGATGAGAGCCAGAACACCACCATCGAACAGATGAAGATGTTCCTGACCCGTATCGGCTTCAACTCCAAGGCGGTGATTACCGGCGACGTCACCCAGATTGACCTGCCGCGCAGCACCAAATCCGGCCTGCGCCACGCTATTGAAGTGCTGGCTGAAGTCGATGAAATTAGCTTTAACTTCTTCCACAGCGAAGACGTGGTGCGCCACCCGGTGGTTGCTCGTATCGTGAACGCCTATGAGGCGTGGGAAGAAGCCGATCAAAAACGTAAAGCCGAGCAGGCCGCGGAACGTAAACGCGAAGCTCAGGCGCAGGAGCAGAAATGAGTCAGGTGATCCTCGATCTCCAGTTGGCCTGTGAAAACAACACCGGTCTGCCAGAAGAAAGTCAGTTTCAGACATGGCTGGATGCCGTCATCCCGCAGTTTCAGGAAGAATCAGAAGTCACGATTCGCCTGGTGGATGAGGCCGAAAGCCACGAACTGAACCTCACCTACCGCGGCAAGGATAAGCCAACCAACGTGCTGTCATTCCCGTTTGAAGCACCGCCGGGAATGGAAATGCCGCTGCTGGGCGATTTGATCATCTGCCGTCAGGTAGTTGAGCAGGAAGCCGTTGAGCAAGGCAAGCCGCTGGAAGCCCACTGGGCGCATATGGTCGTGCACGGTAGCCTGCATCTGCTGGGTTATGACCATATCGAGGATGAGGAAGCGGAAGAAATGGAAAGCCTCGAGACAGAGATAATGCTTGCTCTGGGCTATGAGGATCCGTACATTTCCGAGAAGATTGCAGAATAGTAGTTTGCCGGATGGCGGCGCTTGCGCCTTATCCGGCCTACATTCATGCTTTTCGTAGGCCTGATAAGCGTAAGCGCCATCAGGCAAAACATGCCGTCCGGCGCTGAGTTTACGCGTGACGAGCGACAGTTAAATCAACATGAGAACCCAAACGACGCCATGAGCGACGACAATTCACACAGTAGTGACACAGTAAACAGCAAAAAGGGATTCTTCTCCCTCTTACTCAGCCAGCTTTTCCACGGTGAACCGAAAAACCGTGACGATCTCCTGGCGCTGATCCGTGATTCCGGACAGAACGAGCTTATCGATGAAGATACGCGCGATATGCTTGAAGGGGTAATGGATATCGCAGACCAACGTGTCCGTGACATCATGATCCCGCGCTCCCAAATGATTACCCTGAAACGCAACCAAACCCTGGACGAATGTCTTGATGTGATCATCGAGTCCGCCCACTCGCGCTTCCCGGTGATCAGTGAGGATAAGGATCACATCGAAGGGATTCTGATGGCGAAAGATCTGCTGCCGTTTATGCGCAGTGATTCCGAAGCCTTCAGCATGGATAAAGTGTTACGCACCGCGGTTGTCGTGCCGGAAAGCAAACGGGTTGACCGAATGCTGAAGGAGTTCCGCTCCCAGCGCTACCATATGGCCATCGTTATCGATGAGTTTGGCGGCGTGTCGGGTCTGGTGACGATTGAAGACATTCTCGAACTTATCGTTGGCGAAATTGAAGATGAGTATGACGAAGAGGACGATATCGACTTCCGTCAACTCAGCCGCCACACCTGGACGGTACGCGCGCTGGCCTCTATTGAGGACTTCAACGACGCGTTCGGCACCCACTTCAGCGATGACGAAGTGGATACCATTGGCGGTCTGGTGATGCAGGCCTTTGGCCACCTGCCTGCCCGCGGGGAAACTATCGACATCGATGGTTACCAGTTTAAGGTCGCCATGGCGGACAGCCGTCGTATTATTCAGGTTCACGTTAAAATCCCGGACGATTCCCCACAACCGAAACTGGATGAATAACCTTCATGGCATTTGCCTCACTGCTTGAACGCCAGCGCATTCGTCTGCTGCTGGCGCTACTTTTCGGAGCCAGCGGTACGCTGGCTTTTTCTCCCTATGACTTCTGGCCAGCGGCGATTGTTTCGTTGATAGGGCTGCAGGCGCTGACGCTTAACCGTTGCCCCGTGCAGGCCGCCGCCATTGGTTATTTCTGGGGCTTTGGCCTGTTTGGTACCGGCATTAACTGGGTATACGTCAGCATCGCGCAGTTTGGCGGTATGCCGGGCCCGGTCAACGTCTTCCTCGTGGTGCTGCTGGCGGCCTATCTGTCGCTATATACCGGCCTATTTGCCGGCATTCTGTCGCGCCTGTGGCCAAAGACCAATTGGGTTCGCGTGGCCATTGCCGCGCCGGTTGTCTGGCAAATCACCGAGTTCCTGCGCGGCTGGGTGCTGACCGGCTTCCCGTGGCTGCAGTTTGGCTACAGCCAGATTGACGGCCCGCTGAAAGGGCTGGCGCCGCTGATGGGCGTTGAGGCCATCAACTTCCTGCTGATGGCAGTTAGCGGCCTATTAGTGCTGGCATTGGTGACCCGCAACTGGCGTCCGCTGGTGGTTGGCGTCGTTCTCTTCGCCCTGCCGTTCCCGCTGCGCTATATCCAGTGGTATACCCTGCAAACCGACAAAACGACCCAGGTTTCACTGGTGCAGGGCAATATTCCACAGGCCATGAAGTGGGATGAAGGCCAGCTGATTAATACGCTGAAAATCTACCTTGATGCCACTGAACAGGTGATGGGCAAATCGCAGCTGATTATCTGGCCGGAGTCGGCAATTCCGGATCTGGAAATCAACCAGCAGCGCTTCCTGAGCATGATGGATGATTTGCTGCGGGCCAAAGACAGCACGCTTATCACCGGTATTGTCGACCAGCGCCTCAATAAGCAGAATCGCTACGACACTTACAACACCATCATCACGCTGGGTAAAGACAGCCCGTACAGCTACGAGTCGACCAACCGCTACAACAAGAATCACCTGGTGCCATTTGGTGAGTTTGTGCCGCTGGAATCGATTCTACGCCCGCTCGCGCCGTTCTTTGACCTGCCGATGTCGTCATTCAGCCGTGGGCCGTACGTTCAGCCGCAGCTGCAGGCGCATAACCTGAAGCTAACCGCTGCTATCTGCTACGAGATTATTCTCGGCCAGCAGGTGCGCGACAACTTCCGCCCGGACACCAACTTCCTGCTGACTATCTCTAACGATGCGTGGTTTGGTAAGTCTATCGGCCCGTGGCAGCATTTCCAGATGGCACGCATGCGCGCGCTGGAGCTGGCGCGTCCGCTGCTGCGTAGCACCAACAACGGCATTACCGCCGTGATTGGCCCACGCGGTGAAATTCAGGCGATGATCCCGCAGTTCACGCGTCAGGTACTGACCACCAAAGTGACGCCAACCACCGGGTTAACGCCTTATGCACGTACCGGCGACTGGACGGTATGGCTGATTACCGCGCTGTTTGGTTTTGGTGCACTGGTGATGAGCCTGCGTCAGCGTCGCAAGTAAAACACTGCACTATCGAATGTAGGCCGGATAAGGCGGTACGCCGCCATCCGGCAAGCAACGGTGCTGTATCATGCCTGATGGCGATGCGCTTATCAGGCCTACAAGATCTTTTCCTGCCGCAACTCCCCATTCTGGCACGCCAATTGCTTAATATAATCAAGAAGCTGCATTCCGCCGAATAGCGCAACCTGGTTGCACCATCACAACCCATTGGTAGCACCAAAATCGTGCAAACTGCGATTTTTGCCTCAAATCGGTGCGGCACGCTTCGCAAAAATAAACAATAAAGCAGCAAAATCTTTACATTAAGCCAAACTAAATGCTAACAAACACACATAACGCTGCACGCTAAAGACGCAGCGAGAACAACACAACAATCACAATGGGTATCAATGCATCTTTGCCGATGCAGAGGATAAAGGAGTTGGATATGCAATTACGTAAACTGGCCGCCGCCATGCTGGTCATGGGTGTGACCGCTGGCCTGGCGCATGCAGAAGACGCACAGCCTGCAGCCGATGCCGCGCAGCAATCGACGCTGGATAAAATTGCTAAAAACGGCGTTATCGTCGTTGGCCACCGCGAATCATCCGTGCCGTTCTCCTACTACGACAACCAGCAGAAAGTGGTCGGTTACTCTCAGGACTACTCCAACGCCATCGTTGACGCTATCAAGAAAAAGCTCAACAACCCGAAACTGGACGTGAAGCTGATTCCAATCACTTCCCAGAACCGTATTCCACTGCTGCAAAACGGCACCTTCGACTTTGAGTGTGGCTCCACCACCAACAACGTCGAACGTCAGAAGCAGGCTGCATTCTCCGACACCATCTTCGTGGTCGGTACCCGTCTGCTGGTGAAAAAAGGCGGCCCGATTAAAGACTTCCCGGATCTGAAAGACAAAGCGGTGGTCGTGACCTCCGGTACTACCTCTGAAATTCTGCTGCACAAGCTGAACGACGAACAAAAAATGAATATGCGTATCATCAGCGCCAAAGACCACGGTGACTCCTTCCGTACGCTGGAAAGCGGTCGTGCGGTGGCGTTTATGATGGATGATGCCCTGCTGGCCGGTGAACGTGCGAAAGCCAAGAAACCAGACAACTGGGAAATCGTCGGCAAGCCGCAGTCTCAGGAAGCTTACGGCTGCATGCTGCGCAAAAACGACCCAGACTTCAAAAAGCTGATGGATGACACCATCGCTCAGGCGCAGACCTCAGGCGAAGCGGCGAAATGGTTTGATAAGTGGTTCAAAAACCCAATTCCACCGAAAAACCTGAACATGAACTTTGAGCTGTCAGAAGAGATGAAAACGCTGTTCAAAACGCCAAACGACAAAGCACTTAACTAATTAAAAAAATGGGGCGGATAAATCTGCCCTCTCGATTGTAGTTCAGCACGGACAGACTATACGTCAGGTGGTCGTTCCCCACCTGGCCTGAATACCGCAAAACGCTGTTCAACAATCTTCGAGGGTAGCAGGTCGTACTGCTACCCTTTTTTTTTCTGGAGTTCATTATGTCAATAGACTGGAACTGGGGTATCTTTTTACAACAGGCCCCCTTCGGCAACACCACCTATCTCGGCTGGCTGTGGAGCGGTTTTCAGGTCACCGTCGCGCTCTCGATTACCGCCTGGATTATCGCTTTCCTCGTCGGCTCGCTGTTCGGCATCCTGCGTACCGTTCCTAACCGCTTTTTATCCTCGCTCGGCACCTGCTACGTCGAGCTGTTCCGTAACGTTCCGCTGATCGTGCAGTTCTTTACCTGGTACCTTGTGGTGCCGGAATTGCTGCCGGAAAACCTCGGCATGTGGTTTAAGTCGGAGCTCGATCCGAACATTCAGTTCTTCCTCTCTTCGATGATCTGTCTGGGTCTGTTTACCGCCGCCCGCGTTTGCGAGCAGGTGCGCGCCGCCATTCAGTCGCTGCCGCGCGGGCAGAAGAACGCCGGTCTGGCGATGGGCCTGACGCTACCGCAAACCTACCGCTATGTACTGCTGCCAAACGCCTATCGCGTGATTGTGCCGCCAATGACCTCCGAGATGATGAACCTGGTAAAAAACTCGGCCATCGCCTCCACGATTGGTCTGGTCGACATGGCCGCGCAAGCGGGCAAGCTGCTGGACTACTCCGCGCACGCCTGGGAATCCTTTACGGCGATCACCCTCGCCTACGTCTTCATTAACGCCGTGATTATGCTGGTGATGGCGCTGGTGGAACGCAAAATCCGCCTGCCAGGCAATCTGGGAGGTAAATAATGTACGATTTTGACTGGAGTTCGATTGTTCCGTCGATGCCTTACCTGCTGGCAGGTCTGGTTATCACCCTCAAAATTACCGTTACGGCGATTATCATCGGTATCGTCTGGGGTACGCTGCTGGCGGTGATGCGTCTATCGGCATTTAAGCCTATTGCCTGGTTCGCTAAAGCCTACGTCAACGTCTTCCGCTCCGTGCCGCTGGTGATGGTGCTGCTGTGGTTCTACCTGATCGTGCCGGGCTTCCTGCAAAACGTGCTCGGGCTGTCGCCGAAAAGCGATATTCGCCTGATCTCGGCGATGGTGGCGTTCTCGATGTTTGAAGCTGCCTACTACTCCGAGATTATCCGCGCGGGCATTCAGAGCATCTCGCGCGGGCAGTCCAGCGCCGCGCTGGCGCTGGGGATGACCCATTGGCAGTCAATGAAGCTCATCATTCTGCCGCAGGCCTTCCGCGCCATGGTGCCGCTGCTGTTAACCCAGGGGATTGTCCTGTTCCAGGATACCTCGCTGGTGTACGTCCTGAGCCTCGCGGACTTCTTCCGTACCGCCTCCACGATTGGTGAGCGTGACGGGACTCAGGTGGAAATGATCCTGTTTGCTGGTTTTGTCTATTTTGTGATTAGCCTTAGCGCCTCGCTGCTGGTCAGCTACTTGAAGAAAAGGACCGTATAATGATTACCCTGAAAAACGTCTCTAAATGGTATGGTCACTTTCAGGTGCTGACCGATTGCTCCACGGAAGTGAAAAAAGGCGAAGTAGTGGTGGTCTGCGGGCCGTCCGGCTCCGGCAAGTCCACGCTGATTAAAACCGTGAACGGTCTGGAGCCGGTTCAGCAGGGAGAGATCCTGGTGAACGGCACCAAGGTCAACGACAAAAAAACCGACCTCGCGAAGCTGCGTTCTCACGTCGGCATGGTGTTCCAGCACTTTGAATTGTTCCCGCACCTGTCGATTATTGAGAACCTGACGCTGGCGCAAGTTAAGGTTCTGAAACGTGATAAAGCTGCGGCCCGCGACAAAGGCTTAAAGCTGCTGGAGCGCGTAGGGCTTTCTGCGCACGCCAACAAATTCCCAGCGCAACTCTCCGGCGGCCAGCAACAGCGTGTGGCGATCGCCCGAGCGCTCTGCATGGACCCGGTGGCAATGCTGTTTGATGAACCAACCTCAGCGCTCGATCCGGAGATGATCAACGAAGTGCTGGACGTGATGGTCGAGCTGGCGAACGAAGGGATGACCATGATGGTGGTGACCCACGAAATGGGCTTTGCCCGTAAAGTGGCTAACCGGGTGATCTTTATGGATGAAGGCAAGATCGTTGAAGATGCCGACAAAGAGGCCTTCTTCGCTAACCCGAAATCTGAACGCGCGAAAGACTTCCTCGCCAAAATACTGCACTAACTTCCTGATGTAGCCCGGCCGAGCAAAGCGACGCCGGGATAGCCTGGTGCCCGCCCCGGCGTCGCTTTGCTCGGACGGGCTACCCTTTTGCGCGCTGCATCACGCTTTGACGTCTCTATTCTCGTCCCTTGTCCATTCAAGCTTTACCCTTGTCACAAAATAATGCTGACAAGGAACCGCTATGGCACTGCCGATTATTCTTGATTGCGACCCGGGTCATGATGACGCGATCGCTATTGTTCTCGCCCTCGCCTCCCCTGAGCTGGAGGTGAAAGCCATTACCTCTTCCGCTGGCAACCAAACGCCGGACAAAACCCTGCGTAACGTGTTACGCATGCTGACGCTGCTCCAGCGTCCGGATATTCCGGTCGCCCGCGGCGCAGTGAAGCCGCTGATGCGTGAGCTGATTATTGCCGACAACGTACACGGCGAAAGCGGGCTTGATGGCCCGGCGTTGCCGGAGCCGTCCTTTGCGCCGCAGTCATGCACCGCCGTCGAGTTGATGGCCAAAACTCTGCGTGAAAGCCCGGAGCCGGTCACTATCGTGTCAACGGGCCCGCAAACCAACGTGGCACTGCTGCTCAACGGGCACCCGGAACTGCACGTAAAAATCGCCCGCATCGTTATCATGGGCGGCGCGATGACCCTCGGCAACTGGACCCCAGCCGCCGAGTTCAACATCTTCGTTGACCCGGAAGCGGCAGAAATCGTCTTCCAGTCGGGTATTCCGGTGGTAATGGCGGGGCTTGATGTAACCCACAAAGCGCAGATCCACGCCGCCGATATCGAACGTTTTCGCGCCATTGGCAACCCGATTTCCACCATTGTTGCCGAGTTGCTCGACTTCTTTATGGAGTATCACAAGGATGAAAAATGGGGCTTTATCGGCGCGCCGCTGCATGACCCGTGCACCATCGCCTGGCTGTTGAAGCCTGAGATCTTCACTACCGTTGAGCGCTGGGTGGGTGTGGAAACGCAGGGGAAATATACGCAGGGGATGACGGTAGTGGATTATTACTTCCTGACGGGGAATAAACCGAATGCGACGGTCATGGTCGATGTAGACCGTGAGGCGTTTGTTGATCTATTGGCGGAGCGGTTAGCATTTTACCATTGAGCCTGTCCCGGCGGCGCTTCGCCTGGCCGGGCTACAGGTCGCTTGTAGCCCGGCCAGGCGAAGCGCCGCCGGGAATACCCATTACGGCTCGAAAGGCCTACGCTGGAACTGGTCATGCCCGCACTTCGGGCAGCGCGGTAGCACGTCCGGCGTGTACACCGCCAAATGGTAGTGACACTTCTCACACACCAGGTTACCCAACCCCACTACTTCCCCACTGTGATACACCCCGTGATGGTTCAAGTCCTGGAACACTTCGCGCCATTCCAGCTGCGTTTTGTCGGTAATATCCACCAGCTCCTGCCAGAGACTTTCTTTGATGACCCGCAGAAATACGCTGTCGGAATCATCTTCCTGGCTTTCGCTGTAGCTCATCGCGAACTCTTCGAGGTCACGACGAACGGCGCGCAGCAGCTCATCAATTTCAGTACGCGTTAACTCGCTGGTTTGTGCGACCTTAGCCCGCGCCTGTGCAACCAGGGCATCGATATCGCGTTCACCATTGCGCAGACGTTCAGTTAGCGAGCCCACCAATTCACGGTAAATTTGAGCAACCTTGTTCATTGTTTCCTCTCCCAGCCAGTTAACCTCTTATAATAATAGCCGTTATTTGATTTCTGCTTTGCCAGCTTCACCACAGAGTTGATAAATGACGCCCGGAGCTTTTCGCCGCCTTAACGTGCGAAAGGCTGTTTTGACGTGAACGTTTGGGCTATGCTATGCGGATCTGAAATACCACATCTATAGGCTACATTTGTAGCTGTATTGAAAACAGGATCACTGGCTGCCATGCAAGAGCAATACCGCCCGGAAGAGATAGAATCGAAAGTCCAGCTTCACTGGGATGAGAAGCGCACATTTGAAGTTACTGAAGACGAGAGCAAAGAGAAGTATTACTGCCTGTCGATGCTTCCCTATCCTTCTGGTCGACTACACATGGGCCACGTCCGTAACTACACCATCGGCGACGTTATTGCTCGCTATCAGCGCATGCTGGGCAAAAACGTTCTGCAGCCAATCGGCTGGGATGCGTTCGGCCTGCCGGCTGAAGGTGCTGCGGTAAAAAACAACACCGCGCCTGCGCCATGGACCTACGACAACATCGCGTACATGAAAAACCAGCTCAAAATGCTGGGCTTTGGCTATGACTGGAGCCGCGAGCTGGCCACCTGCACCCCGGAATACTATCGCTGGGAGCAGAAGTTCTTCACCGAGCTGTATAAAAAAGGCCTGGTGTACAAGAAGACCTCTGCGGTGAACTGGTGCCCAAATGACCAGACCGTACTGGCGAACGAACAGGTTATCGACGGCTGCTGCTGGCGTTGCGATACCAAAGTTGAGCGTAAAGAGATCCCACAGTGGTTTATCAAAATCACCGCTTACGCTGACGAACTGCTGCGCGATCTGGACAACCTGGATCACTGGCCTGACACCGTGAAAACGATGCAGCGCAACTGGATTGGCCGTTCCGAAGGGGTCGAAATCTCCTTTGACGTTAACGACTACGCCGACAAGCTGACCGTTTACACCACCCGTCCAGATACCTTTATGGGCTGCACCTACCTGGCCGTTGCTGCGGGTCACCCGCTGGCACAGCAGGCTGCCGCTAACAACCCAGCCCTGGCGGCTTTCGTCGACGAATGCCGCAACACCAAAGTGGCTGAAGCCGATATGGCGACCATGGAGAAAAAAGGCGTCGACACTGGCTTTAAAGCCATTCACCCACTGACCGGTGAAGCGATCCCGGTATGGGCGGCAAACTTCGTGCTGATGGAGTACGGTACTGGCGCAGTGATGGCCGTTCCGGGCCACGATCAGCGCGACTATGAATTTGCGACTAAATATGGCCTGAACATCAAGCCAGTTATCCTCGCCGCAGACGGCAGCAAGCCGGATCTCTCCGAGCAGGCGCTGACCGAAAAAGGCACCCTGTTTAACTCCGGCGAGTTCGACGGTCTGAGCTTTGAAGACGGCTTCAACGCTATTGCTGACAAACTGACGGCAATGGGCGTGGGCGAGCGTAAAGTGAACTACCGTCTGCGCGACTGGGGCGTATCCCGTCAGCGCTACTGGGGTGCGCCAATCCCAATGGTTACGCTGGAAGATGGCACCGTGCTGCCAACCCCAGAAGATCAGCTGCCGGTTATCCTGCCGGAAGATGTGGTCATGGACGGTATTACCAGCCCAATCAAAGCCGATCCAGAGTGGGCAAAAACGACCGTTAACGGTATGCCTGCGCTGCGTGAAACCGACACCTTTGATACCTTCATGGAATCTTCATGGTACTACGCGCGCTACACCTGCCCGCAGTATCAGGAAGGCATGCTGGACTCTAAAGCGGCGAACTACTGGCTGCCGGTTGATATCTACATTGGTGGTATCGAACACGCCATCATGCACCTACTCTACTTCCGTTTCTTCCACAAACTGATGCGTGATGCGGGTATGGTTAACTCTGACGAACCGGCTAAACAGCTGCTGTGTCAGGGCATGGTGCTGGCGGATGCCTTCTACTACGTGGGCGTAAACGGCGAACGTAACTGGGTTTCCCCGGTTGATGCTATCGTTGAACGCGACGAGAAAGGCCGTATCGTGAAAGCGAAGGACGCGGCGGGCCATGAGCTGGTGTATACCGGCATGAGCAAAATGTCCAAGTCCAAAAATAACGGCATCGACCCGCAGGTGATGGTTGAGCGCTATGGTGCGGATACCGTGCGTCTGTTCATGATGTTTGCATCTCCAGCAGATATGACTCTGGAATGGCAAGAATCCGGCGTTGAAGGGGCAAACCGCTTCCTGAAACGCGTCTGGAAACTGGTCTATGAACACACCGCTCAGGGCCCGGTTGCGGCGCTGAACGTGGAGGCATTAACGGAAGATCAGCAGGCACTGCGCCGTGACGTTCATAAAACTATTGCTAAAGTTACCGATGATATCGGTCGTCGTCAGACCTTCAACACTGCTATCGCGGCGATTATGGAGCTGATGAATAAGCTGGCGAAAGCACCGCAGGAAGGCGAGCAGGACAGAGCGCTGATCCAGGAAGCGTTGCTGGCCGTCGTGCGTATGCTCAACCCGTTCACCCCACACGTTAGCTTCACGCTGTGGCAAGAACTGGGCGGCGAAGGCGATATCGACAACGCACCGTGGCCGGTGGCTGACGAGAAAGCGATGGTAGAAAACACCACGCTGGTCGTTGTTCAGGTCAACGGTAAAGTTCGCGGTAAAATCACCGTTGCGGTTGATGCGACCGAAGAGCAAGTGCGTGAACGCGCAGGCCAGGAACACCTGGTTGCGAAATACCTTGAGGGCGTAACCGTGCGTAAAGTGATTTACGTACCGGGCAAGCTGCTTAACCTGGTCGTTGGCTAAGCGCGGGAGGAAGCGTGCGATACCTGACAACATTGTTGTTATCTTTGGCGGTGCTGGTCACCGCCGGATGCGGCTGGCATCTGCGTAGCACTACGCAGGTGCCGGACGAAATGAAAACGCTGATTTTCCAGTCTAGCGATCCAAACGGCCCTCTGAGCCGTGCAGTTCGCGAGCAGCTGAGAACGAGTGGCATTACCGTGCTTGATCAAAGCACAACGCGCCAGGACGTTCCGTCCCTGCGTCTGGGCTCATTCAGCCTCCAGCAGGACACGGCTTCCGTGTTCCAGAATGGTCAAACGGCTGAATATCAGATGGTGATGACGGTTAACGCCACGGTGCTCATCCCTGGTCAGGATATTTTCCCTATCTCGACCAAAGTGTACCGTTCGTTCTTCGACAACCCGCAGAAAGCGCTGGCGAAAGATAGCGAACAGGGCATGATCGTACAAGAGATGTACCAGAAGGCGGCCGAACAGTTGATTCGTAAGCTGCCAAGCGTACACATTGCCGATGCCAAAGAGAGAGCGGAAAATCAGGCGACCCAGCCTGGCGCCAGCTCTCGTGTATCAACCACTCTGGGTAACTGATGATTCGGTTGTACCCAGAACAACTCCGCGCGCAGCTCTCTGAAGGGCTGCGCGCGGCGTATCTCCTGCTCGGTAATGACCCCCTCTTCCTCCAGGAAAGCCAGGACGCCATCCGGCATGCCGCCGTCAGCGAAGGCTTTATCGAGCACCATTCCTTCACGCTTGATGCCAGCACCGACTGGAACGAGCTTTTTTCCCTGTGTCAGGCGATGAGCCTGTTCGCCAGCCGCCAGACGCTGCTCCTGCTGCTACCTGAAAACGGCCCTAACGCCGCGATCAACGAACAGCTCGCCACGCTGGTGAGCCTGCTGCATGACGATCTCCTGCTGATTATTCGCGGCAACAAGCTGACCAAAGCGCAGGAGAATGCCGCCTGGCTAACTGCACTGGCAACCCGCGCCGTGCAGATTAGCTGTCAGACGCCGGAACCCGCGAATTTACCGCGCTGGCTAGCTAACCGCGCGAAGCAGAACAACCTGCAGCTTGATGAACCCGCGAGCCAGCTGCTCTGCTACTGCTATGAAGGCAATCTGCTTGCTCTGTCGCAGGCGCTGGAGCGGCTGTCGCTGCTGTGGCCGGACGGCAAGCTGACGCTGCCTCGTGTAGAGCAGGCCGTCAACGATGCCGCGCACTTTACCCCTTTCCACTGGGTCGATGCCCTATTAGCTGGCAAGAGCAAACGCGCGCTGCATATCCTGCAACAGCTGCGTCTGGAAGGCAGCGAGCCGGTTATTCTGCTGCGCACCGTACAGCGTGAACTGCTGATGCTGGTGACCTTAAAACGTCAGAGCGCGCACACGCCGCTGCGTTCACTGTTTGATAAGCATCGGGTCTGGCAAAACCGGCGCGGCATGGTGGGCGATGCGCTCAACCGTCTAAGTGCGCCGCAGCTTCGTCAAGCGGTGACGCTGTTAAGCCACGCGGAGCTGACGCTGAAACAGGATTATGGTCAGTCGGTCTGGGCTGAACTGGAAAGTTTGTCGCTGCTGCTTTGTCATAAAGCACTGGCCGACGTTTTTATCGATGGATGATATGGCAAAACTACAGGCGCTTTTCGGCGGGACCTTCGATCCCATTCACTACGGCCACCTCAAACCAGTAGAGATTCTGGCTAACCAGATAGGCCTGTCTCGGGTCATCATTATGCCCAATAACGTGCCGCCGCACCGTCCACAGCCGGAAGCCACCAGCGAACAGCGCAAGTTTATGGTCGAGTTGGCCATTGCCGATAAGCCGCTGTTCGTGCTCGACGAACGCGAACTGCGCCGTGACACGCCGTCCTGGACGGCGGATACTCTGCGGGAGTGGCGACAGGAACAGGGCCCAGAGCAACCGCTCGCCTTTATCATCGGCCAGGATTCGCTGCTCACTTTCCCAAGCTGGGAGCGCTACGAGACGATTCTCGACAACACTCACCTGCTGGTCACTCGTCGGCCGGGCTATCCGCTGACCATGAAGCAGGAGGAGCACCAGCAGTGGCTGGATCGCCACCTCACCAGCAACATCGAAGATCTGCACAATCAGCCGGCAGGGAAAATTTACCTGGCAGAAACGCCGTGGTTTGATGTTTCCGCCACGTTGATTCGCGAACGCTTAGAGCGAGGTGAGTCCTGTGAAGAAATGATGCCGGAGGCCGTACTCTCTTACATCATCAATCAGGGGCTGTATCAACACGGTGCCTAGCGTCACACAACAGGGGAAACGCGATGAAAATCTGGCTGGTACGTCACGGTGAAACCGAAGCCAACGTGGCAGGACTGTACAGCGGTCATGCGCCAACCCCACTGACCGTTAAAGGCCAGCAGCAGGCTGAACGCCTCGGCGAGCTGCTGCATCAGGTTCCTTTCGACCGTGTACTGTGCAGCGAACTGGAGCGCACCCATCACACGGCGCGCCTATTGCTGGGCGAACGACAAATCCCCATCACCTCTCACCCGCTGCTGAACGAAATGTTTTTCGGCGACTGGGAGATGCGCCATCACCGCGATCTTCAGATTGAAGATAAAGACAACTATGCCGCCTGGTGCGCCGACTGGCAGCATGCCGCCCCCACTAACGGTGAAGGTTTCCCCGATTTCTCTCGCCGCGTTTCAGCGTTTGCCTCCGAGCTTGCCCACTACGATGACCACAATCTGCTGATTGTCAGCCATCAGGGTGTGCTCAGCCTGCTGACCGCGCTGCTGCTCGGCATGCCGATGGCCGGAATGTGGCATTTCCGCATCGATCACGGCGCGTGGAGCGTCATTGATTTTTCAGCAGAATTTGTCACCCTCCGGGTGCTCAATAGTCGCGCAATCTGGCTGCCGGAAGCGGAATAAAACGGATTTCTGCATCAGACCTCCGTCCACCCATTGACACACGTTGCAAGGCTGTTATCCTCCGCAGCCAGAATCATCCCCCTCCAACATTTGTGGACAGAAATTGTTTTACAAAAATGGCGATGCAATCGGCGCTAAGGGATGGGATGATAGCCCGCCAGAACGCCCGTTCGGTGATTTTTTGTCCCGATAATATTTTCAATTCGGGTATACTGTCTGGCTGTTTAATACCGTTTATCTTCACACCCCAGGGGGAACACTTGCAGGGTAAAGCACTCCAGGATTTTGTTGTCGACAAAATTGATGATTTAAAAGGTCAGGACATCATCGCTATTGATGTTAAAGGTAAATCCAGCATCACTGATTGCATGGTTATCTGTACTGGCACCTCCAGCCGCCACGTAATGTCCATTGCCGACCATGTGGTCCAGGAATCCCGCGCCGCCGGTTTGCTGCCGATGGGCGTTGAAGGCGAAAATACCGGCGACTGGATTGTTGTTGATTTAGGCGATGTCATTGTCCATGTCATGCAGGAAGACAGCCGTCGCCTGTATGAACTGGAAAAGCTCTGGGGTTAAGTTGTGAAGCTGCAGTTGGTCGCCGTCGGCACCAAAATGCCGGATTGGGTACAAACCGGATTTACCGAATACCTTCGTCGTTTTCCGAAAGATATGCCGTTCGAACTGGTGGAAATTCCTGCCGGTAAACGCGGTAAAAACGCGGACATCAAACGTATTCTGGATAAAGAGGGCGAGTTAATGCTCGCCGCCGCAGGAAAAAACCGCATCGTTACGCTGGATATTCCAGGCAAACCCTGGGATACGCCGCAGCTTGCACGTGAATTGGAACGCTGGAAAGGCGACGGTCGTGACGTTAGCCTACTGATCGGCGGCCCAGAAGGTCTTTCCCCGGCATGCAAAGCCGCAGCAGAACAAAGTTGGTCGCTCTCCACGTTGACGCTCCCGCACCCGCTTGTGCGCGTGCTGGTTGCCGAAAGCCTTTATCGGGCGTGGAGCATCACCACCAACCACCCTTACCACCGCGAGTAATGAGACCTAGGTAGATTAAGCAGCGAATGAAACTACAGAATTCTTTTCGCGACTATACGGCAGAGTCCGCGCTATTTGTGCGCCGGGCGGTGGTCGCTTTTTTGGGAATTTTGCTGCTTACCGGCGTGCTGATTGCCAACCTCTATAATTTGCAGATCGTTCGTTTTACCGACTACCAGACGCGCTCTAACGAAAACCGTATCAAGCTGGTACCTATCGCGCCGAGCCGCGGCATTATTTACGATCGTAACGGTACGCCTCTGGCGCTTAACCGCACTATCTACCAGCTGGAAATCATGCCGGAAAAAGTTGACAGCGTGCAGGGGACCATTGATGGCCTGCGCGATGTTGTCGACCTTTCCGATGACGACATTGCCGCCTTTAAAAAAGAGCGTGCACGTTCGCACCGCTTTACCTCTATTCCGCTGAAAACCAACCTCACCGAAGTGCAGGTGGCGCGCTTTGCCGTCAACCAGTACCGCTTCCCGGGCGTTGAGGTCAAAGGCTATAAGCGCCGCTTCTATCCATATGGTTCTGCCCTGACACATGTTATCGGCTACGTCTCTAAAATTAACGATAAAGACGTCGATCGCCTTGATAAAGATGGCAAGCTCGCCAACTATGCGGCAACCCATGATATCGGCAAACTGGGCATTGAGCGCTATTACGAAGATATGCTGCACGGGCAGACCGGCTACGAAGAGGTTGAAGTCAACAACCGCGGCCGCGTTATCCGTCAGCTGAAAGAGGTGCCGCCGCAGGCCGGTCACGATATCTACCTGACGCTCGACCTCAAGCTGCAGCAGTACATCGAAACGCTATTGGCCGGCAGCCGTGCCGCCGTGGTGGTCACGGACCCGCGTAACGGCAGCATTCTGGCGCTGGTCTCAATGCCAAGCTACGACCCTAACCTGTTCGTTGATGGCATCTCCAGTAAAGACTATAGCGGCCTGTTAAACGATCCGAACACGCCGCTGGTTAACCGCGCAACCCAAGGGGTTTACCCTCCTGCCTCCACGGTGAAACCGTATGTGGCGGTCTCCGCCATGAGTGCAGGCGTAATTAACCGCAACACCAGCCTGTTCGACCCTGGCTGGTGGCAGCTTCCTGGCTCAGAAAAACGCTACCGTGACTGGAAAAAATGGGGCCACGGCCACCTGAACGTTACCAAAGCGCTGGAAGAGTCCGCGGATACCTTCTTCTATCAGGTCGCCTATGATATGGGTATTGACCGTCTATCAGAGTGGATGAGTAAGTTCGGCTACGGTGACTATACCGGTATCGACCTTGCGGAAGAGCGTTCCGGTAATATGCCGACCCGTGAATGGAAGCTTAAACGCTTTAAAAAGCCGTGGTATCAGGGCGATACCATTCCGGTGGGGATCGGCCAGGGTTACTGGACGGCGACCCCTATCCAGATGAGCAAAGCGCTGATGATCCTGATTAACGATGGCATTATCAAAACGCCTCACCTGCTGGCTAGCACCGTCGAAGAAGGCAAGAAAGTGCCGTGGATACAGCCGCAGGAGCCGCCGATAGGCGACATCCATTCCGGCTACTGGGAAATTGCCAAAGACGGGATGTTCGGCGTTGCCAACCGTGGCAACGGTACCGCACATAAATATTTTGCCAGCGCACCCTATAAGATTGCTGCTAAGTCTGGTACTGCGCAGGTCTTTGGCCTGAAAGCTAACGAAACGTATAACGCACACCGTATTGCGGAGCGTCTGCGTGACCACAAATTAATGACCGCATTTGCGCCGTATAACGACCCTCAGGTTGCGGTCGCTATTATTTTAGAAAACGGTGGCGCAGGCCCGGCGGTCGGTACCATCATGCGTCAAATTCTTGATCACATCATGCTGGGCGATAACAACACCGATTTACCGGCTGAAAACCCAGCGGCCGCCGCGGCGGAGGACCAATAAACATGACGGATAATCCGAACAAAAAATCGTTCTGGGATAAGATCCACCTCGACCCAGCTATGCTACTCATTCTGCTGGCGCTGCTGACCTACAGCGCGCTGGTTATCTGGAGCGCTAGCGGCCAGGACATGGGCATGATGGAACGTAAAATCGGCCAGATTGCGATGGGCCTCGTCATCATGATTGTGATGGCGCAGATCCCGCCGCGCGTGTACGAAGGCTGGGCGCCGTGGCTCTACATCTTCTGTATTATTCTGCTGATTGCGGTAGATGCCTTCGGGGCGATATCCAAAGGGGCACAGCGCTGGCTGGATCTCGGTATCGTCCGCTTCCAGCCGTCGGAGATTGCCAAAATCGCGGTTCCGCTGATGGTCGCGCGCTTTATCAACCGCGATGTATGTCCGCCGACGCTGAAAAACACCGGCATTGCGCTGGTGCTGATCTTCCTGCCGACCCTGCTGGTTGCCGCGCAGCCTGACCTTGGTACCTCAATCCTGATAGCCCTGTCCGGCCTGTTCGTGCTGTTCCTGGCGGGCTTAAGCTGGCGCTTGATTCTGGTCGCCGTCCTGCTGGTCGCCGCCTTTATCCCAATTTTGTGGTTCTTCCTGATGCACGACTATCAGCGACAGCGCGTCATGATGTTGATGGACCCTGAATCAGATCCACTCGGCGCGGGCTACCACATTATTCAGTCTAAAATCGCCATTGGTTCCGGCGGCCTGCGCGGGAAAGGTTGGCTACACGGCACGCAATCGCAGCTCGAATTCCTACCGGAACGCCATACCGACTTTATCTTCGCGGTTCTCTCCGAAGAACTGGGGCTTATCGGTATCCTTATCCTGTTAGCGCTCTACGTCCTGCTGATTATGCGCGGGCTGTGGATTGCCGCTCAGGCGCAGACTTCCTTCGGCCGCGTCATGGCCGGCGGTTTAATGCTGATTTTATTCGTTTATGTCTTCGTAAATATTGGTATGGTAAGTGGCATCTTGCCGGTGGTTGGCGTACCGCTACCGCTGGTCAGCTACGGGGGCTCTGCCCTGATCGTACTGATGGCCGGGTTCGGTATCGTGATGTCGATACATACACACAGAAAAATGTTGTCAAAAAGCGTCTAAGGGGTGCTCAATGCGTAAGCAATGGCTTGGGATCTGCATAGCGGCGGGGCTGCTGGCGGCTTGTTCGAGCGATGATGGTCAACAACAAACCGTATCTGCACCACAACCTGCGGTATGTAACGGCCCGTCGGTCGAAATCAGCGGGGCAGATCCACACTTTGAACCCCTGAATGCGACCGCGAATCAGGACTACGAACGTGACGGCAAGAAATACAAAGTCGTTCAGGATCCATCAAACTTCAGCCAGGCGGGCCTCGCTGCTATTTACGACGCCGAACCGGGCAGCAATCTGACCGCCAGCGGCGAAGCGTTTGACCCGACGCAGCTGACGGCGGCGCACCCGACGTTACCCATTCCAAGCTACGCGCGTATCACCAACCTGGCCAACGGACGGATGATCGTCGTGCGCATTAACGATCGTGGCCCTTATGGCAACGATCGTGTGATTTCGCTCTCCCGTGCGGCAGCAGATCGCCTGAACACCTCCAATAACACCAAGGTCCGTATTGACCCAATAATTGTGGCGCAGGATGGTTCGCTTTCCGGTCCTGGCATGGCCTGTACCACCGTCGCCAAACAGACCTATGCGTTGCCAAGTCGTCCAGACCTGAGCGGCGGTATGGGCAGCGCCTCTTCCGCCCCGCAGGCGGCAGCGCCGCAGGGTGATATCCGCCCTATCAGTAACGATACGCTGACCCCAGCAAACAGCGGCGATGGTGCCCCGGTTAAAAGCGGCGGCTTCCTTGGCGCCCCTACGCCATTAAATAGCGGCGTTCTCGAAGAGCCGGTACCGACGCCAGCTCCAGCGGCAACACCATCGGTAGCCGCGCCAGTGACTGCGCCAGCAGCTGCGGTAGCAACACCGGCTGCTGCGGCAACCGCCTCGCCTGCCGCCACCGGCGATTTCGTCGTACAGGTTGGCGCCGTGAGCGATCAGGCTCGCGCGCAGCAGTACCAACAGCGCTTAAGCCAGCAGTTTTCCGTACCAGGCCGCGTCACGCAAAACGGCGCGGTCTGGCGTATTCAGCTAGGCCCGTTCAGCAGCAAAGGCGAAGCCAGCACCATACAGCAACGTTTGCAGAGCGAAGCACAGCTGCAATCGTTTATTACTCGCGCCAACTAGAACGCTCAGAGGTATCCGAATCTTCGTATATGTAAAAGTCATTAACAAAGTCATATGCGATGTCGGATGCCTGTCTGCAGGGCATTTGCTATAGTAAGGCACTTTTTTAACTCCATCACGGATGTCGTTGTTTTGACCATGAAGACCTCTTTTTTCGCTCGCTTACTCATTCCGGCGCTCTCCGTCGCAGCACTCTCTTCCGCTGCCCACGCCGATGACCTGAATATCAAAACCATGATTCCAGGCGTTCCGCAGATTGACGCGGAATCCTACATTCTTATTGATTACAACTCCGGTAAAGTTCTGGCTGAGCAGAATGCTGACAGCCGTCGCGACCCGGCGAGTCTGACCAAAATGATGACCAGCTACGTCATCGGCCAGGCAATGAAAGCAGGTAAATTTAAAGAGTCCGATCTGGTCACCATCGGCAACGATGCCTGGGCCACCGGCAACCCGGTATTCAAAGGCTCTTCCCTGATGTTCCTGAAGCCAGGCATGCAGGTCCCGGTATCTCAACTTATCCGCGGGATTAACCTGCAGTCCGGTAACGATGCCTGTGTCGCAATGGCCGACTATGTCGCCGGTAGCCAGGACGCCTTCGTTGGGCTGATGAACAGCTACGTGACCGCGCTGGGTCTGCAAAACACCCACTTCCAGACCGTTCACGGCCTGGATGCAGATGGTCAGTACAGCTCCGCACGTGATATGGCAATGATCGGCCAGGCGCTGATCCGCGACGTGCCGAACGAATACACCATCTACAAAGAAAAAGAGTTCACCTTTAACGGTATCCGTCAGCTGAACCGTAACGGTCTGCTGTGGGACAACAGCCTGAACGTCGACGGCATCAAAACCGGTCACACCGATAAAGCCGGCTACAACCTGGTGGCTTCCGCAACCGAAGGCCAGATGCGTCTGGTCTCCGCCGTGATGGGCGGTCGTACCTATAAAGGTCGTGAAACCGAAAGTAAAAAACTGCTGACCTGGGGCTTCCGTTTCTTTGAAACCGTGAACCCAATTAAAGCCGGTAAAGAGTTCGCTTCTGAGCCAGCCTGGTTTGGTGACACCGACCGCGCCTCCCTGGGTGTGGATAAAGACGTATACCTGACCATCCCACGCGGCCGTATGAAAGATCTGAAGGCGAGCTACGTGCTGACCACCAGCGAGCTGCACGCGCCGCTGCAGAAAAACCAGGTTGTGGGTACTATCAACTTCCAGCTGGACGGCAAAACCATCGATCAGCGTCCTCTGGTGGTGCTGCAGGAAATTCCTGAAGGCAACTTCTTCGGTAAGATCATTGATTACATTAAATTAATGTTCCACCACTGGTTTGGTTAAAAATCACCCACTTGAAAGTGTGATTTCCATCCCCATATACTATGCATAGTAAAAACAACTCCCGCACATTTGCGGGAGTTGTTCTTTTTCAACACTGGAGCTGACATGAAAACCAAACTGAACGAACTGCTTGAATTCCCTACACCATTTACTTACAAAGTAATGGGTCTGGCGAAACCTGAGCTGGTTGACCTGGTGGTTGAAGTGGTACAGCGCCATGCGCCAGGTGACTACTCTCCGCAGATAAAACCGAGCAGCAAAGGCAATTACCACTCGGTGTCCATTACCATCAATGCAACCCACATTGAACAGGTAGAAACGCTGTACGAAGAGTTGGGTAATATCGAAATCGTCCGTATGGTGCTGTAATCGCATCACCGTTACCCGGCACTGCCGGGTAACGCCTCTCCCCTCCTCCCTGTGATATACTCTGCGTCCATCATTTCCCCTCTCTGCGGAGACGCTGTTTTGGACTTAAATACCCTCCTGATCCGTCAACTTGGCCTGCAACCTTACGAACCGGTTTCCCAGGCAATGCATGATTTTACCGATAGCCGCGATGAGTCCACGCTGGATGAAATCTGGCTGGTAGAACATCAGCCCGTCTTCACGCAGGGCCAGGCAGGTAAAGCCGAACATGTGCTGGTGCCAGGCGATATTCCGGTCATTCAGAGCGACCGCGGCGGTCAGGTGACCTATCACGGACCCGGTCAGCAAGTGATGTACGTCCTGTTAAACCTCAAGCGCCGTAAGCTTGGCGTACGCGAACTCGTCACGCTGTTAGAGCAGACGGTGGTCAATACGCTGGCGGAGGTGGGTATCGAAGCGCACCCTCGCGCCGATGCGCCAGGGGTATACGTAGGGGATAAAAAGATCTGTTCGTTGGGGCTACGTATCCGTAAAGGCTGTTCATTCCACGGCCTGGCGCTGAATATCGCGATGGATCTGTCACCTTTCCTGAGAATTAACCCTTGCGGATATGCGGGAATGGAAATGGCCCAGGTGTCACAGTGGATGAATGACGCAACGCCGGAAAATATATCACCTCGGTTGGTCTCCCACTTTTTAGCTTTGCTAAACAATCCACCTCATGAATATATTCACTCTTAATATATTATACATCCTGACCCAATAATCCGTTGGGTCATTCACTATCTTTTCATCTCCCTCTTTACAATAACGGCAAGTTTCTCTATTTTTTCTGCTTAATTTCGCCATAAAGTGCACCGCAACGCTCACTTTTGCGCAATGACACGCATAACGACATAGATACCAACAATGTATTAGCAACATTAATGCATTGATTATTAACGTAAAAATCACGTTTTTACCTTGCGAATCTGCGTTTCTCAGAATAATAATAATATTATTATTCTCAACTATCATTCATGGAGTGAATGAATACGGAGTAAGCAGTGTGGATTATAACGATAAGCCCGAAAATAAAACTAACCTCAACGTTGAAAATGAGACGCCACAAATCTTCCGCACGCTGCGTAATATTGACCTCAATTTATTGACCATATTTGAAGCGGTCTACGTGCATAAAGGTATCGTCAACGCTGCGAAAATACTGAATCTCACCCCTTCAGCGATAAGCCAATCGATTCAGAAACTTAGACTGCTCTTCCCCGATCCGCTCTTTATTCGCAAAGGCCAGGGCGTCACTCCAACGGCGTACGCTACCCATCTTCATGAATATATCAGCCAGGGGCTGGAGTCGATTCTCGGCGCGTTGGATCTGAACGGCAGCTATGACAAGCAGCGAGTGATTACTATCGGCACCGCCGCCTCGGTGGGGGCTATCGTGATGCCGGTTATCTATCAGGTTGTGAAGAAGACCTACCCACAGGTGCTGTTGAGAAACGTGGCCGTTACCGATGCCAACGCGCAACTCAGCCAGTTCCAGACCGATTTAATTATCGATAACCACGAACACAACAACCCGCGCACGCTGGGCCGTCATGCGCTGTTTAGCGACAAGTTGGTGCTGGTATGTCGCAACGACCACCCGGCGCTGGAGGAATCTCCCTCTCTGGACACGCTGATGCAGTACGAACACACGCTGCTGACGATGGACGGCGCGGGGCAAAACGACCAGTACCGGCGGATACGCGACATGCTGCCCGATCGTCAGGTAAGCGTGAGCAGTTACAATTTATTCACCATCGCGTCACTGATCGCCTCAAGCAACCTGATTGGCATTATGCCGCTACGCTTTTACCATATCTTCAGACAGTGCTGGCCGCTGCAAACGCTGGACTTCATGCCGCTCCAGCAGGAACGCGTCGACTTTTCATTGCATTACAATAAGCTCAGCCTGCGTGATCCGGTAATGCAAAACATTATCAACGTCATCCATCAGGCGTTCTGAACCTCGTACTCCTCATCTTCGCTGGCCGGCAAAAAAGCATTATTCAACAACTATTTTACAATTTGCCGGCACAGTAGGCTGCTTTGCACCCCATTTAAATGGTATACTGCCTGCCATAAATTCAAAAATAGTTGATAAATACAACATTCCCTTGAATTGAAACGCTTTCCCTCGATACTCGGAACTGGAATACGTACGCTATGAGTAAACCCATTGTGATGGAACGCGGTGTTAAGTACCGCGATGCCGATAAAATGGCCCTTATCCCGGTTAAAAACGTGGCAACAGAGCGCGAAGCGCTGCTGCGAAAACCGGAATGGATGAAAATTAAACTTCCGGCAGACTCCTCCCGTATCCAGGGTATCAAAGCGGCCATGCGTAAAAATGGCCTGCACTCCGTCTGTGAAGAAGCCTCCTGCCCAAACCTGGCAGAATGTTTTAACCACGGCACCGCGACCTTTATGATTCTGGGCGCTATCTGCACCCGTCGCTGCCCGTTCTGCGACGTTGCCCATGGTCGCCCGGTAGCCCCGGATGCTAACGAACCACAAAAACTGGCCCAGACCATCGCGGACATGGGACTGCGTTATGTGGTTATCACCTCAGTGGACCGTGATGACCTGCGTGACGGCGGCGCTCAGCACTTTGCTGACTGCATTTCCGCCATTCGTGAAAAAAATCCGACCATTAAGATTGAAACGCTGGTGCCAGACTTCCGTGGCCGTATGGATCGCGCGTTAGAGATCCTGACCGCAACCCCACCAGACGTCTTCAACCATAACCTGGAGAACGTGCCGCGCATCTACCGCCACGTGCGCCCGGGTGCTGACTATAACTGGTCGCTGAAACTGCTGGAGCGCTTTAAAGAAGCGCACCCTGAAATCCCGACCAAATCAGGTTTGATGGTGGGCCTGGGCGAAACTAACGCCGAGATCGTTGAAGTGATGCGCGACCTGCGTCGCCACGGCGTTACTATGCTGACGCTCGGTCAGTATCTGCAACCAAGCCGCCACCACCTGCCGGTGCAGCGTTACGTCAGCCCGGATGAGTTCGAAGAGATGAAAGCCGAAGCGCTGGCGATGGGCTTTACCCACGCGGCCTGTGGCCCATTCGTGCGTTCGTCTTATCACGCCGACCTTCAGGCCAAAGGCCTTGAAGTAAAATAAGCTCTCTGAGACCCATAATAAGAAGCCGCTCTCTATTGAAAGCGGCTTTTTTAATGGCTCGACGAGAAATATATTGTTGCAATAAGACAATGTTAGAAATGTTATTCCCATAAAAAAGGGCTACAACGTGCTTACGCTGTAGCCCCTTCCACAGGCGGCTAAACCTGCGCATGGCGCGCTACATCAGCACACCATGTGAAACGCTGCCCTGCTTACTCTTTATGAGAGAGTTTTTCTGCCGGGGTTTCTTCTACGCTTTTCTGCGCCGTGGTTTCATCATCATTCATGGCTTTCTTGAAGCCTTTGATGGCTGAACCCAGATCCCCACCCAGAGTCCGTAATTTTTTGGTACCAAACACCAGAACAATCAGTGCTGCCACTACCAGCAGTTTGGTAATACTAATCTCACCCATAGATACCTTCTTCTCAAAAACAGGCTGCAGAATGCGCCACATCACTGTCATTTATTAACGGTCATCCGGCGCGCGCACACAATAGCAATCTGTAACAAGGTGAATCAAGCGTTGTTTAAAAAAACGTCACGTTAATTGCGGTAGCGCAAACCGGCGATTCGCCAATACAGGAAGTTGTTGGCGGACGCTCAAAAGATGCTCGCGCTGAATATCAGAAATAATCAGCTGCGACTCTGCCGTAGCCCCTGCCAGCGTCACGCCAAGTGGATCGATAATTCGGCTTTGACCAATATTTCGCGTACCGCACTCCCCGCTCGCCACCAGGTAGCAGGTGGTATCTAACGCGCGTGCCGCAAGCAGAGTCGCCCAGTGATGCTCTTTCAGCGGCCCACGCACCCAAGCCGCTGGAAGTGCCAGAATCTCAGCCCCCTGGAGCGCCAGCGTCATCGCCAGTTCCGGAAAACGCAGATCGTAGCAGGTCATCAGGCCAACCTTAAAATCTTCAACCTCAATCAGCGGCGGCAACGCATCACCGGCATCCACCCGCTTTGACTCCTGAATAGAGAACGCATCATAGAGGTGGAGCTTGTGATAGTGGGCAATAACTTCGCCACCACACAGGGCCACCAGCGTATTTCGCGCACTGTCTTCCCCTGACGGCGTGTGGATAGTCAGTACGGTGGTCAACGCATCGCTACGGCTTTGCGCTAGCAGTATCTGCATAAAGCCACCGTCCAGCGTCTGAGCCGACCTGACGGACATATCCGGGTCGCTATCGCTACGTGCTAGCAACGCCTCCGGGAGCACCAGCAGAGATGCGCCAGCTCCAGCCGCCGAGCGCATCAACGCGACGCAGCGTTGCGCATTAACCTGCCACTCCGGCGTAACGACAAACTGCCCTGCTGCTACCCGCATCCGCACACCTCAGCTTTTTCTAATATATCAATATGATGAATACTGATGAGTATATAGCCAGATTCACCCGTTCAGCGCTACACTGGCAGCATTAATTGAAAATCGCAGGAAACTCGCATGATGCAACTGTTGTTAGCCGTTTTTATCGGCGGTGGTACCGGCAGCGTCGCTCGCTGGCTGCTGAGCCTGAGGTTTAATCCTATGCACCATGCCATTCCGCTGGGCACGCTGACGGCTAACCTGGCCGGGGCGTTTATCATCGGCGCGGGATTGGCGTGGTTTAACCGTCTGCCGCAGATTGATCCGGTTTGGAAACTGCTTATCACCACCGGCTTTTGCGGCGGGTTGACGACCTTTTCTACCTTCTCGGCCGAAGTTGTCTTTCTGCTACAGGAAGGGAAATTGAGCTGGGCGCTGCTAAACGTCGCGATGAACCTGCTGGGTTCATTCGCCATGACCGCCGCCGCATTCTGGTTGTTCAGCGCCAGTCGCTAAAAAAGGATAAAAAAAACCCGCATTTAAGCGGGTTTTGAATTCTGAACTGCTATTTTTCGCTTAGAGAGCGATGACGTTAGCAGCAGAAGGGCCTTTGGCACCGTTAGTGATTTCGAACTCTACGCGCTGACCTTCAGCCAGAGTTTTAAAACCATTGGTCTGGATTGCAGAGAAGTGTACGAATACGTCTTTGCTGCCATCTTCCGGAGTAATGAAACCGAATCCTTTGGACTCATTAAACCACTTAACGTTACCTTTAATCTTAGACATCAAAATTACCTTTATATGAAAAAACGACACTAATCTGTGTCAGTTAACAGTACAACAATTGTCGTCGGTTTTGTCCAGCCTAACTTCGTTAAAAAGTGATAAATGTCTCTAACTTTTATTTGCGGGTTGACTTTAGCGCCCGCTGTGCTCCAGGCCGGTTTCAGAAGTCAAAACGAAGCCAGGCGAAGTAGACGTTGCCGTTGTTATAGGTGCCAGGAATGTAGGTCATCTGGAACGTCGCCGGGCCGTAACCGATAGAGGCCATCGGCAGCGCCACCGGTAGCGGGATGTAGTTCCAGTTATCCCGCGCGGTCACCCCAATCGTGTAACCCAACCCAACGTGGAATTTATCGTCCGTCAGCGGTCGCCAGGTGGCTTCCCAGCCGTAGCCGCCAATCGGTTCCCATTTGTTATAGGAGTCTTTAAACGCCATCAAATAGATGCCGTGCCAGTTGCCTTTTTCATCCCAGCGCGAAACGCCAAAGCCGGCGCCCCAGGGACGCTCATTGTATTTGTCCGTTTTCTCTTTATCGTAGGCAAAACGCGCGTGCCACGTAATCACCGGCACATACAGATCGTAATTCTGCGGTTCATCCCAGGTTTGCACGATGTTATTGCTCACCGTGTTATAGCCATCCTTAATCGTCTCGGTAAAAGACGCATACGCGGGCAGAGCAGTGCTCGACAGCCCGACCATCACAAACAGCAGTGCGAAAAATCTATTTAGTTTTAACACGATAGTCTTGCCAAAAAATGATTAATTAAGAATATTCTACCAAGCGTATGCTCAATGATATCGTAACCAAAGTGGCGGCTTAGCTTTTTTCTCCATCTGAATTACAAATTAGAATATTCCTAAACAAACCGTCAAGCCAACTGCACAAGCTAAGCTAAATTATAATGCACGATTACCGTCAACGATTCGCATTATCGTCCATGAGTAGAAAACCATAAATTAAAAGTGCCTTCTAATTATATTAAACCAAATGATTTCCCATATTATTTTCGTAATATGAGAATAAATGCTTAATCATTAAATAACGATTTAATTAGCGTATGTTTTATACAACTTCATCGTCCCTATTTTATTTCACACGTTACCTGCTGAAGGGTAGCATCAACACCGTACCTTCCCACCACGACATGCGTCGCCTGCCTTTCACCCTCGTGCCCGGCAAGACAACATTTCATTCCCTCTGCCTGTATAGTATTCCACCAGCACGCTATACTTATTGGGGTGACAACGCTCTACTTTGTGAGTACACCGAGTAAATGACAACTTCGCCATCTTTAATTACTCTTTTTATTGATTTTCATCAGCTAAATTTGTCGGTTTTTTCGGCACATTTCACCCCTTACTTTTGATGCAGCACTGCGTCAATTTTTACAACTGGGCGATAGGTGTTAATAATGTTAACGTTCTTTGAACTCCTGATTGGTGTTGTGGTTATTGTGGGTGTAGCCCGCTACATCATCAAAGGTTATTCCGCAACGGGAGTCCTTTTCGTCGGTGGCTTACTGCTACTGATTGCCAGCGCATTGATGGGTCACAAGATTTTACCTAGCAGCGCAACCAGCACGGGTTACTCTGCCACCGATATTGTTGAATACATCAAGATCTTATTAATGAGCCGCGGTGGCGACCTCGGCATGATGATTATGATGCTCTGTGGTTTTGCCGCTTATATGACGCATATCGGCGCGAATGATATGGTCGTTAAGCTGACCTCTAAACCGCTGAAGTTTATCAACTCACCTTATTTACTGATGATTGCGGCCTATTTCGTGGCCTGTCTGATGTCACTGGCCGTCTCTTCGGCAACCGGCCTCGGCGTACTGCTGATGGGTACCCTGTTCCCGGTGATGGTGAACGTCGGCATCAGCCGCGGCGCGGCGGCTGCAATCTGCGCCTCCCCGGCGGCAATTATTCTCTCTCCAACGTCCGGTGACGTCGTGCTGGCAGCAAAAGCCGCAGAAATGCCGCTGATTGATTTCGCCTTTAAAACCACGCTGCCTATTTCCATCGTGGCGATTGTCGCCATGGCGATTGCCCACTTCTTCTGGCAGCGCTACCTGGATAAAAAAGAGCATATCTCTCACGAAATGCTGGATGTGAATGAAATCTCCACCAGCGCGCCTCGCTTCTACGCTATTCTGCCGTTCACCCCTATTTTCGGCGTACTGATCTTTGACGGCAAATGGGGCCCGGAACTGCACATCATCGCCATTCTGGTTATCTGTATGCTGCTGGCGGCAGTACTGGAATTCTTCCGTGGCTTTAATACCCAGAACGTCTTTGCTGGCCTGGAAGTGGCCTACCGCGGAATGGCCGATGCCTTCGCCGGCGTGGTCATGCTGCTGGTTGCCGCAGGCGTTTTCGCCCAGGGTCTAAGCACCATCGGCTTTATTAACAGCCTGATTTCCATTGCCACATCGTTCGGCTCGGCCAGCATTATTCTCATGCTGGTGCTGGTGATCCTGACCATGCTGGCCGCGATGACCACCGGCTCCGGTAACGCGCCATTCTACGCTTTCGTGGAAATGATCCCGAAACTGGCGCACTCTTCCGGCATCAACCCGGCCTACCTGTCGATTCCGATGCTGCAGGCATCCAACCTCGGTCGTACCATCTCCCCGGTTTCCGGCGTAGTGGTTGCGGTTGCCGGTATGGCGAAGATCTCTCCGTTTGAAGTGGTTAAACGCACGTCGGTACCGGTCATCATTGGGCTTATCGTGGTGATTATCGCCACCGAGGTCCTGGTGCCCGGCGTCGCCGGATAATCATTTATCGGATAAATAAAATAAGGCGCCTGAGAGCGCCTTATTTTATTATGTAATAACGTCACTAAATGATTAAAAACGTGGAGTCAGGAAAATGTTAGGGAAGAATATTGTATCAGGATGCGCGCTGCTGCTCTGCGCTGGCAGCCTTCAAGCGGCCCCACTGGCACCCACACAATATGGCGACTTCGACCGTTACGTCCTGGCACTCTCCTGGCAAAACGGGTTTTGCCAGAGCCAGCATGATAGAAACCGCAAAGAGCCGCTAGAGTGCCAGCGGACAACAGAGGCCGCCAATAAGGCCGATTATCTGACGGTACACGGCCTATGGCCTGGGCTGCCGGGCTCCATTGCCTCACGCGGCGTGGACAACAACCGCTGGATGCGTTTCGGCTGCGCCACGCGTCCGATCCCTAATATGCCGGAAGCGAAAGCCAGCCGGAAATGTGCCGCCGATGAGACCGGTTTGTCGTTGGAGGTGGCCAATAAACTCAACCAGGTGATGCCGGGCAGCGGTGGGGAAACTTGCCTTGAGCGCTACGAGTACGCCAAGCACGGCGTCTGCTTCGGCTTCGATCCGGATGCCTACTTCGGCACCATGGTGCGCATGAATAGCGAAGTGAAGCAAAGCGCGATAGGTCAGTTCCTTGCCGCTAACTACGGCAAAACCGTTACCCGCGCGAGCTTTGACGATGCGGTTGCCCGTGCCTTTGGCAAAGAGAATGTGAAAGCGGTCAAGCTGACCTGCGACGGCAACCCGGCCTATCTGACCGAAATGCAGATTGCCATTAAATCTGCCAGCATCAACAACCCGCTCAGCGCAGATTCACTGCTTCCACAGCCGCACCCCGGCAACTGCGGTAAACAGTTCATCCTGGATAAAAACGGCTACTAATCGTTTGATACGCCCCCGACCTTAGGGGGCGATTCGCGCTACTGCTCGATAAACGACAGCAGATCGTCGTTGATCTGGTGCTTATGCGTGGTACAGATCCCATGCGAGCCGCCGTGATACACCTTCAGCTCCGCGTCAGGCAGAATTTCCGCCGCCACTTTCCCGCAGGTTTCAAACGGCACAATCTGATCGTCATCGCCGTGAATCACCAGCGTTGGGATCGTCATTCTGCGCAGGTCCTCGCGCAGGTCGGTTTCTGAGAACGCCTTGATGCAGTCGTACAGCGCCTTAATCGAACCCTGTAGCCCTTGCTCAACAAAGCCTTCACGCACCGCTTTCGACTCCTTCGCCCCTGGACGGTTATAGCCGTAAAACGCCGCCGTCAGCTCATAGAAAAACGCGCCACGATCGTTAATCACCCCGTCACGAATACCGTCGAAGACCTCCAGCGGCACGCCGTTCGGGTTAAAGTCCGTTTTCACCATAATGGGCGTTACCGCGCCAATCAGCACCGCTTTAGCCACCCGTTGCGTGCCGTGGCGGCCGATATAGCGAGCCACCTCGCCGCCGCCGGTTGAGTGACCGACGTGCACCGCATCCTTCAGATTCAGATGGGCGGTCAGCTCCGCCAGATCATCCGCATACTGGTCCATATTGTGCCCATCCCAGGGCTGCGCCGAGCGCCCATGGCCTCGTCTATCGTGGGCGATAACCCGATACCCCTTTGACCCCAGATACAGCATCTGATCCTCAAACGCATCAGATGTCAGCGGCCAGCCGTGACTAAACACAATTGGCTGTCCGCTCCCCCAATCTTTAAACCAGAGATAGCTACCATCTTTCAGGGTCAGTTTATCGAAACCACTCATACGATCTCCTGTACAGGAAGGACGCTGCCAGGTGCAGCCTAAAAAGAATAATCCAGATTTATAGGTTGCGATGTATTTCGCACAAAATTCACACAACACCGTTCGTTGCCATTCTCGAATGTGCGCTGTATCACTTCAAACCTGACCTCAGGATCAGTATGATGGGATGAGATGAACCCTTGCCGCTGGCGGTGAGGGTTTTCTTTTGGATAATCGATAGACATGGAGTAAATAATGACCAGACCTGCCATCATTATTAATGAGTTCGATGCCGAGCGTATCGACCGCCTGCTTGAGCAACCTGCTTACGCAAATTCCCCGGTGGCGAACGCGCTAAACGACGAACTGGATCGTGCCCAGATGTGTGCCCCAGAGGACATGCCGCATGATGTAGTGAGTATGAATAGCCAGGTCAGATTCCGCGATCTCACCACTGGAGAAGAGCGCGTCCGTACGCTGGTCTTCCCGGCCCAGATGACCGATAGCAGCAGCCAGCTTTCCGTGATGGCCCCGGTTGGCGCCGCGCTGCTCGGCCTGCGCGCGGGCAGCGCCATTCACTGGGAACTGCCGGGCGGTACTTCTACCCATCTCGAAGTGCTCGAACTGCTTTACCAGCCGGAAGCCGCTGGCGAATTTCATCGCTAATCTCCCGCGCTAACCTATTAAGAGGATGTTCTGCATCCTCTTTCTGTTTTTGCTCCCTCAACTCCTACCCACTTCACGAAACTTTACAACGCCCCTCGCCTCGATAAACTATTTTGCGAACTAAATGACATATTTAGAACCTATTATGTGTTCTGATAGTTCCACAAAGACAAGGAGGAGCCATATGTACAAAACAATCATTATGCCAGTTGATGTTTTTGAGATGGAATTGAGTGACAAAGCCGTTCGTCACGCGGAATTTTTAGCCCAGCAGGATGGCATTATCCATCTGCTTCACGTGCTGCCTGCATCAGCCAGCTACACCATGAGCCGCTTTGCCGCCGACCTGCGCCGCTTTGAAGAGCATCTGCAGCAGGAAGCCGAAAGCCGCCTGACCACCATGGTGAGCCATTTCAGCATCGACCCTTCGCGCATTAAGCTTCACGTTCGCCTCGGCAGCGTCCGCGATGCCGTGAACGAACTGGCGGAAGAACTGAACGCCGATATGGTGGTGATCGGTTCACGTAACCCGTCTATCAGCACGCACCTGCTTGGCTCCAACGCTTCCAGCGTTATCCGCCACGCGCATATCCCAGTATTAGTCGTCAGATAATGTAGCCGGCCAGGCAAAACGCCGCCGGGAAATAGCAGTCACAATAAATATCCTCCGGCATAGCCGGAGGTTTTTCTGATGCGCCTATAAGGCTCTCTTACCAGCCGCGCCCTAACAGGCGCATACGATCTGACATT